>VBIU01000054.1 GCA_005880945.1 Chloroflexota bacterium | reverse complement strand
CGTGTAGCCGATGAAAATCGCTGTAGCCCAGCTCAGCGCCGGGATGAGCAAGCCGGCCAACGTCGACCGCATCACCACCCTCGCTGCTCAGGCAGCGGATTCGGGTGCGCGCCTGGTTGTCTTTCCCGAAGCGGCGATGTGCGACTTCGGCGAGAAGACTGCCGACCTGTATGCAGTCGCGGAGCCGCTCGACGGACGTTTCGTGACCACGTTGGCGGAGCTGGCCGCGCGGCACAGCATGACCGTGGTGGCCGGGATGTTCGAGTCGATCGCCGGCGAGCGCCGCATCTACAACTCCGCCGTCGTGGTGGATCCTGTCAAGGGCCTGATCGGCACATTCCACAAGCGCCACCTATTCGATGCGTTCGGGGAGGTCGAGTCGGACCGGTTTCGGGCCGGCGCCGAAGACCCGCTGCAGGTCGATGTCGATGGGTTTCGGGCCGCGGTGGTCATCTGCTACGACCTGCGCTTCGCCAGCTTCATCGAACGCGCCGCGGATCAAGGCGCCGACCTGCTGCTGGCGCCGACAGCCTGGGTCGCGGGCCCGCTCAAGGAGGAGCACCTCAACGTTGTCGCGCGAGCCCGGGCGCTCGACAACACGATGTATGTCGCCGTCGGCGGAATGGCCGGGGCGGCGTACACGGGCCGGAGCGTGATCGTGGATCCGCTCGGTGCGCAAATCGCGGGCCTCGGGGACGGTGAGGGAGTCGCGATCGCCGACATCTCGCACGAACGGCTCAAGGCTGCGCGTGCCCGCCTGCCGGTGCTGGCGCAGCGACGCGCCGCAAGCGCTCAGTCTTCGATCGGTCTGAGGTAGCGCTCCGGGGCTTTCTCGAACTCCGCCTGGCAGCCGGCTGAGCAAAACCAGAACGTCGTCCGGCCGAGCTCGGACCTATGGGTTGCGGTGAGCGGGTCGACAGTCATCCCGCACACCGGGTCGGTCGCAAACACCACAGCTGGCGCTTCTTGCACAGCCGGCTTGGGTCCTCGCTTCTGCCGCGCCGTCACGACCTCGGCCAGAGCCAGCAGCGCGATCTGTTCCTGCGTGACCCCGCGTACCTTGCCGGCGGGGGTGCGCAGGCGCTCGAGCGTGTGCTCGTCCAGGCCACGCGCCAGCAGCTCGGCGCGCACAGCCGCGGCGCGCCGTGTGCTCGCGATCAAGCTCACATCAAGCTCCGGATAGGCAAGCGCGGCCTCGGCCGCGTCCTCGTCGAAGTGGCCCATGGTTGCCACCACGGCCCAGGCGTCGCTTCCAGGCACTGACAATGTGGCCACCTCGGCCTGGGTCACCATCCGGCTGCGGAAGCCTGTGAGCTCGCCAAGCTTGGCCAGGGTCTCCGCCACCGGGGTTTCGCCGAACACGAGGAGCAGTGGGCGTGGCAACCGCGGCTCTATGAAGATGTCGAGCGATCCGCCGCTCGGACATGTGGTAGCGACCATGAGCTCGCCCCGCTTTCGGCTCTGCCGGACCTCCGCCGCGGCCACGATCTTGACGAGCTGCGACGTGCCCTCGGCCAGCGCCCGCAGCGCCTCTCGGCGGACCACGGGCTCGGAGCAGCTGCCGCCGATCCACCCGCGCAGCCGGCCGTCGGCGGTGATGACCGCTTTGTCCCCGGGGCGCGCCGAGGTCGGCGGCTCGACCCGCACGACCGTGGCCAGCGCGCAAGGCGTGCCGTTGGCCGCGTACTCCCGTAACAGCTCCAGGACGTCGTCTGCTATTCGGTGACCCCCTTCGATCGTAGAGCTGCCCAGACCTTGTCCGAGGTCACCGGCATGTCGATGTTGGTGATGCCGTACGGCGACAGCGCGTCGATTACGGCGTTGACATATGCGGCCGGCGAGCCGACTGTCGGCGATTCACCGACACCCTTGGCTCCCAGCGGGTGGTGCGGCGAGGGGGAGACCGTCTCCCCCGTCTCGAACTTGGGCGTTTCCCACGCAGTCGGCAGCAGGTAGTCGATGAAGTTCGATCCGATGCAGTTGCCGTCGTCGTCGAACGTGATCAGCTGCATGAAGGCGATCGCGAAACCCTCCGCGAGGCCGCCATGGATCTGGCCCTCCACGACCATCGGGTTGATGCGCACGCCGCAGTCGTCGACTGCGACCATGCGGCGCACCTTGACCTGGCCTGTGCCCTTGTCGACGTCCACCATCACCGCGTAGGTCCCGAACGGATAGGTCATGTTCGGCGGGTCGTAGTAGTGGACCCCTTCCAGCCCCGCCTCCATGCCCTCCGGCAGGTTGGTGTACGCGGCGAAAGCGATCTCCTGGATCGTCTTCGCTCGGTCTGGCGAGCCCTTGACGTAGAACTTGCCGCGCTCCCACTCGAGGTCTTCCTCGGCCGCCTCGAGAAGGTGGGAGGCGATCTTCCGCGCCTTGTCCCTCAGCTTGCGGCTGACCATCGCGGTCGCCGCGCCTGCCACAGGCGTGCTGCGCGACGCATAGGTGCCGAGCCCGTAGGGCGCCGTGTCCGTATCCCCCTCCTCAACCGCTACGTCCATGGCCGGGATGCCGAGCTCCTCGGCAACGATCTGGGCGAACGTCGTCTCGTGGCCCTGGCCCTGTGACTTGGTGCCCATCCTCAGCATCGCCTTGCCGGTCGGATGCACGCGCAGCTCGGCGCTGTCGAACATGCGCAGGCCGATGATGTCGAAGTCGGCGCCGTGGCCGGCGCCCACCACCTCGGTGAAGCTGGCTATGCCGATGCCGGTGACCTCGCCCTTCTTTCTCCGCGCCTCCACGTCCTTGCGCATCTCGTCATAGCCGAGCTGCTCTAGCGCGACATTCATGGCCTTCGGGTAGTCGCCGCTGTCGTACACCCAGCCGGTCGCCGAGTGGTACGGCATCTGCTCCGGCTGGATGAAATTCTTCATACGGAACTCGGCCTGGTCGATGCCGAGCTCGATCGCCGCGTTGGTGACCAGGCGCTCGATGAGATAACTGGCCTCGGTGACGCGGAAAGAGCATCGATACGCAACGCCGCCGGGCGCTTTGTTCGTGTAGTAGCCGTCCGCAGTGATGTGTGCGGTGGGGATGTCGTACGAGCCCGTGACGATGTGGAACAGGCCGGCCTTGAACTTCGACGGCTGCGCGTCCGAGAAGAAGGCGCCGTTGTCGCTGTCGAGGTGCACGCGCAGCGCGAGCATCTTGCCATCCTTGTCGACCGCGAGGTCACCGGTCATGTGATAGTCGCGTGCGAAACCGGTCGAGATGAGGTTCTCCGACCGGTCCTCGATCCACTTCACGGGACGCCCGATGAGCAGACTGGCCGCCGTTGCGACCACGTAGCCTGGGTAGACCGGCACCTTGTTGCCGAATCCGCCGCCGAGGTCGGGCGAGACGACGCGGATGTTCTGCTCGGGCAGGCCGGTGACCAGGGCAAACACCGTCCGGATGGCGTGCGGCGCCTGGCTGGTCATGTAGATCGTGGCCTTGCCCGTCCCCGGGTTGACGTCGGCGACACAGCCGCAGGTCTCCATCGGCGCGGGGTGACAGCGCGGATAGAAGGTGTGCAGCCGTACGACCTTGGCCGCCTTGGCGAATGCCGCCTGCGTGGTGCCCTTGTCGCCTGACTCCCAGTGGTAGATGTGGTTGTCCTTCTGGCCCTCCTTCTCGTCGCGGATCAGAGGCGCGCCGGTCGCCTTTGCCCCATCGGGGCTGATGACCGCGGGCAGGATGTCGTACTCGACCACGATCGCGTCCCGCGCGTCCTCGGCCTGGTACTTGGTCTCCGCGATGACCGCGGCCACCTCCTGGCCCTGGAAACGCACCTTGTCGGTGGCCAGCACCGCCTGCGTGTCCCCACTCAGGGTGGGCATCCAGGCCAGCTTGTGCTGGGCCATCAGCTCGCCAGTCACGACCGCGATCACGCCTGGCTTGGCGCCTGCAGCCGCGGTGTCGATCGACTTGATGCGGGCGTGCGCGTGCGGGCTGCGGAGAATCGCCATGTGCAGCATGCCCGGCAGGGTGATGTCGTCGATGTAGTTGCCCTTGCCGCGCAGGAAGCGACCGTCCTCCTTGCGCTTGATCGAGTCGCCGATGCCGCCGTGCAGGTGCGCAGTGCTGCTCATTCGCCACCTCCGGCCGGGACGGCTTCCGCATGCGATCCGGCCTTGGCCGCTTCCTGGTTCATCTTCGCGGCGTGCTTGATCGCCTTGACGATGTTCATGTATCCAGTGCAGCGGCAGAGGTTGCCGCTGATCGCCCACCGGATCTGCTCGTCGGTGGGGTCTGGGTTGCGCTCGAGCAGCGCGCTGCCGACCATCATCATGCCCGGCGTGCAGAACCCGCACTGCAAACCGTGCTCCTCGTGGAAGCCGACCTGGATCGGCGAGAGCGCGCCGCCCTGCAGGAGGCCCTCGACCGTCTTGATGTCCCGCCCCTCGACCTGGACCGCAAGCATCGTGCACGACTTGACCGGTTCTCCGTCCAGCAGCACGGTGCAGGCTCCGCAGCCACTGGTGTCGCACCCGACGTGAGTGCCTGTGAGCAGCAGGTTGGTGCGCAGGAAGTCGACCAGTAGCACGCGCGGCTCGACATCCCCGCCGCGTTCAGTTCCGTTGATGCGCATCGTGACCTTCATGCCTTCCCTCCCTGGGCGCGGCCGATGGCCGCTTTGAGGCCGCGCTGGACGAACACTCGCACCACGTCCTTCTTGTATGCAGCGGTCCCGCGGATATCGTCTTTCGGCTCGGCGGCGGCAGCGGCCTGCCGGGCGGCCTCGGCGATGACCTCATCGGTCGGCTCCTGGCCCGCAAGGACCTTCTCGGCCGCGACGGCCTTGATGTTGGTCTCGCCGACGGCTGTCAGCCCGATGCCGGCCCTGGCGACCTTGCGGCCGTCCATCTCCACCTGCACAGCCACCGCGACTGTCGCGAAATCGCTGACCTTGCGCTCGAGCTTCTGGTACGAGCCTCCGGAAGCAGCCGAGGACACCGCGATGCGGATTGCCGTCACGATCTCGTCCGGCCGCAGTGTGGTCGCGAACGGTCCCTTGAAGAAGTCGGCGGCCTTGATCATTCGCTCGCCGGCCGACGACTGCGCCACCAGCTCGGCGTTGAGGGCAAGGATGACCGAGCCCCAGTCGCCAGACGGGTCCGCGTGGCAGACCGAGCCGGCCATGGTTCCGCGGTTCCGGACCAGCGGGTCGGCGATCCAGTGCGCCGCCTCCGGGAGGATCGAGAAGGTCTTGCCCAGCTCGGTGTCGCGTTCCAGGTCGACATGCCGGGTCAGCGCGCCGATGGTCAGGTGCCCGTTGTCGCGTTTGACGCCGGCAAGGCCGGGCAGCCTGCCGATGTCCAGCACCAGGGCGGGTTGGGCGAACCGGAGCTTGAGCAGTGGGATCAGGCTCTGGCCACCGGCCATGACCTTGGCGTCGTCTCCCCGCTGCTTGAGGACTGACAGCGCCTCGGCGAGAGTGGCGGGGGCGGCATAGTCAAAAGCGGCTGGAAACATCCATTCCCCTCCCAGACAGGCGGTGCAGAAAAGGAGCGGTACAAGGGCGCCCACCCGAGCACCACGAGGGGTATAGCACCGGGTAGTGGGGATGTCAAACACGGGTTGGTCAGGCCTCGATCACGCAGCCACGAGTACGATTTCCCCGATGGTGGTCGAGGCCGTCAAAGCGCTGAGCGCGGCGGAGATTACCGAGCTCTGCCTGCGCCACACGCTGTACGACTGGTCCGCGCAGGCGGGGCTGAAACCGCTGGCGGTCGCCAGCGCCAAAGGCGTCCATTTCCAGACCGCCGACGGCAAGCGGTTCATCGACTTCAACAGCCAGCTGATGTGCGTGAACGCCGGTCATGGCGATCAAAGGATCATCGACGCGATCAAGCGCCAGGCCGATCAGCTCCCGTACATCAGCCCGTTCATGGCGACCGAAGTGCGAGCGCGGCTCGGCCGCAAGCTCGCCGAGCTACTCCCTGGCGACATCGACAAGGTCCTGTTCACACTTGCGGGCAACGACGCCAACGAGAACGCGATCAAGATCGCTCGTACGGTTACGGGCCGCTCCAAGATCCTCGCCCGGTATCGCTCGTACCACGGCTCGACCGGCACCGCCATCCAGGCGACCGGAGACCCGCGCCGCTGGCCGAACGAGCATGCGGTCGGTGTGGTCCACGTGCTCGACCCGTACCACGGCATCCAGCGCGGAACGGACACCGCTCAGGTAGCTCTGGACCTGCTCGAGGAGACGATCCGTCTCGAGGGCCCTGGGACGATCGCCGCTTTCATCATCGAGCCGGTCACGGGCACCAACGGGATCCTGATCCCTCCCGACGGCTACCTCCAGGGCGTGCGCGAGATCTGCGACCGGCACGGGATCTTGCTCATCTGCGACGAGGTGATGACCGGCTTCGGCCGGACCGGACGCTGGTTCGCAGTCGACCATTGGGACGTGGTGCCCGACCTCATCACCCTGGCCAAGGGCTTGACCAGCAGCTACGTGCCGCTTGGCGCAGTTGGCATGCGTCCGCAGGTCGCCGCCTACTTCGACGACAAAGTTTTCTACGGCGGTCTGACTTACAACAGCCATCCTCTCGGCTGCGCCGCCGCGCTGGGTGCGATCCAGGCATACGAAGAGGACGACATGGTCGGCAACTCGCGGCGCATGGGCGAGGTACTGGCCAACCACCACCGACGCCTCCAGGAGCGCCATCCGTGCGTCGGCGCGGTGCGTTCCATCGGCCTTTTCGGCGCGATTGAGCTGGTGCGGGATCGCAAGACTCTGGAGCCGATGGCGCCGTTCAACGGCACGTCACCTGAGATGAAGGCGATCGCGCAGGCCCTTCTGGACGCGGGCATGCATACCTTTGTCCGTTGGAACACGATCATGACCAATCCGCCCCTGTGCATCACCGAGGCCGAGCTGGACGAGGGTTTCGAGATCCTCGACGGAGCCCTGGAGATCGGCGACCGCGTCGTCACCAAGTAGTCTCGACGAGATCCGCGCCCTGCAGCTCGAGCGGCTGCAGTCCGGCGTCCGCGCAACCCTGCGGACGAACCCTTTCTGGCGTACCCGCCTGACTGAGGTCCGCGGCTGGGACGATTTCGAACGCCTTCCTCTCACGACCAAGAGCGAGCTCCTGGCGGATCAAGCAGCCAACCCTCCGTACGGCACCAACCTCACCTATTCGCTCGATCGCTACGTCCGCCTGCACCAGACCTCAGGCTCGTCAGGCTCGCAGCCGCTGCGCTGGCTGGACACCGCCGAGTCATGGGAGTGGTGGCTGCGGATCTGGGCCGACCATGTCTACCGGGCGGCGGGGGTCACCGCCACCGACCGGTTGTTCTTCGCCTTCTCCTTCGGGCCTTTCATCGGCTTCTGGACGGCGTTCGGCGGCGCTGAGCGGCTTGGCGCCCTCGTCATCTCCGGCGGCGCGATGACGACGGAGCAGAGGATCCGCACCATGTCCGAGCTCGGCGCGACAGTCCTGCTGTCGACGCCCACATACGCGCTGCGCCTGGCGGACGTGGCGCGAAGCATCGGGATCGACCCGGCCAGATCCAAAGTTCGCATCACCATTCATGCCGGCGAGCCGGGCGCCAGCATCCCGGCCACGCGCGCCGCCATCGAGGCTGCTTACTCGGCAGCGTGCTTCGACCACACCGGCATGACGGAGCTTGGTCCGACCGGACACAGCTGCTCTCAGCGAGACGGTATTCACGCCATCGAGTCGGAGTTCATCTTCGAGGTCCTGGATCAGGATGGTCGTGCCACGGATGACGGCGAGCTCGTCGCCACCAACCTCGGGCGCTGGGGCATGCCGCTCATCCGCTACCGCACCGGGGACCGCGTTGTCGTCTCGCGCGAACCCTGCTCGTGCGGCAGCTCTTACATGAAGCTGCTCGGGGGCATCCGCGGGCGGGTCGACGACATGTTCACAGTGCGCGGTGTGAACCTCTTTCCATCGCAGGTAGAGGACATCGTGCGGCGCCACCCAAGCGTCAGCGAGTTCGTCATCGAGCGGCGGCGTGTGCGCCACATGGACGAAGTCGCGCTGCTGGTGGAGATCGACGGACCGGAGACGTCCACCGAGCGCCTCGAGGCGGACCTCCGCCAGGCCCTCGGCGTGCGCCTGGAGTGTCGCGTTGTATCCGCGGGGACGCTGCCGCGAGCAGAGCTGAAGTCGAAGCGAATCGTGAGGCTCGAGGGTGACATTCAACAGGGTTGAGATTCCGGCTGAGCCGGAGCCGATCGTCCTCGACCTCGATCGCACCGCGCTGGTGATCGTGGACATGCAGAACGCCTTCGCAAGCCCAGGCGGGATGCTCGACCTTGCGGGCATCGACGTCGGTCCCGCACGCGACGCGGTCTCGAACGCTCGCCTCGTGTGCGACGAGGCACGAGGCGCCGGCGTGGCGATCATCTATCTCACGATCGGCTGGCCGGCGGACGGATCTACAGCCGGCGGACCCGACTCCCCGAATCCTCGGAAGGAGCTCGCCCTGCGCCTGATGAGCGAGCGACCCGAGCTGCGTGGCAGGTTGCTGACCTTCGGAACGTGGGATTTCCAGATCGTTGACGCGCTTGCCCCACAGCCCGGCGACGTTGTGATCGTCAAACCGCGTTACAGCGGCTTCCATGGCACGGATCTCGATTCCGTGCTTCGAGGTCGTGGCATTCGGAACCTGCTGATGGTCGGTATCGCGTCGAACGTCTGTGTCGAGTCGACGCTCCGCGATGCCTATTTCAATGAGTACTGGCCGGTCATGATCGAGGACGCGACCATGCCGGCGGGACCAGCGGGAATCCAGGCGGCCACCGTCTACAACGTCAAGACGTTCTTCGGCTGGGTGGCGAACTCGGAGGACGTCGCAACCGCACTTCGAGGAGCTCCCCGGCGCGCTCCTTGACACTCGCCAAAGGCGTGGTCACGATTGGCTGAGCTTCGCGCTTGGCGAACGCCTGGGTTCGCGGGCCGCACGCCCGAGAGGAGTCACGAGGGATGACGGAGTTGGAGAATCGTCTCTACCGCGAGATCACGCGGCGGACCCTGCTCAAAGCGGCCGGCGCCAGTGCCCTGAGCCTGTCGGCAGCAGCCCTTCTTGATGCTTGCGACATCAGGGGCACGAGCAACGCCAACACCGGCAAGATAACCATCGGATACGTCAGCCCGCAAACAGGTGAGGCGGCCGGCTTCGCGACCGGGGACAACTACGTCATCAACGGCATTCGGGGCGCGAGTGCTTACAAGAGCGGCTTCAAGGCCGGCGGCAAGGGTTATGACGTCGAGATCATCGTCAAGGACAGTCAGTCGAACCCAACCCGAGCTGCCGCAGTCACACAGGAGCTGATCAATTCCGGCGCCGACATCGTGCTGTGCGCATCAACCCCCGAGGTCACCAACCCTGTGGCCACGCTCTGCGAGGCCAGCGGCGTACCCTGCGTGGCCACCATAGTGCCGTGGGAGGCCTGGTACTTCGGCCGCGGCGCCAAGCCCGGCGACGCATTCAAGTTCACGACGATGTTCTTCTTCGGCCTTCACGAGTTCGCCGGCTGCTTTTTCCCGATGTGGGCGAAGATGAACACCAACAAGGTCGTCGCCGAGATGTATCCGAACGACCCCGACGGCGCTGCCTTTCGGACCAACTTCATACCGCTGGTCAAGGCTGCCGGATACACATCGATCGACGGCGGCGCATATGCGGACGGCACCACCGACTACAGCTCGATGATCAACACTTTCAAGAACAAGAACGCCCAGCTGTACTCGAACGTGCCGCTCCCGCCGGACTTCAACACCTTCTGGAAGCAGGCCGCCCAGCAAGGCTTCAAGCCGAAGCTCGCGACAGTTGCCAAGGTTCTGCTCTTCCCAGCCGACACGACAGCCCTGGGCGACCTCGTCATCAACATCGCCACCGACTGCTGGTGGTCGCCGTATCACCCCTACACGTCTACGCTGACCGGCCAGACCGCCAAGCAGCTGGCTGACGGTTTCGAGCAATCTACCGGCCAGCAGTGGCTGTCGTCGCTGGGCTCGGTGCATTCCTTGTTCGAGATCGCGCACGAAGCGCTGACCAACGTCGACAATCCCCATGACAAAACTGCCGTCGCGGGTAAGCTCAAAACCCTCAGCTACACGGGCATAAGCGGCCCGCTTGATTGGACCAAAGGCCCGATGCCCGGTATCGCAATCCAGCAGCCCGTCGGCGTGCAGTGGAGGAAGGGGAGCAAGTACCCCTACAGCATGGTCGTCGTCGACAACTCGCTCAACAAAGACGTGCCGACGAACGGGGATCTCCAACCCACCAACGCGTGACGGCTGGTCCGCTGCTGGAACTTGCAGGTGTCTCGAAGCGGTTCGGGAGCATCATCGTGGCCGATTCACTTTCGCTGGTCGTCAGGGGCGGGGACGCGGTCGGCATGGTGGGGCCCAACGGTGCGGGCAAGACGAGCCTCTTCTCGCTCATCTCCGGCGACCTCTCTCCCAATTCGGGCGAGGTTCACTTCGAGGGTCGGGCGGTCACCCGACTCGACTCCGCACAGCGCTGCCGGCTCGGTATCGCGCGCACCTACCAGGTGCCTCGATCGTTCGAGCACATGACGGTGTTCGAGAACGTCCTGGTCGCTGCCTACCGCGGCGCCGGCCTCCGCGGACATGCAGCGTCCAGCCTGGCCGCAGGCGTCCTCGATGAAGCCGACCTCCGCAAACAGGCCAACTCGCCCGCCTCGCGGCTCGGCCTGGTGCAGCGCAAGCGCCTGGAGCTGGCGCGAGCGCTCGGCTGCAAGCCACGCCTGCTTTTGCTCGACGAGGTCGCCGCAGGTTTGACGGAGCCCGAGGTGGCCGGTTTGGTCGAGGTGATCGAGCGGATCCGCGCCAGGGGCGTCGCGGTGATCTGGGTCGAGCACGTCGTTCGAGCTCTCGTTGGAATGGTCGACCGTCTCATCTGTCTCGCCGGCGGCAGGATCATCGGCGACGGGGAGCCACTCGCCGTCCTCGCCAGCCCCGCCGTCAAAGATGTCTTCCTCGGCACGAGCTACGGCGAGGCCTCACAAACCTGAGGAGCGCGACTCCCGCCGCGCCACTGCTCGAGATCGAAGACCTGACAGTGCGGTACGGCCTGCTGCCCGCATTGACCAACGTGAGCTTCACGCTGGCAGCCGGCGAGACGGTGGCGATGATCGGCGCCAATGGTGCGGGCAAGTCGACCTTGCTGCGCGCCATCGCGGGAATCCACACACCCACCGCGGGCAGCATCCGCCTTGAAGGGCGCGACATCACGCATCTGCCTGCGCACCGCCGCGTCGCCGCAGGCATCGTCCTCGTCCCGGAAGGCCGCCGCCTCTTCCCATCTTTGACGCTTGAAGAGAACCTGGTCATCGGCTCAGTTCCGTCGCGACGCGGCAGCTGGAACGTAGCCAGGGTGTTCGAGCTGTTCCCGTGGATGGCGACCCGGCGCGCTCGGCCGGTCGTCTACCTGTCGGGAGGCGAGCAGCAGGCTGTCGCGATCGGGCGCGCCCTGATGGCGAATCCAACAATTCTGCTGATCGACGAGATGTCGCTGGGCCTGTCCCCCGCGGTGGTGCGCAAGCTGTACGACCTGCTCCCGGAGCTTCTTGCTGCAGGCACCACCATCCTTCTCGTCGAGCAGGACGTCACCCAGGCCCTGCGCGTCTCTGACCGGGCGCACTGCCTCTTGGAGGGAAAGATCACCCTCAGCGGCCGGCCGCGCGACCTCTCTCCCTCCGATGTCGAGGCCGCTTACTTCGGTCTCGCCAAGAGCACGGCGGGCGGCCGGGGATAGCGCTTGGTCTGGGTCAACGCGATAGTCCAGGGAATCCTTCTCGGCGGCCTTTACGCCCTTTTCGCGTGCGGCCTATCACTGATGTTCGGGGTCATGCGCGTGGTGAACCTCGCCCACGGCGACCTGGCGGTGCTCGCCGCGTACCTGGCTCTGGCCGTGATCACGGGACTGCACGTACCGGTCCTGTGGTCGGCGCTTGTCGTGGCGCCGCTGTTCGGCGTGGTTGGCTACGCGGTGCAGCGGTTCGTGATCCAGCGGAGCCTGGACGTCAGCCCTCTCACGACCCTGCTGGTGACTTTTGGCCTATCCATCGTCATCCAGAACGTGCTGCTCGAAGGCGTGTCGGCGAACAGCCGCTCGCTGCCTACCGGGTGGCTCGCGTCAGCGTCCTTCCAGGTCAACAGCCAGCTCTCGATCGCCTACGAGTCGGTCATCGTCTTCTCGGTCGCGGTGGTTGTGCTCAGCAGTCTGCAGCTGTTCCTGTCACGAGCCCGCCTCGGGCGCCAGGTGCGGGCGGCCGCGGACGACCTCGAGGCAGCGAGCATTGTCGGCGTCAACGTGCGACATGTTTACGGGATCGCGGCGGCGATCGCTTTCGCGACGGTGGCCCTCGCCGGTGTGGCATTCGGCATGTACTCGTCCTTTGACCCCGCGGCCGGGCCGCAGCGGCTCATATTCGCGTTCGAGGCGGTGGTTATCGGCGGAGTCGGATCCCTCTGGGGAACCCTCCTCGGCGGGATGATCCTTGGCGTAGCGCAGGTCCTCGGTGCGCAGGTCGACTCGAGCTTCGGCGTTCTCGCCGGGCACCTCGTCTTCCTGGTTCTGCTGGCGCTGAGACCGAACGGCCTGATCCCGGCGCGGCTTGCATGATCGAGTCGGCGCCTTCAGCCACGCCTCAACGTGTCACCCGCTCACGGCGCTCAGCGAGATGGAACGCGGTCGCCGGCGCCGTCGCCGTCGCGGTCCTCGCCTCCCTTCCCTACCTCGTCTACGCCAACGTCACCGGCGTGCTTGTCAACCTCTTCATCCTTCTCTCGCTGGCTACGTTGTGGAACCTCCTGGCCGGGTACGCAGGGCTGATCTCGGTCGGCCAGCAGGCTTACATCGGTATCGGCGCATACGCGGTGTTCGTGCTCGCCGACAACGGGCTCTCACCGTTCCTCGCCATCCCCGTGGCTGCGCTGGTCAGCGGCCTTGTCGCGGTGCCCGCCTCGTTCCTGCTGCTGCGGCTTCGCCGTGAGTACTTCGCGATCGCCACCTGGGTCGTGGCCGAGGCGGTCCTGCTGGCCGTCCTGAGATCCGACTCGCTGGGCGGTGGGACAGGCGCCACTCTGCGGGGCTTGTCCGACCTCGATCCAGCGCTCCGCCAGGCCTACACATACTGGGCGGCGCTGGCTGTCGCCGTGGCGACGTTGCTGGGCACCTACCTCCTGCTTCGCAGCCGCGTCGGGCTCGACCTGACGGCGATTCGCGACAACGAGATCGGTGCGCGGAGCGTTGGTGTGCGCGTGGCTCTGGCCAAGGGGATCGTGTATTTCGTGGCCGCCGCAGGCGCAGGCGCGGCCGGCGGCGTTCTGATCATCAGCCAGCTGTTCGTCCAGCCCACCTCGGTTTTCAGCGTGCAGTGGTCCGCGTACATGATCTTCGTTGCGCTGATCGGTGGGCTGGGCTCGATTGAAGGCCCGATCGTTGGCACGGTGATCTTCTACATGCTCCAGCAGACCCTCGCAGACCGCGGCGCGTGGTATCTGATCATCCTCGGTTCGGTCGCGGTGTTGATGGCAATGTGGGTTCCACGAGGCATTTGGGGACTCATCAGCGACAGGTTCGACCTCCGCTTGTTCCCGGTCGGATACTTCCTACACCCGGCCCGAGGCACCGTTAAGGTGAAATCGTGAGCCCGGCAGAGGTCGTCGACTTCGAGCCTCCATACCTTTTTCCGGAGTACCGTTCGACGGTGCTGCGGGCGCCGCACCGCCCGCTGGTGCGGCTTCCCGAGGAGTGGTTCCACCGCGGTCCCGGGCCCGCCTTTGGGCGGATCCCGGTGAGCCCGGACGATGCCGACCTGACACGCCAGCACAAGGGAGAGCCATTGGGGGAGCGGATCATCCTGGCGGGCCGCGTGGTGGACGAGGACGGCGCCCCGGTCCGGGACACGCTGGTCGAGGTGTGGCAGGCGAACGCGGCAGGCAGGTACGCAGACCCCGCGGATGATCATCTCGCGCCGCTCGACCCGAACTTCACAGGGGCGGGCCGATGCCGCACTGACTCCGACGGACGCTACCGGTTCGTCACCATCAAACCGGGAGCGTATCCATGGCAGAACCACGAGAACGCGTGGCGGCCCGCGCACGTGCATTTCTCGCTGTTCGGCCCACAGCTCAGCGGCCGCCTGGTTACTCAGATGTACTTCCCTGGCGATCCGTTGATGCGGCTCGACCCAATTCTCAACTCGATCCCCGATGCCCGGGGCCGTCAGCTGCTCGTGGCGTCGTTCGACATCGCCTCCACCACCCCGGGGTGGGCGCTGGCGTATCGCTGGGACATCGTGATCAGGGGCCGGCGCGCAACGCCGTTGGAACGCTGACCTCGATGAGCGAGCGCCCGAGGCCAACACCGTCGCAGACCGTCGGGCCCTTCTTCGGGTTCGCATTGCCCTTCACCGGCGACGTCGACGCGGTGAGGCCGGACGGAACGGGAACGCTTCGCATCGAGGGACAGGTGCTCGATGGCGCGGGCGAGCCCGTCCCGGACTCCCTTGTCGAGGTTTGGCACGCGTCGCAGTTCGCGCGATGCCGCACGGATGTCGAGGGTGCGTTCCATTTCAACCTGGCCAAGCCGGCAGCGTTACGCCTCCTCGATGGGCGTGTGCGAGCGCCGCACATGAATGTGACTGTGTTTGCCCGCGGTCTCCTTCGCCACCTCGAAACGTTCCTCTACTTCCCAGACGAGAGCGAGGCGAACAGCACGGACCCTGTCCTGGAGCTGCTGGACCCCAACCTCCGTGCGACCCTGATCGCGCGGCCGGACGGTCAGGTGCTGCGGTTCGATATTCGCCTCCAGGGAGAGAGCGAGACAGCCTTTTTCGCGCTGTGAATCTATAGAAAGCTGCTGAATTGCGCCCAAGTTCCTAGATTCCCTACACTACTGCGGTGCCCCCTGCCGCATCGGCTGAAACCGGCTGGCTGAGCCTCAACGAGGCGGCACGAAAGCTCAACGTGCATCCGGCAACGCTCCGCGAGTGGGCGGACCGAGGCCGGATCCGGACATTTCGAACGCCCGGAGGCCACCGCCGCTTCAGCCTGGAGGACGTCGACGCCCTGGCCGGCGAGGCGGCGCCCGAGCTGGCGCTGTTCATGAGCGCCCTCGTCGGACAGGCTCGCCTCGCCACCACCGACGGCCAGCTGGAGACGGAGCCGTGGTACTCGCGATTCGACGACGCCGCCAAGGCACGGCAGCGAGAGCTCGGTCACGACCTGATGCGGCTGCTGGTCGCCTACCTGGGTGACACCGACAAGGATTGGTCGGGCGACGTTCGGGGCCTGGGCGAACGGTACGCGCGGCTGGCGCACGACGTGGGGCTCTCCCTGGGCGACGC
Source organism: Chloroflexota bacterium (assembly GCA_005880945.1). Lineage (GTDB taxonomy): Bacteria > Chloroflexota > Dormibacteria > Dormibacterales > Dormibacteraceae > Palsa-872. The sequence goes on along the minus strand of VBIU01000054.1, from coordinate 23,161 downwards.
GATGCGAGCGTTCCATCTTTTCGAAGGCGTCGTCCACTCGAGCACAAAGCAGATGTCGGCGGTCCAGGCCGGCGGGTCGGCCGACTTCGAGCGAAATGTCGGGTGGTTCCTGAACGAAGTGCGAGTGGCGATGGTGGAATCGTTCAAGGGGGTTGGAGCTTGAACACGCTCAACGTCGTGCTGCCATTGGGCTCCTCGGTGCTGAGCCTTGTTTTCGCTGCGATGGTGTTGGATCAGTGGTGGCAGCGACGCCAGCCGTTCCAGCTCGTCTGGGGGATCGGCCTTCTCTGGTATGGCATCAGCGCCGGGTGCGAGTTTGCCGGCAGCGCCTTCGGTTGGAGCGAACCGCTGTACAAGGCGTGGTACCTGGTGGGCGCCTTCTTCGTCGCCGCCTATCTGGGCGCGGGCACGATCTACTTGCTCTCGAAGACCCGGTTCGGCTATTTCGCCGGAGTCACTTTCATGATCGGGGGCGCGCTGTCGCTGGCCGTGACCGCGAAGTATCCCGGATCGGCCGGCGCTGGGACCGTTGCCTTCGCCATCGCGTTGCTCGGAGGCATCGCCATCATCGTCGCCACGGCCGTGCGCCGCACCATGGCCGCCCACATCGCGATGAGCGTTCTGGTCATCTGCTCGGTTGCGGTTGCCTATCTGACGTTGACAGCAGGTGTGGCATCCCCAGGCTGGGCCGTCGACCCGAGCACGCATGTCCCGGTCGGCTCTGCGTTCCCCAACTACCTGCGCGTGCTGACGCCTGGATTCAACGTCGCTGGTGCGCTGTGCCTGGTCTTCGGTGCGCTCTTCTCGGCGTATGTCTACATGCCCAAGCGCAAGGTGCTGCGCGCCAAGGTCAGGACCCCGGTGTTCGCCCAGCTGTACGGCGCCGCGGCGGTGGCGGTCAACTTCGTGGCCTCGCTGCCGGCAGCCATCGACGCCCTGTTCAAAGGCAGGCTCAACTCGCGCGTGCCGGCGACCATCCTGATCGCCGCCGGCGCGTTCATACCCGGCGTCACGAGTGGCCTCAACCGCTTCGGCGTGACCTGGTCGTTCTTCCTCGGAGAGCTCCTTGGTGTGCTCTTGATATTTGCCGGGTTCATGGTGAGCGAGGAGGTCTTCCGCAACGTCCGGGTCGGGGGCACTCTCTGGTCGCGGCGCGCACCGACGAGCGACGGCTAGGTGTACAGAAGCTCCGCCGCGGCGGTGTGGCCGGCCCAGTAAAGGTCGAAGCGCCAGCAGCCTGGCCGGGGCACGTCGACGATCGATGGATAGATCTCGCCGGGCGACGAGCCCGCCGGAGCCGAAGTCTGCACCTCAGGCGTCGATGCCTCCAGCGGATGCCCGATGATCCTGAGCTCAGCGCCCTCTCGCGGCTTGCCGACCACCCAGAGGATCTTGTTCGCCGGGTTGGTTGGATGCCCCGCCCTGAGCGGAGCGCCGAAGAGAAATCCTGCCGCGATGGGTGGGTTCGCGACGACGTAAGGGAGTCCCGCGGGGTTGTTGTACGCACCGGCCGCGTCGAGCCACGCCGGCACCCCGCCCTTGAACACCTGGGTGGACCCGCACCCGCCTGCCACCGCTGTTGCGGCGGTCGACGGCGGCGCAGTGAGCGGGCTGATCTGGGCTGAAGGCGGCCCGGGCGTGCATCCCACGGCGGCAAGCGCCACCAGCGGAGCGAGGGCCACGAAGCGCACGTCGACTCTTGTACACCGCTCGCGCCAGTCGGGTTCCCAGGGCGTACCAGCCGGCCTCGGCTGACCACGGCCTAGACTGCGGGCATGACGGAGCTCTACCACGATGCGCAGCGCCGGCTGCAGGACCGTTTTGACACGCGTCGCCTGGCCGACAGGATCGAGGAGCGCCTCGTCCACGACTTCATAGACGAGGACGACGCCGAGTTCATTCTCAGGCGCGACATGTTCTTTTTGGCGACGGTGGATCCCATGGGGCGGCCGAACTGCTCGTACAAGGGCGGCGACCCCGGGTTCGTCCGCGTGATCGATGAGCGGACGCTGGCGTTTCCGAACTACGACGGCAATGGGATGTACCTCTCCATGGGCAACGCGCTGGCCACGGGCGAGGTCGGAATGCTGTTCATCGATTTCGAAAAGCGCAACCGGGTGCGGGTCAACGGCACTGCGAGCGTCGTTGAAAACGACGATTTGATTGATGCGTATCCGTACGCGCAATTCATCGTCCGCGTGAAGGTCAGGGAAGTGTTCCCGAACTGCCCGCGTTACATCCATCACTACCAGCTTGTGGAGCGCTCCAGGTTCGTGCCGAGAAAGACCTCGCGGCCGCCAGTCCCGGACTGGAAGCGTTCGGATTGGGCCTGCGATGTGCTGCCCGAGAGCGATCCCGCACGAGAACCGGCCGCGGCGGACCAGCCACACATATAGGGAGAGAGGGCATGGAGGAACAAAGCGAAGAACAGCTGATAAGTCGCTTGTTCGACCTGGAAAACGGTGGGCAGGCTGCACAGCGCGCCGAGCTCACCGGCGAACGATTTGTTTCCCTGATCCAGGATCCCGACAGCGGCCGCGCCTATGTGTTCCAGCACGGCCTGGACGAGACCGAGGGCGCCGAAGTTCCGCCCAACACTGAGTTCTGGGAGTACCCGACGCTGGACGAGGCGCAGCGGTCCTACGCGCAGCTGCTCGAAGAAGACCGGCAGGCTGGGGAGCTCGTTGAGCTGGATTCCGAGGAAGGCATCGGCGACTCCGAAACTGGCGGAGCCGAGGTTCGCGATCGCTACTCCGCAAGCGATGAGGATCCGCTCATCGAAGGCGACGACGCGATGGGCGAAGCGACCGACAAGATCGACTGAGCCAAGGAAAAAAGAAAGAGGCGCCGCCGCGCAGCGCCTCCAATGAGTCGGTTCTACCGATCAGCCCATGGCGCGTCGAGTGACCGCTTGCGCTGGCATCTCCTGCTCCTCGTACTCCCGCGAGTGGTCGTAGCTGGAGCGATCCTTGAGCAGCGTGGTGGCCGCAAAGCCCACAACGCAGCAGACGAGGATGTACACGCTGATGACGTACGGGTTCTTCGTCTGGGCAAACAGGTAGGTGGCGATCAATGGCGCGGGGCCTCCCGCGATCACCGATGCAAGCTGGTACCCGAGCGACGCGCCGCTGTAGCGCAGCCGGCCGGTGAAGCTCTCCGCGATCAAGGCCGCCTGAGGGCCGTACTGCAGGTCGTGCGGGATCAGGGACAGCATGATCGTGATGAAAACGAGCGCGGGTATGGCTGTGCTGTACAGGCCGAAGTAGACAAAGCCCCAGACCGCCATGACGGCGATGCCGATCCGGTACATGGTCAAGCGTCCGATCCGGTCGGACAGGTGGCCCGCCAGCGGAATGGTGACGAACGAGATGAGGGCGGCGACGCTCACCGCATTGACCAGGAACCCACGCTGGAATTTGAGCGCCGTCGTGCCATACGTGTAGACGAAAACCGTGAACAGGTAGAAAGGCGCCTGCTCCGGCAATCGAATGAGGGCGCTGAGGATGATCTCCCGCCAGTTGCGCTTGACCACCTCCGTCATGGGCCGCGCCTCGACACGCTTCTTGTCCACGATCTGACGGAAGATCGGGGTTTCCATGACACCCAGCCGAATGTAGAGACCGACAGCGACCAGCACGATGCTGAGAAGGAACGGAATCCTCCAGCCCCAGACCAAGAAGCCGGAGCCGGTTGCCGCACTCGTCGCGGCTACCACGAGCGTCGAGGTCAGCAGCCCCGCGGGGACTCCGAACTGAGGCCAGCTCGCCAGGAAGCCCTTGCGCTTGGCGCTGCCCCATTCCATCGACATGAGTACCGAGCCGCCCCACTCCCCGCCGACGCCGAGTCCTTGGCAGGTGCGCAGGACCACAAGGATTACCGCAGCGGATATGCCGATCTGCGACGTCGTCGGCATTAAACCGATGAGGAACGTCGCGATTCCCATGAGCAGGAGGGTCGCTATCAGAACCGCTTTCCGGCCTATGCGATCGCCGTACGTGCCGAAGATCCAGGCGCCTACCGGACGCGCTGCGAAGCCGATGAAGAAGATGCCGAACGAGTCAAGCGTGCCTGTAAGCGGATCCGCCTTGGGAAAGAACAGCTTCGGAAAGACGAGGGCGGCCATCGTCCCGTACAGGAAATAGTCGTACCACTCGATCGAGGTGCCGACTGTGCTGGCCACGACGGCCCGCAGCATCTGTTTTCGACGCTCCTCCGGTGGCATGTCCTGCCCGCGTTGAAGCTCTTGGCCGCCAACCAAGTCAGACATTGGTTCACCCCCTGTTTGTGACCCCGGAAAGGTCTGCCCCTCCCAATTGTTTATCACTTTTTACCCCACCTGGATCGGCGAATATGGGTCGGATGCGGTCCCGATCTCACGGCAACTCTGGCTGCGCAAGATGAAAGCGATCGTGGCGGCTCGCCTGGGCGGGCCGGAAGTCCTGGAGTTGCGGGAGGTGGAGGATCCAGTGGGGGGAGCCGGCGAGGTCGTGATCGACGTCGTTCGAGCCGGTGTCAATTTCGCTGACCTGCTCTCGCTCCGCGGCCGCTATGCGGCGGCCCCGCCTCCACCCTTCACCCCGGGCCTCGAGGTTTCGGGCGTCGAGGGCGGGAGCGGCAGGCCTGTCATAGCGCTCCTCACGACCGGCGGTTTCGCGGCGAAGGTGGTGGCCGACAGCAGGTTCGTCTTCGATGCAACGGAGCTGGACCTGGAGCTGGCCGGGGGCTGGCCGCTGGTCACCGTCACTGCTTTTTTCGGCCTGTCGGAGATGGCGAGGTTGCGACCCGGCGAAACGGTGCTGGTCACCGCCGCCGCGGGCGGGCTGGGCTCCACGTCCGTCCAGGTCGCGAAGGCGCTTGGCGCCGGCCATGTCGTGGGCATGGCATCCACCCCCGAGAAGCGCGAGTTCGCGCTGCGGCAAGGCGCCGACGAGGCAATCGGATACGACGACCCGGTTCCGCCTGTCGACATCGTCATGGACGGGGTCGGCGGGAAGGTGTTCCAGAGCGCCCTATCCTCAGTGCGGCCGCTGGGCCGGATGGTGTTGTTCGGGGCTTCTTCCGGCCAGGTGCCCGAGATTCCTTCCTTCGATGCGCTCCGGCGCCGCAACATCGGAATACTGCCTTTCTCGCTCGGAATGCTCCGCGCGTCCGATGCCGTTCGCACCGCCGACCTCGCAACACAAGCCCTAAACCTGTTGCGATCGGGCCGGGTGGCGCCTCCGATCGGACGGACCTTCCCGCTTGCGGAAGCGGCTCAGGCGCTCGAGATGTTGGGCTCGCGCCAGACCGTGGGCAAGCTGCTACTGGCGCCGTGAACGCTACGGCGTCGGGACGATGCCTGGGATCACATAGGCCTCGATCATCGCAACGATGCCGACGAGGCTGGTGAGGATGAGGCTGTAGCCGATCACCCGCCGGAAGATCTCCCCTTCGGCACCTACCTTGTTCACTCCGGCCGCTCCGACCGACAGGTTTTGCGGGCTGATCATCTTGCCCATGACGCCGCCGGACGAGTTGGTGCCGGCGGTCAGAATCGGGCTCACGTTTCCCAACTGCTGCGCGGTTTGCGCTTGCAATGGACCGAACAGCGTGTTCGATGAGGTATCGCTGCCGGTGAGGAACACACCCAGCCAGCCGAGGAACGCCGCGACAAACGGGAATACAAACCCGGTCTTGGACAGAGTGATGGCCATGCTGGAGGTCATGCCTGAGTAGTTCATGAGCTGGGCGATCGAGAGGATGAAAGCAATGGTCACTATCGGCAGCGCGAGCTGGCGGACGGTGCGGCCGTAGACGGTAAAGAAGTTGACCTTCGCGCCTCGCAGTCTCATGAGGAGAAATGCGACCAGCCCTGCATAAAGGACGAGTGATCCGGCGGCGGCGAGGAAGTTCCAGTCGAAGGTCAGGGGGTACTCGGTGGATTTCGCCACGATCGGCGGCTCACGGGAGATCAATGAAACTGGCTTGCCGCCCGTGATCTCATACGTGCCAGGCCAGTAGAAGTTCCAGTCGGGGAACTTGAATGCCTGGCGGTCCTTGGCCGGGTCGGGCCCGATCCAGGGTTGGGCGCACAGCTTGAAGCCGGGCGTCCCGCACTTCAGGTCGGCGGTGACATTGGCCGGAACGGCCAGGGCGGTTTTAACGTCTCCAACAGGGTGGCCGGAGAAGAAGGGCAGATTGCCCATCTGGCCGATGAGGATGACGATGGTCAGAATCACGTACATGGAGTAGGCGCGAGAGATGCGGCCAGGGCTGTCGACTTCGACCTCAGAGCCTGGCCGTCCCGACCCGCCCGACACCCGGCGCGAGGTCGCTGCGGCGCCTTCAGCCTCGAAACGGTAGATCTGAGCCGGACGCCAGACCCGAAGCAAGGCGGCCAGACAGCCCATCGAGACGAGAGCCGCGATGATATCGGTCAGCTCAGGTCCGACGAAGTTGGACACCAGGAACTGAACTATCGCGAAGGAGACGCCGGTGACGAGCACGGCCGGCAGGATCTCGCGCATCCTGCGCCAGCCGGCCAGCACCACTATCAGGTAGCCCGGGATGAGGATCGAGAAAAGCGGCAGCTGGCGCCCGACCATTGCCGACAGCGCGAGGGTGGTCGCCGTCACGTCCGTATGCAGGATCGGCGCGACCAGGGCGCCAAGAGTGACGACTGGGATGCCGATCGAGCCGAAGGCCACCGGCGCTGTATTGGCCAGCAGGGCCAGGACCGCAGCGGTCACGGGCTCGAATCCAAGGCTCGCCAGGATCGATGCGGTGATCGCGACCGGCGCGCCGAAGCCGGCGATTCCTTCGAGAAGAGCCCCAAAGCTGAAGGCAATCAGCAGTGCCTGCAGGCGCCGGTCCTCGGTGAGCCGCGTCAGCGAACGTTTGATGACGTCGAAATCGCCGCTGGCGACGGTCAGATTGTGAAAGAAAACGGCGTTGAGCACGATCCAGCTGATCGGCCACAGGCCGAACGCCATGCCTTCGGTCGCCGTCCCGGCCGTCACGCCAATGGGCATGCCCCAGACCAGCCAGGCGAGGACGAAGGCGGTGAGCATCGCCGTGATGGCGCAGATCCAGGCCGGCAGGCGCAGCAGCGCCAGCATGATGAAGAGCACGTAGAGCGGGAGTCCCGCGACCAGCGCCGACAGCAACACGTTGCCGAAGACCGGCTCGTAGGTCTGATGGAACGTAAGGAGTATCCCCATCGCCCCCCTTTCAAACGACAGGTCCACTACGGACATCAGAATTCAACTCCACCCGAGGGACTTTTGCAAGCCACCCGGCGTCCGGTGGAGAGGGATCTCGCTCTTCCGGCGGTGTCACACTCCACCTGAGGTGACAGAGACAGGGGCGCCCACGGACCTGATCGTCTTCTCCGACTACGTTTGACCCTGGTGCTACATCGACTCGGTCCGAGTCGAGCGCCTGGAGAACGAAGGGCTCGTTCGCCTCACGTGGCTTCCGTACGAGCTGCATCCCGAGGCGCCGCCGGAGGGCATACCGCGGGAGACGTACTTCGGGAGCGCCCGCTCAGAGCAGATGCGAAGCCGCCTCGACACCATCGCCGAGGAGGTGGGCCTCGTCATGAGGCAGCGCGACGTGATCATCAACTCGCGCAAGGCGCTCGGCGCCGCTGAGTTCGCACGCGAGCACGGTAAGTTCGAAGAGATGCATCGAGCGCTCTTCAAGGCCCACTGGGAGGGCACGGGAATGCTCGAGGTGGTCGACGATCTCGTGCGCATCGGAATGGAGGTAGGACTCGATCCAGTGGAGCTGAGGTCGGCGGTCGAGCTGGGGCGCTTCGAGGGGACGCTCGACGACAGCCGCCGCCAGGCGGAGTCGGTTGGAATCAACGCGATTCCGGCGCACATCTTCGGACAGCGGTACCTGGTGGTCGGCGCACATCCCTACGAAAACTTCAAGCAGGTGCTGGATCGCCTGCGCGAGGACGAGACCCCGTCGTGAGCAAGGCACGCGCCTCGCTCGAAACCTACCTCGCGTGAGTCCACCCCAAGTCCGCGCCTCTGGTTCTTCGGAACCGCCTCAACCCGCGCAGACGGAGCCGTTGTAAAACCACGGGATACAGGCACCGGGGCCGAGCAGCGCCCATAAGGTCAAGAGTCCAACTGCTCCCAGGCCGGCCAACCATAGTGTTCCAGTGATTACATTCCGCCCCGGCACCGGCCAGGATCGCCAGCCAAGTCGCCGCGCGAGCCGAGGACCGAGTTGAGAGTCGATGATCGGCCAGGCGAGGAGCCCCAGGACTGCAGCCGTCGGGATCACGATGGCCGTGATCACCTGGGGTCCAAGCTTCAGCAGCTGAAACAGGAAGAGGAAATACCAGTCTGGATGCGGGATCTCCGCCGTTCGAGGATCGGCTGACTGCGTGGTCTGAAGCACCGGCTGGCCGATGAGCGCAAGCAGACCGAGAGTGACCAGAGCTCCCATCGCCAGGATCGGGTACGGCCAGAAGTGGTCGGGGAAGTACGAATGCGTGTCGCGCTCCGGCATATCGTCGACGACCTGGCGGCCAGTGGGCCCGAAAACGATGCCGGTCAGAGCGATAAGCGCAAACAGCGGGTAGAGAGGATGGCCAGGCTCGACACGCGTGCCGCCGGTCGACCGCTCATCGGCCTTGCCGTCGTCGGCTTCACGTGGCAGCTCAAGCGGCCCGGGTGCCTTCACGTCGGCTCCGATGGACCCTGGCGGCGAACCAACCGGAAATGAAAATACATCAGCGCGGTCATCACGGCCGGCAGCAGAAAAACATGCGCCATATAGAACCGAAGCAGAGTTGGAGGGCCGACGATCGGTCCGCCTTGCAGCAGGTCTTTGATGAATCCGCTGACGCCGCTGGGAAGAGCGGATGCTCCGGACAGGATCGACAGCTCGCGTCCCCTTGCGAGGTAAGAGTTCACGTCCCACGGAAGGAGCGAACCAGTGAGGCTGAAAGCAAGGACGATGAGGAAGATGACAACCCCGACCATCCAGTTGATTTCGCGAGGCGCGCGATAGCCCCCGGTCCAGAAGACGAAAGTCATGTGCAGAAGCGCGACCATGATCAGGAGGCTCGCTCCCCAGAAATGAATCCCGCGCATCAGCCAGCCTAGGTAGACGGCGTGCTGAATGAAGTCGACGCTGGTGAACGCAGGCGCGGGGTGACCGTTCCCGTCCGGGATGTAGTAGATGCCAAGTAGGAAGCCGGACACGAATTCGATCACCACGATGATCGCCGCCAAGCCGCCCAGGTAGCGATAGACGGCCGTCGCGTAGTTCGGCACCCGCCGGTACAGCTCCGCGTCAACTGCTTCGACGAAGGAGAAACGGTTGTCGAGCCACTCGACGACCGCCATCTGGAAGCGGCCGGTGCGCGGCGCCGTTCCTCTAAGCCTGCGGTCCATCTCGGCGAGCTCCTACCGCGGAAGTCTTCCTAAACCCTACGAGCCTCGTCATCTAGGGCGGCGATCCCGATCCCCCAGGTGCTTCGCGGTGGTCCACTACCCGTTTAGCCTTGCCTTCGCTGCGGGGAAGGACACCCGGTCGCAACACCTTGGCGGTGATCCTGAGCCCGATCGAGTCGCGAATTCGATCGCGAATCTCTTGCTCGAGCCCCTGTTCGTCCGCGGTGTCGGCTTCAAGGACGACCTCGAGCGTGTCCAGCGCGTGCGCCTGGCGGTCTATCACCAGGATGTATTGGCCGTTGAAGCCACCGAAGCCGGCCAGCAACTCCTCGATCTGGCTTGGAAATACGTTTTCTCCGCGCACGACCAGCATGTCATCGGTCCGACCCTGGACCCGAAGGAAGCGTCGATAAGGGCTGCCACATGCACAGGGCTCCGAGGTGAGCACAGTTCGATCCCTCGTGCGGTACCGCACCACCGGTGAGGCCTCGCGACGGAGGCTCGTCAGCACCAGCTCACCTGGCTGGCCTTCCTGAAGTGGCGTCCCGGTGTCCGGGTCCACAACTTCCGCGTAGAAGTGATCCTCGAAGATGTGCAGGCCATCGTGCCGGCTGCATTCGGCTGCCACTCCGGGCCCACCCAACTCCGTCAGACCATAAATGTCGAAGGCTTCCAGGTCGAGGCGCGTTTCGATCTGACGCCGCATGCCATCGCTCCAGGGCTCCGCCCCGAAGATGCCCACTCGCAGTCGCGTGTCCAAATGACCTCCGGACGCATGAAGAGCTTCGGCCAAAACCAGCGCGTATGAGGGAGTGCAGCAAAGCACTGTGGTGCCGAGGTCACGCATCAGCATCACCTGGCGCTGGGTCACCCCTGAGCTGGTGGGGACGACTGTTGCTCCGACTGCCTCGGCGCCGAGGTGCAAACCCATCCCGCCGGTGAAGAGGCCGTAACCGTAAGCATTCTGAACCACGTCGTTGGAGGTGACACCGGCGTACTCCATGACGCGGCCCATGCATTCTGCCCAAAGGGCCAGGTCGTGACGTGTGTAGCCGGTCACCACCGGCCTGCCCGTCGTCCCGCTCGACATGTGCAGCCGGACGACATCTTTCCGTGGCACGGCGAACAGCCCAAAGGGATAGTTGGCCCGAAAGTCCTCTTTAGTGGTGAATGGAAGACGGCCGATGTCTTCCATCGTGCGAAGCGGACCCTCGGGAAGGCGTTCGCGGTAGAGGCTCACCTTTTCTCGCAGTCGAGCCAGGAGACCGTTGAGCGCTTGCAGCGGTTCAGGTTCCGATGTTGCGTTCACTGCGACTGCCGATCTCTAACGCCCCAGTTGCGTTCGAGGTTATCGATCAGCGCGGGACTGTAGAGGCACCGGGCTTGCTCTACAGCGTATGTAGCCATGTAACGCCGGAAGAGGTCGAGAGGCTCCGCGGCGATACGCAGGGCGCGGCGATTGGCGAGCAGGCTGGTCCTCCCCGGAGCGGTCAGATCTTCGGCCAATCTCCGCACAGTGGACTCGATCTCGTCACGGTCCACCACATGGTCTGCCAGCAGTCTTCCCTCGGCGGAGTCGGCTGGAAAAACGCGGCTCATGAACAGTGCCTGGCGAGCGAGTCTCTCGCCGATGAAGCGGGGCAAGCGCATGGGAGCACAGCCCGGGACGATGCCCTCGTTGCGCGCGGGAAGGCTGAAGTACGAGTCTCGTTCGGCCACCACCACGTCCATGACCAGCAGCCACTGGCAGGCACCCCCGATCGCCCACGCTTCGACCGCCGCCAGAAATGGCTTCTCGGTCCGGCCCTCCTCGAGGTCACCCATAGACGAGTCCTCTGGTGACAGGCCGCGGTACATCTTGCTGACGCAGCCCAGCTCACGCTCGAGCATGAACTCGATAAACGAGATCTTGCCGTGGTAGAGGTCGGTCAGGTTGATGCCGGAGCCGAAGATGCGACGCCCAAGGTGCTTGGCGTGCGTCATCGGAGCGCCCCGCAGAACGCCTGCCTCGATCTCCGGATCGAGGAGCACGAGGTCGACGGCAATCTCCAGGTTTCGTGTCGATGCGTCGTCTTCGGCGTTCAGGCTGCTCAGATTCTTGAGCGTGATCCAGCCGATCCGCCCGCGCCTCTCCAACTCGACTGTGCCCAAGTCGGTGTAACCGCTTTGCTGGAAATCTTGGAGCCGGTCGATTGACTGCCGGAGGGGCCGGCCCATGGCTCCAATGAGCCGGTGCCCACGCGTCGAATCAGCCAGGACACGAGCAAAGAACTCGCCCTGCCTGATCTCCAGTCCTTGTTTGTCTTTCTGGAGGTGGCTGCGTTCCTCATCGATTTCCGCCCGCGTGGGCAACAGGCCCGGGAATTGCTGGGCCGCCTCATAAGCCAGTTCGGCGCAACGCAGGTCTCGTCGACCACCGTCCGTGACCTGGTCTAATGCAGACAGAGCGTCAACGGTCGTTCTCATTTCTTCTCCGCGAGGCGAGTCATTTCGTCAGTGGCCCTTGAAGGCCTCCTCTAGCCACTCGGCGACCACTGTCGGGATGACTTTGGCGTCGATCAGGAGCGCCTTGCCGCGGTTGCCGGCAAGCCACTCCGCAGCCGGCGCCAGGTCATCGGGGCTTCGTACCGTGAGCCCCTCGAGCCCGCAGGCCTGGGCAATTGCGGCGAAGTCGGTGTCCGGAAAGCGGACGATGTCTGTCGGCTTTCCGAGGGTCGCGAAGTGGTGGACCTCGGCTCCATAGGCGGCGTCGTTGTAGACGACGATCAAGAGGTTGAGGCTGAGCCTCGCCACGGTCTCGAGCTCCGGCAGCGACATCAGGAGCCCGCCGTCACCGAGGGCGGCGACTGTCAGCCGTTGCGGCCGTGCGACCGCGGTGCCGATCGCCGTCGCGAGGCCCAGCCCGATCGACTGGAACGATTGGGTGAAGATGAAGCCGCGGTCGGGGGCAATGGCCATGTACATCGGCGCCCAGCCCATGAAATGGCCGGAGTCGACGACCAGCGTACGACCCGCCGGCAGCAGCTCGTCGAGGGCGATCGACAGAGCCCGGGGATCGATGTGGTCCGGCGAGGCCGCCTCTTCGAAGGGCTGCTGCGACCACCCGGCGCGGGCAATGCGCTCGGCCAGGCCCGCCGACCGCCAGCCCTCGCGGTGGTGGCCGCGGCGATGGAGCTCGCCGGCCAGGGCGCGGGCTGTCGCGGCCGCGTCGCCGACGATCCCTGCTTGAGCGCGGAGGTGGCTGCCGATCGCGTCACGATCGATGTCGACCTGCACCACATGGGCCCCTGGTCCGATCAAATGTCCGTGCCGGGTCGACCACATGTTCAGGGTCGCCCCGAACGACAGCACGAGGTCGGCTTCAACCATCAGCTCGGCCGCCAACGGGGTTGCGAAGCCCCCCGTGATGCCAACCGACCAGGGGTTGCCGGCGAAGAGCCCGGCGGCCACCGCGGATGTGGCCAGAAGCGCGCCGGTCGCATCGGCCAGCTCTTCAATCGCTTCTCTAGCCCCCGGTCCCAACGCGCCGCGGCCACCGATGATTACCGGCCGCTGGGCCCCGACCAGGAGGTCGGCAACCTCATGCACGGCGTCCGCTTGGGGCTCGGGCGGCGGGGCCGCGGGCTGCGCCGGCGGCGGAGCGCCGGACGAGCACTCGGCCGCCTGAATATCGAGCGGCAGCATCAGCACCACCGGGCGGCGCTCGTCCCGGGCGCGCTGCAGGGCGAGCGCAGCGTCGGCGAGCGCGGTCGCCGGCTCGCGAAGGCGCGCGACCACGGCGCCGACCGAGGTGACAAGCGCTTCCTGGTCGATGCGGAAGTTGGATCGGGTCGCGCTGGCGGCCGTTTCCGCGGCAAGGAGAAGGAGAGGCGTCCGGCTCTTGGCCGCCTCGGTCAGTCCGGTCATCGTGTTGGTCAAGCCGGGCCCCTGGTGAACTGAGCAAGCGGCCACCTCACCGCTGGCGCGACCGAAGGCGTCGGCCATGGTGATCGCCCCTCCCTCGTGGCGCGAGGGGGCGAAGGATGCGCCCGCCTCGACCATCGCCAGGGTGACGTCGAAGTTCCCACTCCCGATCAGGCCAAAAACCTGGCGGACGCCCCGCTCCACCAGCAGCCTCCCGACCGCCTCGGAAACCTTCACCGGATCACCATTCCTCAGCGAACAACCAGCGCAAGGACGCGAGCCGGGCTGCCCGATCCCCTAACGATCGGCAGCGGGCTCGCGATCAGCACCGCGCCCGTGACCGGCAGCCGCTCCAGGTTGGCAAGCTGGGTGAGGCCGTACTTGCCGGCGCCAAGCATGAAGGCATGGCAGGGAAAAGGCGGGTCGAAGCTGTGGGCCGCGCCGGCGTCGGTTCCGACCGTCTCCACCCCGATGCCAAGGATCGGGGCGGTCTGGGCCAGCCACCGCGCGCAGTCCGGCGCCAGGCCAGGTGTATGGGGTCCGGTCTCGTTCGCATTGAGGAAGCGGCCGGCGTCGCCGGCCCGGCTGGCCCACCCAGTCCGGTAGAGCAGCCAGCCGCCGTCTGGCAGCGATCCATGCTCCGCCTGCCAGGCCTCGACGTGCTCGACAGTCAGAAGGAAGTCGGGATCGTCGGCGCACTCCTCGCTCTTATCGATGACGACCGCGGGCGCGACCAGCCGGCGGGCGGGAACCTGGGACACGTCAACGCCCTCGCGGCCCGTCACCCAATGAACCGGTGCGTCGAAATGGGTGCCGACATGCTCGCCGGTCGAGATGTCGTTCCAGTACCACGCGGGGCCGCGGTCGTCGTAGCGACTGATCTCCTCCAGGGCGAAGTGCCTGGTGTTGGCGAAGGGTGGCGGCAGCTGGATCACCGGCGTGGCCTCCGACAGCGGCGCCGTGAGGTCGACCACCTCGACGCTGCCACCGGCAAGGGCGCTCAAGAGGTCGCTCAACACCGTCATTCGGCCTTCTCCTTTTCCAGCCCGATTGCGCTCGAACGTGCCCGAGGCCGATCTTACCGATCTGCTGTATCTTCGCGAACTGACCAATGACGCGCGTTTTCATCGTCCACGGCTGGGGAGACAAACCAGGCGACCACTGGATGCCGTGGTTGAAGGAGCAGCTGGAGCTCAACGGCTTCTCGGTTGCGGCTCCGCAGATGCCCCACACGGATCGAAGACGCGTACTACGTCGGCCACAGCATCGGCTGCCAGACGATCCTTCGACACCTCGAGCAGCTGCCTCCCGGCGTCACGGTGCGGGGCGCCGTACTTGTGGCGCCCTGGTTCGTTCTCTCCAACCTGTCCGCTGACGAGGAGGCGATCGCGGGGCCCTGGATCGACACCCCAATCGACTTTGCCCGAGTTCGCAGCCGCTTGCCGGAGCTCACCGCCTACTTCTCCACCGATGACCCGTTCGTGTCACTCGAGAACCAGGGCCTTTTCGAGCAAAGGCTGGGCGCCCACACGCGCCTCTTTGAGGGCCGGAAACACTTCGGCGTCGAGTCGGGAATGACGACCTTTCCCGAGCTGTTTGCGACAACCCTGACCGCCCTGGGGTAGGAGAAAAGAGAAGAGGCGACGGGCATCGTTCCCGCCGCCTCTTGGTAAGGGCCGGACCTAGCGCCGGGCTCCTACCATCGCCTCGTTGGTCTCGTGGATGGCACCGACCTGCGCCATCACGTGGGGAGACCGCGACCTGACGACGAAGTACCAGGCGAACCCGATGATCATCCAGGCGACGAAGATGATCGGCCAGAGCGGTCCCGGCATGGGCTGGATCGGCCACACGCTTGCGTAATAGACGTAGAGCATGATCAGCGAGCCGATGATCCCCACCACGAGCGGGGCGATGTACGGCTCTCCCCGCCGGTAGAGGTAGAGCGGCGCCGCGATCGCCACCAAGAGGTAGGCGAGCATGAATCCGAAAGTCGCTGTGGTGCCCATCCAGTTGATGACGTCGAGCGGACCATGCCCGCTCAGGATGATGACGAAGGGACCGAGCACCATGAGTGGTATCACCAGATAGATCCCGATGTGGGGCGTTTGGTTGGTCGCATGCGAACGCCCGGCCGCGCCAAGGATCATTCCGTCCTGGCCCATCTGATACACCATCCGCGAGCCTGCGTTGATGCAGGCCAGCGTGCAGGCGAAGTTGCTGGCCGTTATGCCGAGGTTCATCACATAGCCGAACCAGGACACTCCCATGAGCCCGGCGAGGTCAAACAGTGGCGCCGGAGCGCTGTCGAACCCGACCTTGGCGCCCTCGAACCCGGTGCTCTGGGCCAGGGTGCCGATGATGTAGAACGTTCCGACGAGGACGGCACTGACGATCACCGACATGGGCACCGTCCGGTAAGGGTTCTTCGCCTCGAGCCCGAGTGATGCGGCGCTCTCGAAGCCGACGAAGGCGAAGATGGCGATCACGATCCCGGGACCGATACCGGCGCTCGGCATGCCCTTGAGGGATAGGACGTCTGTCGAGATCCCCTTTCGCACGAAGACGATAGCGAAGAGCACGAGGATGATCGACATCGAAACGGCCTCGAGCACGAGGGACATCCTGGCCGACAAACCGATGCTTCGATACGCGAACCAGCTCGCGACCGCTACGTCGATCGCGATCATCAGCAGGATGGCGCCGGTGGTTCCGCCAGGCAGTCCGATCTGGGTCAAGAAGGCGCCCAGGTAAATCGCCACGCCACAGGTCGTGGCCATCGCGGTGAAGACGTAGCCCAGGACCAGTGCCCAGCCCGAGGCAAAGCCGCCGGCGGAGCCGAGGGCCTTCGTGTTGTAGACGTAGAACGAGCCCGCCGACGCAAACCGGCGGGCGAAGATGCTCACCGAGTAACCGATCAGGACCATTGAGACGGTGGCGATCACGAACGTCAGCCAGGCGCCGTTCCCCGCGTAGATGAAGGCAATCGCAGGCAGAACCGAGACGGCGGCACTCGGCGCGGCGTTGGCCACCGACTGGGTGAGCACCTCGGGCATCGAGAGGATGTTCCTTCGCAGCCCCGCCCCACCGCCGGGTGAGGCTGGCGGATTGGTAGACCCCACTGGCTTGGCGACATCGGACATTTGCTTCCCCCTTTCTAGTGCCCGTTGTGGTGGCCGTGATGCGCCGGGTGTGACGGCGCCACGTCCAAGGACGGGTTCCCGTCGAAGAAGCCGTGGGGCAGAAGGTGAAACCCGATGTACTTCACGGGCATCACCGGCCACTCTTCGGGGCGCACCGCGTGGTGCGCGCCCATGGTGTACCAGAGGACCACGTCCTCTTCCTCCAGCTTGCTGTCGCTCTTCACGAACTCCGGCAGGCCGGCGCCTCCCGGGTGCTGGTTCGGGTAATCACCCGCGGCGAACATTTCGTCAGGGTCGTACTTGGTCACCCAGAGGTGTTTGGTCGTGAACTGCGCACGCTGGATCGGATGGGCGTCGGGCTGGTAGAAGGGAAGTACGTTATCGCCCGGCATCAGCTTGTAGGCGACGGGCTCACCCACTGCATTCCGCTTGCTGTTGTTGGCGATCTTCCAGTACCGAGCTGCCAGAGGGTTGATGATGCTTTGCGCTTCCGACTCGCGCTTGAAGGGCGTTTCCTTCACGATCCATGCGTTGCCGTACGGGTTGTCCGGCCCCGGCGGCAGGCCCTCGCTGTCGCACTCGTAGACGGTGTTCTTGAGGCCGTCCACCATCATGTCCAGCCGGATGCTGAAGAAGTGCTGGTGGTGCGGGCCGTAGACGCCCGGAGCGACCAGCGCGCCGTGCTTGGGGGTGACGCCCTCCGCCACCGCGCCGTTGGACATCACGCCGGTCATCTTGATTTCGTAGCCGATGCCGCCGTCCTGGTAGAAGTACCAGAAGTAGCCGTACTCGTAGTTGCCGATGGTGGCGACCGTCGACAGCACGAGCCGGCGAGAGCGTCGGACCTCGGTCTCCTCCGTCCGGAAGTCCTTGTGCTTCCAGAGCATGCCGAAGTCCTCTTCGTGCAAGCAGATTGCGTTGGTGATGGGCACCGGACCGCCGTCGTTGTCGTTCACGATGCCGTCGAAGTAGCGAATCTCGCCGAGGCAGTCACAGCCGAGCTCCAGGCTGTTACTCATCATGCCGACGCCGTACTCGCCCATGTCGAATACGTTCTTGCGGTACTGATTGGGCGCCGGGTCGCCATAGGGGATGAACATCTCGGCCAATGAGGCCCGATATAGGATCGGTCGCTCCGTGCCCCTGTCGTTGTAGCTGACGGTGTAGAGAATCATGCTTTCGCGAGGATTGAAGCCGATGCGGAAGCTCCATTTCTGCCACCTGACCTGGTTCCCAATGACCTGGAAGCTGGTGCCTTCGGGCTGGACGATGTCGAGTGGTTTGAGGTCCTTGCGCACGCCGTCCGGAAAGTAGGGCACGTTGTCCGGATCCGAGATCCTGTCGGCCGTGTAGTTGGCCTTCTTTGGCGGTACCGGCACCACACCATGGTCCTCGACGTCGATGACCTCCATCTTGTCCAGGTCGAACTTGACTATCAGTCCCTCGATGGGTCGCGCATATACGTGCTCCCCTGGGCCCGGCCGGATCCAGGTCAGCGGCCGGCAGAAGCGACCCTTCTCAGCGGCATCGTCTTCGGAGTAGTAGCCACAGGACCAGGCGTCGGTGATCGCCATGTCGAAGTCGGTCACTCCGCGCTTGCGCAGGGCCGCCTGCCAGCGTGGGTCTTTGCGGACCACGTCGTCCACCGTCATGAACTCTTCGAGCATGATCGAGGACTGCACGCCCTTGATCTCGTCCCAGCTGACGACTTTCTCCCGGGTGAGGGAGACGACCGCCTCGATGGTCTTGCGCCTCGTGCGGTCACGGAGGATGACGAACGCCTGGCGATCGAGCTGGGCGCCGTTGCCGGGCTTCCAGGCGAGCACGTCCTTCTTGGCCGGCTCGTTCAACATCACGTACACAAAGCGGTGGCCGGCGTCGAGGCCCCGCTCCTTCTTGAGGATCGTTGACGCCGCCCGCACCTCGTCGGACGTCAGCGGGTCGAGCGGATGCCGGGTCGTCGCGACCGCTGGCTCTACCGTCTGCATGGTGTACCTCCAGATCGCCGTAATTCCCTGGAGATGACGGTGCTGGACATGCGCACCAGCCCCAAGGAGCGCAGCGTCTGCTAAAACGTAGTCCGCCCCACGCTCTGTGTCAAACCCTTCCTGACGGAAGTTCCGCCGCGGTTCCCTAGCGGTACGATTTCTTGACTCGATTCCAAGACGTTGGTCGGCAAGCTCTATAAGCAGGAGTCGTTGAGAAATGGTGGCCGCCCACACTGATGTTCTGGTTGATGTGGATGACGCTCTCGCGTCGGACGAGAAGCAAGCTGTACAAGCTGCCCGCACGTTTCGAGACGTACACGTCACGCCAGTTGCGGACGGCATCGAGGTCAGGCGTGAAACCGCAATCTCTACGATCCGCCTGGCGAGCAAATATGGACTGCTTGGTCTACAGGTAGGGCGGACACATGGTGGCAGCGGTTTGAGCACGGTAGCCGCCGCTCGCGTTTATGAAGAGGTCGCCGAAGGATGCTTCGCTCACGCATTCTCTCTCGAAGTCCACAACAACATCGCAAACCTCGTCAGCAGGCGCGCCAGCCAAGAAGCGCAAGACAGATGGCTGCCTCGGCTTCTGTCCGGAGATGCGATTGCTGCGTTCTGCATGACGGAACCAACTGCAGGCAGCGATGCGGCCGCCATTCAGTGCAAGGCCGACCGCGCAGGAAAAGATTGGGTGCTGAACGGAGAGAAAGCATGGGTGACCAATGCAGCGGGGGCTGATCTTTTCGCGGTTTGGGCGCAGACAGATGCTGCGGCCGGGTGGCGGGGAATCGCAGCATTCCTTGTAGATCGGGAGGCCGAGGGACTGACAGTCACCGATCCCTACCAGCTGATGGGCGGCCACGCTATGGGTACTGCCGGAATTTTGCTTCGGGACTGTCGAGTGCCTGCCGATGACCTCATATCAGCACCTGGGGAAGCATTCAAAGTTGCAATGCAGGGGATCACATCGGCAAGAATCTTCGTCAGCGCGCAATGCTGCGGAATCTTGAAGGCCGGCCTTGAGCGAGCGATTGGCTACGTCTCAGAGCGAAAGGCATTCGGGCAGCTCGTTGGAAGTTTCCAGGGTCTCCAGTGGGAGCTGGTGAATGTGGCAACCCAGCGCGAAGCGGCGCGCTTGTTGGCCTATCGCGCTGCCGCCGCGGCAGATAAAAATCTCTCGGCAACCCTGGAAGCTGCACAAGCCAAGAAATTTGCTACCGCCGCAGCGGTTAGCGGATTGGTGACGTGCATGCAGGTCATGGGAGCCCGTGGCTTCCTGATTGATTCGACAATCGGGAGACACTTAGCGGCAGCGAAGATGGCCGAATATCTGGACGGCACCAGCGAGATTCAGAACGTCGTGATCGCGCGCTCGCTTTTTGGTGGCGCACTGGACTGATCGTCTTCGATCGGGCCCGGCCGTGGCCGCATCTCTCTTCGTCAGAGCTTGAACTTCGATTGCGCCGCCGCGTAGGTGGGCTCGTCGCGGCGGAAGCTGTCCGCGTTCACGCCCAGCCGCAAAGAGGCCTCGTAGGCCAGCCACTGCAGCGGTACGACGTTGACGATGGGCGCCAGCACCTCGTCCAGCAGCGGCGTGATGATTCGGTGGCGCGCCGGCACCGAAGCAGCCTCGGGGCCGACCGCCAGCACCCGGGTCCCGATCTCAGCCAGGGCCTCAGCCACCTCGCGCGCCCGCTCGATGGAGGGCCCGGGCTGCGCGACCAGTACGGCCGCGTGCTCGGGCTGCACACTGATCAGCGGGCCGTGCAGTATTCCCTCCAGGTCGTGCCCTTCGGCGGCGACGCGATGGGCTGCCTCGCGGATCTTCAACGCCCCCTCGTACGCGGTCGCCCGCGCAGGGCCGCCGCCGATGTAGTGCATGCTGCGCTCGAGGTCGAAGCTTCGCAGCGCCACCGCAACCTCGCTCTGCAGCGCCACGCACGCTGCCACGGCATCGGGCACACCTCCCAACTGCGACTTCCACGCGGGGTGCCCGAGCGCCGAGGCGATCTGGGCGAGCCGGAACATAGCGCCGGTGTGGCTGGCGGTGTGCACCGGGGACTTCTCCTGCTCCACCGTCCGGACGACGCCTTCGCCTTCCAGCGTCGAGCCCTCACCCGAGATAACGATCCAGCGCTCGCCGAAGTCCTTGAAGAGGTCGAGCGAATCGCGGCTGAAACGCTTGTTTCCCCGATGGCTGAGCAGGACCAGCCCGTCACCCTTGCGAAAACGGGGCGGGTACTTCGCAAACTCGAACGCGCGCACAGCCCAGGCCTCGCGCCCGGCGCTGCGCAGGATGTACTGGCCCGCGAGCGCGCCGTGGAAGCTGGTGCCGGTCCCGACCAGGAAGATGCGGGACGCATCGCGCAGCCGCTCTGCGGCCGCAGCCGCGGAGCCGTCTGCGAGGAGCCTCGCCAGCTCCCGCGGCTGGCTTTCGAGCGTCGCTCTCAGGTAGGCACCCGGCTCGTGCTCGTCAGCCATCTCCGCTCATTCCCTTCAATACGTCATAGCCGGCATGTCGGCTGGCCATGGCTCTGCATCTCGTTGCGCGTCTCCGTTGCGTCGAGCGCGCACGCCAAGTACGTCGCCACATTATGTGACCTGAACAGCCTTACTTACCGTTGTGGCCGCTCGCAAAGAGTGAGCTGCTGTCGGCCTTTTGGCCTAGCTTTGAATCCACAAACGCTGGCGCCGACTGCGGCTTTCCCATGGCCGGCATAACCGCGTTCCCGTGCTGTCGACGTCTACTCCATGCGGCGTTCGGTTGGGCCGAGCATCGCGTCGCGTCTTGGTGATCCGAACCAGGTGGTCAGCGCGTCGCGCAATCCTGAATCTGTCCCATCCCCCACCCAGGCGACATGTCCGTCGGGCCGAATCAGCACGGCGGTGGGGGAGCTGACCGCGCCAAGTACTGGAAGCTCCCACGTACCAACGGATTTGGCTTCGATCAACTGAACTCGATCCACCCACGACGTGATGTCGAAGCCCCCGGGCTCACCGAGGCTGAGCAGCACAGGCCGGGCATCGTGCAGGAGGGTGAATACCCGCGCCGGGCCGTTGGCGGTGACCAGGTCGAGATCGGGCATGCGGCGCCCGAGCAGCGGGTGGCCCTCACCGAGGTCGTAATGAACGTCCAGGCCAGACATCATCGCGGCGATCCGCTTGCGAGGCTCGTCCATGTTCAGCAGCTCGGACATGGTGCCGCGCAAGGCCTCGGTACGCTCGTCGCTGCGGAGGAGCGCGGTTTGCGCCATGGTGTTGCGCAACACGCGGGCAGCGACCGGGTGGCGCTCGGCATGGTAGGTATCCAGAAGGCTTTCGGGCGATGTCTCCTTGACGACCTGGGCCAGCTTCCATCCCAGATTCACGGCATCCTGAACACCGATCTGGAGGCCCTGTCCACCCACCGGGAAATGCACGTGTGCGGCGTCGCCGGCCAGCAGCACCCGCCTGTCGCGGTAGGAGGCGGCCTGCCGTGTCGTGTCGGTGAACCTGGAGATCGAGATGGGACTGTGGACCCCGTAGTCGGTCCCGTACACGGCAATGAGCGCCTCGCTGAGATCACTCAGGGTGGGCTCATCGGTGTGTCCGAGGTGCTGTTCGGTGACCAGGATCCCCACCGGGCCATCCTCCAACCTGGACAGAGCATGGACGCCAACAGCGTCGCGGCGGAGGCCCCATTCCGGCTCCTGGGCCAGCTCGACCTGAGCGATCAGGCTGCTGGCGGTCGGATCCCAGCCGGGGAACTCGATGCCGGCTGTTTTGCGGATCAGGCTTCGTCCGCCGTCGCACCCGACGAGATATTGGGTCCGAAGCGACTGGCCGTCGGACACCTTGACGTCGACGCCGGCGTCGTCCTGCGCGAAACCGGTCACGTCACGTCCGCGGTAGATCGGCACCCCGAGCTCGCCGACCCAGCCGGCGAGTATGCGTTCGATGTGCTCCTGCCGCAGCGCGAGCCCGTAGTTGTGGCGGGTGGGAAAGTCGCTGATGTCCAAACGGATCCAGGCGAACCCCGCGACCTGGGCCACCTGCCCCTGCGAGAGGAACCGATCAGCGATTCCGCGCTGATCGAAAACCTCGATGGTGCGTGAGTGCAGACCGCCCGAGCGCGAGCCGACGAGGTCCTCGCTGGCGCGCCGCTCGATGATGGCGACGTCGACCCCCGTCAGCGCCAGCTCGCCCGCCAATATCAGCCCTGTCGGGCCTCCCCCGGCGATCACCACCGAATGCACGGTCATCCTCCTGAACCTCCGCGCAAGAATGAGGCGCCAGCGTCGCACGGAGCGGGGGCCTTGCGGCAAGCCCCGGGGTGGGTGAGACAATGAGCGTACGGAGCTGCAACGTCCGGGCTTGAGGGAGTCCTAGAGACGCGGAGTCTTAAGGAGATGGGGTGAAATGATTGATGGGGCTCACGCAATCATCTACAGCCACGACCCTGAGGCCGATCGAACATTCTTCAAGGAAGTGCTTGGGCTGCATCACGTAGACGCGGGCGGCGGTTGGCTAATCTTCGCGCTTCCGCCTGCCGAAGTTGCCGTCCATCCCGCTGAGCCAGGAAAACCGGGTCACGAACTTTTTCTCATGTGCGGTGACATCGACGCCGCAGTGAAGGAGCTCACGAGAAAAGGAGTCACAGTCGAACCCCGGTTCTACGACGAACCCTGGGGACGTCTGGCGTTCATCAAGTTGCCAGGCGGCGGAAAGCTCGGGGTGTACCAGCCGCGCCACC
>VBIU01000095.1 GCA_005880945.1 Chloroflexota bacterium | reverse complement strand
CCAGGCTTTCACGGCCATCATGGTAGGGGTCGGACCTGAGGGAGTCCTTCCCGCAGCGCACGGAGGTGGCGCGCAGCGACTGAATTGTCAAGCCGCCTACGAACCGTAGCCTGCTTCTTCCTTCTCCGAGACTCTACCCAGCGTTAACCGACCTCTGTCAACATCGACGAGGAGCCGGAAGGGTAGTCGCGAGGGGAGGTTTCCTATGTCTTGGCGCCTGGCAGCCATGTTCGATGTAATCAGCCTCATTGTTTGGCCGACAGCTGCGTCCGCGGAAAGCGGCGGCGACCGACTGGGGGCGATCAAGCACATCGTGGTCGTCTACGAGGAGAACCACAGCTTCGACAACCTCTACGGAGGCTGGGAAGGCGTCAACGGGCGGGCCAATGCGGACGCCGCCCACACGTCCCAGATCGGACAGGGCACCAGCACAACGCCCGGAACGCCCTACACGTGCCTGCTGCAGAACGATGTGAACCTCACCTCGCCACCGCAGCCGGCCGACTGCGCAGACACGACCACCGCGACGACGTTCACGAGCCATTTCCCGAACGATCCGTTCGGCATCGAGGCCTTTATCCCGAAGGACGCGCGGACCTGCCCGCAGCCCGGAGTCTTCGCCCCCAACGGCCTCCCGCCGAGTGACAGCAACCTGCCCGGCGGCTGCACTCGCGACATCGTGCACCGCTTCTACCAGGAGCAGTACCAGCTCAACGACGGCGCCCAGAACCATTACGTGACGGGCAGCGACGCGGTCGGGCTGGCGATGGGCTACTACGACACCACCGCTCTACCTATCTACACGTACCTACACAGCCCGGCGCACCCCCACTACGCGATCGCCGATGACTTCTTCCAGTCGGCGTTCGGCGGCTCGTTCCTCAACCACCAGTGGCTGGTCGCGGCGGCGTCGCCCACATGGTCGGGAGCACCGGCAACACAGCACTCGATCATCGACTCCAACGGAATGCCCAACAACTACGCCCTTTACCACGCGACCGGTACGGTTAGGGACGGCGCGCTTACGCAGGTTTGCCCATCCGCGGTTCCAGGTCGAGCCTGCGGCGATTACGCCGTCAACACGATCCAGCCCACCTACCAGCCGACGAGCTCAAACCCCATCAAGCTGCCGCCGCAGACTGGCACGACGATCGGTGACGAGCTCAGCGCCGCTGGAGTGAGCTGGGCCTGGTACTCGGGTGGCTGGTCGAACGCTGACGGCGACGCCGGCGCCCCCGGTTGGACCAACGGCAACGGCACGACCTGCGCCGACCCTGACTCGACCCCCAACCCCGTCTTTCCGTATTGCCCGAACAAGGTCTTCCAGTTCCACCACCAACCGTTGAACTACTACGCAAGCTTTGCGCCAAACACTCCCGGCCGCACGCACCTGAGGGATGAAGCAGAGTTCAACCAGCTCGTCGGCAGCTCCGCCAAGAGCTGCCAGCTCAACTCGGTGAGCTTCGTCAAACCGGTCGGGCTCGAGAACGAGCACCCCGGCTACACGAGCGAAAGCCGCGGCAGCGACCACCTGGTCAACCTCCTGAAGGCGATCGACAACAGCAGCTGCCGCAAGGACACGATGGTCGTGGTCACCTACGACGAGTTCGGCGGCCAGTGGGACCACGCGGTGCCGCCGGGCCAGGGTGGGACGGCCGGAGCGCATGACCTGTGGGGACCCGGGACCCGCATCCCCGCCTTGATCGTGTCGTCGTTCCTGCACGGGAACTTCGTCGTCGACCACACCCAGTACGACACCACCTCGATCCTCGCGACGATCGAGCACCGCTTCGGTTTGGCGGCACTGAGCAGCCGTGACGCGGCGGTCAACGACCTGGGCAGCGTCTTCACGGCGGAGAGCCCATTCGATGAGGGCGGCGGCTAAGCCCACCCGACAGCGCCAAAGGCGCACTCACGCTTCCAGGGCTGGTTGCTGTAAAACTGCTGTGCTGCCGGCCGGCGCTCGGCGGCGTCACGCCATGCCGGCGTAGCTCAGCTTGGCAGAGCAGCGGTCTTTTAAACCGATGGTCCAGGGTTCAAATCCCTGCGCCGGCACAGCCCGATTTTTTTGGCGACGGGGCCCTACGCGGGGTTCGTCGATGCAATCGCGACCGCGGTTCCGATGATCACGTTGCCGATGTCGTCCACGGCGACGCAGAGGCTGATGGTGGGACAGGACACGCCGGCCAGGAAGCCACCACCGCCCAAGTGAGTTACCTTCCAGGCCGCCGATCCCCCGAATGGGTTGGTCGAGACCGCTACGCTGCCGTTGTCACCTACGGCGATGCACAGGGTGGGGGTGGGACAGGACACGCCGTTCAGTAGGGCGGTTCCGGCCACGTGGGTTACCTTCCAGGCCGTGGCGCCGCCGGTTGGGTTCTTCGAAATGACAACATTGCCGCCCTGGTCTACGGCCACGCAGAGGATGGTGCTTGGACATGCCACGCCGCCAAGGAAGCATCGCGCCAAGCCTTCTGTCGGCGGCGGGCAGCCGGCTGGGCCGTCGACGTGGGTCACCTTCCAGGCTGCCGCCCCTTTTGTGGGATTGCTGGACGTGAGCACGTTACCCGCGGCATCCACTGCGACACAGAGGTGAATGGTCGGACAGGACACGCCATTCAAGGAATTGGCGCCGCTTATTTTGGTCGCAGCCCAGGCCCCTGCCCCGCCGGTGGGGTTGGTAGAGGTAAGCACATTGCCGCCCACGGCGACGCACAGGTGAATGCCCGGGCAGGACACGGCTGACAGGCCAATCCCCGCGAACTGCGGCTGGTGGTCGACGCGTACCGGAGCTGCCCAGGTGAGCTTGGCGGCGGCGGCCGGGGCGCTGGGAGTCACCAGGATTGGGGTGGGCGCGGCGCTGGGTTGGGGGGAGGATTGCGCCTTCGAAGGGCTGCTGCATGCGGCGAGGATCAGCACCACTGCGAGAACGGCAACCCTCATGTAGGCCCTAACTCCGAGCCGGAACATAAGTTATGGCTCCCGGGTGGGTCGGTACCACTCGGAAAAGCTCCTGCCAGACGCCGGGCTCCAAACTCGCCGTTTATCCTGCGCAGGAATCGCGAATCTCCTGCGTCGTCATTGGCATGAGCCATCGGTTTGGCCGCATCCGCAGGTCGGGCAGCCCTCGGGGCAGGGTGCCTCGCTGGTCGCTTGGCGCCGGGCTGGCCGCCGGGCTCCTGCTGGCGGTCCCCGCCTCCGGCCTGGCCGCGACCGACGCCCTCGACCAGACCATCCCGGCAGGGACGGTTCCAAACCAGATCAACAGCACCAAGGTGATGGCGCAGACCTTCACCGCCGGCACCACAGGCCAGCTCGACAAGGTCTCGCTGGCCCTGGAGACGCACTCCAACCTCGTGACCGGCTGGCTCGAGATCCGCACGGTCGGCGCCACCGGCTCGCCAAACGGCGGCACCCAGTGGCCGGCGACACTGACGCCGATCCAGATCACCTACCCCTTCGGCAACCCGCTCCACAACTTCGCCATCAGCCCCGCGTTCCCTGTCACCCAGGGCACCCAGTACGCCATCGTGTGGACTACGAAGGTCGGCAACGCCTTCTGGTGGGGCAACACATTCGACACCTACAGCGGCGGCCAGCAGCTGCTCGCCTGCCAGGGTTGCGCCTGGACCGCCTCGCCGACCCGAGACCTCGCCTTCCAGACGTGGGTTGTCACGAACGTCATCGTCCCCAACGGCCCGCCGGCGGTGGGCGGCGACCACGCAGCCGTGTCGGCGAACGAGGGCTCTCCCGCGGCAAACACCGGCACCTTCTCGGATCCCGACGGCGACAACGTCACCCTTACGGCGTCGTCAGGCTCAGTCACCAAGACCGGAGCCGGGACGTGGGCCTGGGCAGCGCCCGCGACCGACGAGGCGGGGATGCGCAGCATCACCATCACGGCCGACGACGGCCACGGCCACACCTCGAGCACCCCGTTCAACGTCACAGTGGTGGGGGCGGCGCCTGTCGCGAGAGTTAGCGCCGCCACCACCTCGAGCCCTGAGGGCACCCCCGTCTCGTTGAGTGGCGACGCGACAAGCCCCAGCGCCCAGGACAACGCTGCCGGGTTCAACTACGGCTGGACCGTCACCAAGAACGGCATCACATACCCGGCAAGCGGCTCGGGAACTAGCGGCCGCTGGCATTTCACTCCTGACGACAACGGAACCTACACCGTCTCCGTCAGGGCAACCGACGACGGCAACATGTGGGACACCGCCTCGGTGACGGTCAACGTCTTCAACGTTCCGCCGACCATCACCAGCTTCTCCGCCGGCACCACGACGTCGCTGGTCAAGACACCGGACGAGACGCTTGGTTTCAGCGGTACCTTCACCGACCCAGGGACTGCCGACACCCACACGTATCAGTGGACGCACTCCTACAACGCCGCCGGCACCTACCACGTGTCGCTGACGGTCAGGGACAAGGACGGGGGATCCGACGTGGCGACCGGGACCGTAATCGTGCAATCGCCGCAGGAAGCCCTGGGCTCCATCGCGGACTATGTGAACGCCATCTCGACACTCACCAAGGGCCAGAAGAACAGCCTCATCGCCAAGCTGAACGCGGCGAGCGCGTCGGCGGCCCGCGGCGACAGCAACGCAAGCCACAACCAGATGAGCGCCTTCCTGAACGAGGTCCGCTCAGACCTGAAGACGGGCAAGATCTCGTCCGGTCAGGAAGCAGCGCTGACCACCGCGATCCACGCGGTGGAAGCCGCGTTGGGCACCTACAACCGCATGCTGCAGTGGTGGCCGCTAGAGCCCTAGCAGGTCGCCGGCCGTAGCCCGGGCGCTCGCGCGGCGCCTCAATGCGATAACTTTCGAGCCCGACATGCGCTGGTCATCCGTCTTCACCTACCTCTCCATCGTGGCCCTGGCAGCAGCTGTCGTGAGCGAGCTGTTCGGGTGGACGGGCGGCCGCGCCTGGTTGCTGCTCGCGTGGACAGTTCTCCTCCTGCCGGTGACGATCGGACTGTTCAGCCATCCGATGCGAGCTCCGGCCTGGGGACTGTTCGCGGGATTCTGGGGAGTGGTGGCCGTACTGATCCTGCTCGTCCTGCAGATCCTGGCGGTGGCCGACGTCCTTACCGGCTCCGCCTACGGCCAATGGACCGCGTGGCCGCTGGCGGTGATCGGCATCTGGATCACCGTCGCCTCCCTCCTCGGCTTTGGCGCTGAGCCGTTTCCGGCGCTGGTCGACCTGCTGGGATTGCTGACCGGCGCCGGCTTCATCGCCATCGCGATCACCACCTGGTTTGGCGATGCCGACACGATGCGGGCAGCCGGCGTCGCGGCGGCCGTCGCCTACATCCTGTGGGCGGCCGGCCTCGGCTGGGTTTTCTATGGCCTGCGCCGCGCATCGCATGGCGTAACGGGCGTGGCCGTCCAGCGCCGGACCTAGCCGCGATGGCCCAGGCGGCGCTCCCACCCGCCGACCTGCTCCCCGTAAGCCCTAAGGCCAACGTGCCTTATCGAATCGTGCGGATGGTCGCCATCCCGCTCATGCGTCTCTGTTTCCGTTTCCAGGTGGAAGGGCTGAGCAACGTTCCGCGCCCCGGCAACTACGTGGTCATCGCCAACCACCTCAATTGGCTGGACGAGTTCGCGCTCCTGATGCTCCTCCCGATCGAGCCGCGCCTCCACTTCCTGGCCAACCCCACCATCCTGGTCACCCGCAAGGTGCAGTGGTTCCTCGTGCGGTCGACCGGAGGCTTCGTGCCGGTAGTGCAGGAGCGGCATGGCGACCCCGCCCTCTTCCGTCACGTTGACCGGTGCCTCGCGCTGGGCGGGTCCGTGGCGATCTTCCCCGAGGCCAACTACGGGCCGGCCGAAGGCGAGCTCCTTCCTTTCAAGAAGGGCTTCGCCCACTTCGCGATCAAAGCCGGGGTGCCCGTCGTCCCGGTGGCGCTGTCGGGCACGAAAGACCTCTGGTTCCGCAAGCGCATCCGTGTCGTCATCGGCGAACCGCTCAGTTCGGCCGGCCACGACCCCGAATCCCTGACCGCGGCCGCTTTCCAGAGAATCAAGCAGCTGATGCCCGCGTACCGGGACCAGCCAGGCGGCCGCAAGCTTCTGCGCAAGCAGCTCACTAACCTGTTTTAGAGATGGCCCTCGCCCGAGTCCTCTGCGAAGACCTGGTCGGCCGCGAGGCCGAGATCTCCCTGCTGGAGGACGCGCTCCTGGCTGCCCTTCGAGGGGATGGGGGAGTGGTCATCGTCGGCGGGGAGGCGGGGATGGGCAAGACCCGCCTGGTCAACGAGCTCGCCGCGCGAGCGCGTCGCAGCGGCTGTGTAGTCGTGTCCGGCGCATGCAGCGAGGCTGAGCTGTCGCTCCCTTACCTACCTTTCCTGGAGGCGATCGGGAATCACCTGGCGCGGGAGGACGTGGGCGCGCTGCGTGAGCGTCTCGGCACCGCCGCCGGCGAGCTGGCGCAGCTCTTCCCGCAGATGGGGGGTGCGGCGCCGGCCGGAAACGATGCGCAGCAGGCCAAGCTGCGCCTGTTCGAGTCCATCCTGGTGTTGCTGCGCGATGCCGCGAGGTCAGGCGCCCTTCTGCTCATCCTCGAGGACCTCCAGTGGGCCGACCCCGCGACGCGGGAGCTGCTGGACTACGCGACCCGCCGCCTGCGTTCGACCAATGTCTTGATCCTCGCGACCTATCGCACCGACGAGATGCACCGGAAGCACGCCCTGCTGCCCACCATCGAAGGTTGGCGGCGATCAGGCCAGGTTCACCTCATCGAGCTGAAGGCTCTGGGGCCGCCCGAGGTCGCGGACATCGTGTGCTCCATCTTCGAGGAGGCACAGGTCAGCGAGGAGTTCCGCGACTTTCTCCACGACCGCAGCGAAGGCAACCCGTTCGTCATAGAGGAGATGCTCCGCGATGCCATCGATCGAGGTGACATCTTTCGCACAGACGGTGGGTGGGATCGCAAGGCCCTCGGCGAGATGCGAATCCCGCGCACCGTTCGTGACACGATCCTGCACCGCCTGGAGCGTCTGAGCCGCGACGAGGTCGCCGTCCTTTCGGCCGCGTCTGTGATGGGCCGCTCGTTCGACCTCGGCACCCTCGCGGACGTCACAGGAGTCGACCGGGCCGCCGTGCTCGCCGCCCTCGAGACATGCGTCACATTCCAGCTGCTCGAGGAGGACGGCGCCCACTACGGCCGGTATCAGTTCCGCCACGCGCTGACGCGCGAGGCCGTCTACGAGGACATGGTCGTGCCGCGCCGCCAGCAGCTGCACGCGCGCGTGGCTGAGGTGCTCGCATCGCACCCGGACAGGGCGTCCGTCGACCTCGCTCACCACCTGTTGCTGGCGGGCAAGTTCGACGAAGCGGTCGGCATGTGCGTTGCGGCGGCGGACGAAGCGATCCAGGCGCGCGCCTATCGAGACGCCGCCGCGCTGCTGGAGCGCGCGGCCCCGCATGTGAAGGATCGGGCTGAACGGGGTCGCCTGCTGTGTCGAGCCGGCGATGCCTACTGGAACAACACCGAACCGACGGCGGCCAAGGGACTGCTCGAGCAGGGCATTGCCGACCTCGACGCAGCCGGGTTTCCATTGGAAGCAGCGGCTGCTCGCATTCAGCTCGGTCGCTGTTACTGGGAGCTTCTGCGTCCCGACCTCGCGCGCGAGCATTTCGAACAGGCTCGAGACGTGCTCGAGGCCGCCGGCCCCAGCGAGGCCCTGGCGATCGCCTACATCCGCCTGTCCGGTCTGGCCACGTTCGACAAAGGGGGTGACGCCGGCCTCGCATACGCGGAGCGGGCTTCCGAGATCGCACGCGCGGCCGGCGCAAGCATGGCCCTGGCGTGGTCGTGGAACTTCATGGCCCTGGCCAAGATCTCGAACGGCCAGATCGAGGAGGGTTTCAAGCACATCGACGACAGCTACCGGGCGGCGGTCGAGGGCGGCTACAACTTTCAGATCGGCAATGCCGTGTACAACGCGGTGTGGATGGCTGTGCACCTCGGCCGTGGCGGTACAGCCCAGCTATGGGGCACGCGCATCGCCGACTCAGCTTCGATCGCTGATGCCTGGCCGCCGTATCTGCAAGCGATGCTGGCTCTCAACCAGGGCCGCGTCCGCGAGGCGCTCGACCTGAGCAGGAGGGCCGTCCAGAGAGCGCGGGACACGAGCCACGAAAAGATGCTGTGGCGAACCGCCGTGCTCCACGCCCACGTGCTGGCCGAGGGACTGATGTCCGATGAAGCCGTCCAGATATTGCCGCCGATCTCGAGTCGCGTCGAGGGCCAGGACGTCACATACGACAGTGCAGCGCGGGTGCGTACGCACCTGGCCGCGGGGGACGCTCAACAGGCGCTGGCTGACGCCAAATCCGTGGCGCCCGCCATGGCCGACCTCGGCTCCCCAGCCGATGCCGTGGCCGAAGGGGCAGCGCTTGATCCGGCGTGGCTCCGGACGTTCATGGAGGGTGTGCCCGCCAACGGGACCGCTGAGACGAATCCGCGAACGGCCGCCGCGTTTGGATGGCTGGCTCTGTACGAGGGGCGAGTCGAGGAGGCCCTTCGACATCTCGGCAGGGCTGAGGCGACTTTCAGGGAGGAGGGCTTTCTCCTCGACGCCTGGCATGTGGGCCGCGCGCTCGCGGAAGCGGAAGCCCGATCAGGGGACACCGAAGCCGCGCTCCGGCGCCTCGAGGCGATCGCCTCGGATGCCGAGGGGGCCGGCGCCCGGCTGGCAGCGAGGCTCGCGCGCGAGACCGCGAGGAGCCTCGGCCTCGAGATCGCCGAAGCCCCTGATGATGGTCAGCCGTTGGCGCATGCCACACCTGTCAGCACCGGTGAGCGAATGGTGTCGGTCCTGTTCGCCGACGTTCGAGGCTTCACCGCGTTGAGCGGATCGACCGCTCCTGCGGACATGCTCGAGCGCATCGGGTCGCTTCAACGATGGGCATCGCAGGAGGTCGCTAAGCAGCACGGTTTGATCGACAAGTTCGCCGGCGACGCGATCATGGCCACGTTCAACGTGTCAGGGCAAAGCGTCGATCACACGCTGCAGGCGCTCAAGGCGGCGATCGCGATCATCGACAAGGCGTCGCTGGCTGGGCTGCCGGTCGGGGCGGGCATCGCGGTCGGGCCGGCGGTGGTCGGAAGGTTGGCGGAGTCCGCCAACGTGAGCGTGCTGGGCGAGGTCACCAACTTAGCGGCGAGGCTCCAGGCGATATCGCCCGCGGGCGAGGTCACGATGAGCGAAGAGGCGCACCGGCGGGTCAGAGAGTGGCTGAGCGAGAGACACCTGGAACCCGAGCGCCTGGAGCTGGAGCTAAAAGGCTTCAGCACCCCAGTCGTGGCGTACCGAGTCCGAGGCGGCGCAGGGTTGTCCTCCCAGCGGCACGGAGAGGTGGCCCGAAGGGCCGGAGGGGACTCTATCTAGGTTGTCCTCCCCGCCCCGCGGGGAGGTGGCCCGAAGTGCCGTAGGTTGTCCTCCCCGCCCCGCGGGGAGGTGGCGGGCATAGCCCGCCGGTGGGGACTTCCACACGTAGTAGCCCGCTTAGTAGCCCGCGTCGAAATCGACAACATTCCTCAGCGGCCCTCCAAGCAGGTATCGCCGGAAGT
The DNA here is from genome assembly GCA_005880945.1 of Chloroflexota bacterium. Classification (GTDB taxonomy): domain Bacteria; phylum Chloroflexota; class Dormibacteria; order Dormibacterales; family Dormibacteraceae; genus Palsa-872. The sequence goes on along the minus strand of VBIU01000095.1, from coordinate 4,257 downwards.
TGTCCAGGAAGATCTCCGCGGCGCGCTCCAGCAGGTGCTCGGTGGCCCACGAGCTGTGCGGAGTGAGGATGACATTGGGGATCGACCAGAGAGCCGAGTCCGGCGGCAGCGGCTCCTTCTCGGTGACGTCGAGATAAGCACCCCCAAGGTGGCCTGACCTGAGCGCCGCGATCAGCGCCTTCTCGTCGATCAAGCCGCCACGCGCGATGTTGGCCACCCACGCGCCCTTGGGCAGGGCCGCGAGTTGGGCCTTGCCCACGAGCGCCTTCGTCGCCCCGGTCAGCGGCACCGACAGGATCAGCAGATCCGTTTCGGGGAGTCGCGCTTCCCAGCCGGCGGCGGCGATGACCCCTGACTCGTTGCGCGGCCTGCGCCGCACCCCGGTCACAGTCACTCCAAACGCCCGCAGCCGCTCGCCGATGGCGCGCCCGATGCTCCCGTAGCCGTAGATCAGCGCGCGCTTCCCATACATCTCGGACAGTGACGGCGGCCGTTTCAGCCACGTGCGCCGGTCCTGTGCGCGCACCAAGGCGGGCAATCCCTTCAGTCCCACCAGAAGTCCCATGACCACGTATTCGGAGATGGGGATCGCGCCCACCCCGGCTCCGTTGGTCAGAGTCAGCTTTCGCCGTTCCAGAATCTCCAGGGGCCATCCGTCGACGCCGGTTCCCGCCGTGGTGATCCATTTCAGGTCGGCGCCGGCCTCGATCGCTCGCCCGATGTCCTTGACGGTGAAGTCGACCCAGAACACCTCCGCGCCAGGCATTGCCTCTACGCAGCTGACGGTGTCGGTGTACCAGGCGATCTCGGGGTCGGATGGAAGTCGCGAGACGATGGGCCTCAAGCGCTCCGGGAGAACGACCTTCACACGTCAATTGTCCGGTCCGGGCGTCTTCCAAGCGGAAAACCGGGCCCTGCAAGGGCTCGCCTGGCGCGCCGTTAGGCGTAAAGAAGAGGCACCAAAAGGCGGCACAAAGCGGCCGCCCATCTGGTAAGGTGTCGCTTCTTCCGTCCTGAGCGGTCCCGCCACTGCGTCCCGCTCCGAGCTCAGGCCTGAACAGCGCCCCAGGGGTAGGGCGACTTCGAGGAGGAGCGCAAGGGGATGGTGCCGCTGTTTCGGGCGGTCGTGGTGTGGACGGTCCTGCTGGCCTCGATCATCCTGCCGCGCCTCGATGCCCCGGCGAACTCGAGCGGGAGCGTCGCCGTCACCCAGCTGAGCGCCTACGACCGCCAGTCAGTGGTGCGTCAGACTCGCGACCAGCGCGCTCTGGACGAGCAAGAAGCGCAGATCGCGGCGTGGGCCAAGGAGCTCCAGCAGGGCATGGCCGCATACCAGGCTGAGTTGAAGGTGATGGCGGCGGCGAAGGCCGAGGCGGACCGCTACGCGGCGCTTTCGAACCACGCGCCTCCGCCTCCGTACATCGCCAAGATCATCAACGACGCGTTCAGCCCGCTCGGCCCTCGGGCGGTCCAGTGGGCGATCAACGTCGCCTACTGCGAGTCTCGCTACCACCCCAACTCGGTCAACACGGACAGCGGCGCCACCGGCCTGTTCCAGTTCATGGCCGGAACGTGGTCCGGGACGCCGTGGGCGAGCAAGCCACGCACTGACCCTGTGGCCAATGCCCAGGCCGCCGCCTGGCTGTACAGCCACTACGGCCCCGGCCGCTGGACCTGCCAGGGATAACGCGCCCCATTCCCTCTCCCTGAAGGGGAGAAGGGCTAGGGAGAGGGGTCCGAGCTCAGGCCAACTCCTCAGCGATGGCTATCTTCAACTGATAGATGGGCTGCTTTTGGGTCATACCTTTGAGCATTAGGGGCTTGTAGACGATCACCTCGACGCCCGCGGGCAGCGCATCCCGCGTCGTCTCCGACATCAGGACCTTCGCCGGCCGCACCTTCGACAGGTACGAGCTGTTGTTGACCGGCACGCCGATGAGCGTGAACTCCATCCGCTTGTCCGACCCGACGTGGCCGGCCACCACCTCCCCGGTGTCGAGCCCGATCCCAACCGAGATCTGCGGCTTGCCCGCCTTGTCCAGCTCATGGTTGAGGCTCCCGATCTCCCTCACCATCGTGCGGGCGGCGGAAAGCGCGCGCTCCGCGTGGTCGGTCATCGGGTTGGGCGCGCCGAACACGACCAGCATGCCGTCGCCCTGGAACTTGTCGATGTTCCCGCCGTGCTCCAGGACGGCCTCGATCATCCGCGAGAAGTAGTCGTTGAGGAACTGGACGAGCTCTTCCGCCTCCATCGACTGCGACAGCGCCGAGAAGCCGGCGATGTCTGAGTTCAGCATCGTCACCTGCCGGCGCTCGCCAGGCAGGAACTTGGTCTCGCGGTCTGATCGGGCCAATACGTAGTCGGTGACCTGCTTGTTGACGTAGAGCTCGAACAGGTTGCGGAGGAACTCCGAGCGCTCGTACTGCCTGGCGTTGTCGATGGCGATCGCGGCCAGGTCGGAGATCGCCTGGAGGAACTCCTTGTCCTTCTCTTCGAAGATCGAGGCGCGGAAGGGGTTGTCGACGTAGACGGCGCCGATCACGCTGCCCTTGGTGACCAGCGGCACGGCGATGATCGAGCGAAGGTTCTGGAGGATCACCGACTGCTGGCCCTTGAAGCGGTCGTCCAGCGAGGCGTCGGTCGAGACGACCGCCTGACCTGTCCGGACAACGTGCTCGATGACCGTCCGGGAGCCCAGGAACTCCTTGGACTTCCCCGGGTCGGCGTCCCCGCCGGAGATCTCCACCGACATTGTTCCGGTGGCGTCGACCAGGACGATGAAGCCGCGCGCAGCCTTCATCAGCGAGATGACGCGGTCCATTACCTTGCGCAGCACGACCTCGACGTCGAGGGAGGAGCTGAGGTCGCGGGCAAGCTCGTAGAAGAGTCGGTCGCGCATGCCGAAATCGACCTCATGGAGCATGGCCACGGTCAGTGTAACGATGCGTGTAGGCGCTTCCTGCGGCTTAGGAAGACCTATCTGATCCCGTTCCCGGGCCACCGGTAAACTCGATTCTCGATGTCCTCCAGCGATTCCCCCACGCCCAGCGCCGACGCCCTCCTGGAGGGGCTGAACCCGCCCCAGGTGGAGGCCGTCATGCACGACGAGGGGCCTCTCCTGATCTTCGCCGGGGCCGGCAGCGGCAAGACCCGGGTGTTGACCCGGCGGATCGCCTACCTCATCGCCACCCGCCGCGTCTGGCCAGACCGCCTGCTGGCGGTGACCTTCACCAACAAGGCGGCGCGCGAGATGCGCGGGCGGGTCGAGTCGCTGGTTGGCGAGGACGCCGGCAAGATGTGGGTCGGCACCTTTCACTCGACGGCTGTCAAGATCCTGCGGCGGGACGCCGCGCGCATCGGCATCGTCCCGAGCTTTGTGATCTTCGACGAGGACGACACGCGAGCCGCGCTGAGGCGCGTGCTCGACGAGCTGAAGCTCGACCCCAAGCGGTACCCGATCGGCGCCTTGAGCAACGCCATCTCGGCGGCCAAGAACGAGCTGAGAGGGCCTTCCGATTACCCCAACCGCAGCTACCACGACGAGATCGTGAGGCGCGTGTACGAGTCGTACCAGGAGGTGCTGCGCCGCTCCGGCGGCCTTGACTTCGACGACTTGATCATGAAGCTGGTCGAGCTGCTGGAGATGGATTCGGAGGCGCTCCAGAAGTGGCGCGACCGCTTCCGCCACGTGCTCGTCGACGAGTACCAGGACACCAACCGCGCTCAGTACGTGCTGGTCAACCTGCTGGCCGCCGAGCACCGCAACGTGGTCGTGGTCGGCGACGACGACCAGTCCATCTACCGCTTCCGCGGCGCGGACGTGCGCAACATCCTGGACTTCCGCAAGGACTACCCCGACGCGCACGTGGTGCGCCTGGAGCAGAACTATCGCTCGAGCCAGGCGATCCTCGACGCCGCGTACAGCGTCATCCGCACCAACCCCGAGCGCGCCGAGAAGAAGCTGTGGACGGACCGCGCGGGTGGCGAGAAGGTGTGCGCCACGCAGGCCTACAACGAGGTGGAGGAGGCCGAGTTCGTCGCCGACGAGATCGAGCGCCTCCGCAAGACCGAGAAGCGCGGCTACTCGGATTTCGCCGTGCTCTATCGCACCAACGCGCAGTCCCGCTCCTTTGAGGATGTGCTCGCGCGGCGCCGCATCCCTTACCGGCTGGTGGGCGGCGTTCGTTTCTGGGAGCGCCGCGAGGTCAAGGACGTCGTCGCCTATCTGCGGTTCTGCTTCAACCCTCGAGACGCAC
>VBIU01000094.1 GCA_005880945.1 Chloroflexota bacterium | reverse complement strand
GCGGACCTGGCATGCGAATGTCTTCGATCGATGCGACAGGCTCCGGCTCGCCGGCCAGCATGGGAGCGCGCATCCGATTCTGCCGGCGCGCCTCCTCCACGCCCTGATCGGCGAGGGGCGGGAGGCCGAGCGCCTGCAACCAGTTCAGGTAGGCGCGCGCCTCGGGGTCGATCACCGATGCCGCATCAGAATCGCTCAGGTTTGCCGCGCCAGAATCGCTCACCTCGAGGTCGCTGAGGATATCGTGTCGTGAGGCCACAAGTGCTCCCCGTCAACGCGGCGCTGCTGGCCTTAGACTGCGGTCGTGAACAGCGTCGGCGACGCGTTCGGCTTCCCGTTCCGCGATCGGGAATGGGTCGGCAAGATCGTTGTTCAGGCACTCATCCTGATCATCCCGATCGTCGGCCTGATCGCGACAGCGGGCTGGATGCTGATGACGTTCGACAACCTTCGAGCGGGGAGGCAAGAGCTCGCCCCGGCCGGGTTCCATCTCAGTCGAGGCATCGGCCTGTTTGGCGCGTGGCTGATCTATGCAATCGTCCTGTCTATCCCGGGCGACATCCTGAGCGGGATCGGGAGCGGGATCAATGCGAACCATGGCTACTACGGCGGCCCCTTTACCGGCCTTGGTTCGGTGCTGAGCTTCGGCGCTCAGCTGCTGCTGTACTTCCTGCTGCCCTCGATCATCGTGATGACGTATCACCACGGCTTCTCGGGAGGTCTGGATGTGCCGGGCGTGTGGCGGCTGGCGACCAGCAACGTGAACAACAGCGTGATCGCGGGCCTGATGATGTTCGTCGCCGGCCTTGTCGCCGCGGTTGGGCTCGTGGCTTGCTGTATCGGTGTGTTCTTCACCGGCGCCTATGCCGCCGTGGTGATGACCGGCGTCGCATCGTGGTTCGAGCGAATGCAAGCTCAACCATCAGGAGCCGCCCCTCCGGCGTAGGCGCCCGCGGCAAGGGCTCCCGCGATGATCCAGTGTCACCTTCCAGTGAGGCGGGTTGCGCTAGTCTGTAATCCGTAGTACTGTTCTAACCGCAGTGCCGTCGCCGAACGGTAACCCGATCGATACGAGCCAGCTCCTGAAGGGCGTTCTCGACCTCGCGGTCCTCGCCGTTCTCGCCGAGCACGACAGCTACGGCTATGACGTGCTCCGCCGCTTGCGCGACAGCGGTCTGGACGGGGTTGGCGACGCCTCCGTATACGGGACGCTGCGGCGCCTGTACCAGGCCGGCGCCCTCAAGTCGTACGTGGTGCCCTCCGACGAGGGACCGCACCGCAAGTACTACGGACTCAACGATCGCGGTCGAAACGCTCTCGAACAATCCACCAAGACGTGGGGCTCGTTCACCAAAGCCCTCGATCACCTGCTCAACGGGAGGAGCACCGCCAATGCCAGATAGGAAACAAGCCAACGACGTAGCCGGCTATGCCGCATCCGTTCGAGCTGCTCTGGCCGCGCTTCCCGATGCCGAGCGCGAAGGCCTGCTCGAGGACTTGGAAAGCCACCTCGCCGAGGTCGCGAGCGAGTCCGATCTGTCTCTGCAAGAACGCCTGGGCAAGCCCGAGGACTACGCGGCAGAGCTCAGGTCGGCGTTTCGCGCCGGGAGCGACGCAGCAAGGCCAAAACGCGGCTGGCAGCTTCGCGACAGGTCGAGGGCAGTCATCAAGGCGGCGTTGGGAGTTCAGGTTTACCGCGAGCTGCGTGCCTTACTGCCCGAGCTCCGCCCCGGCTGGTGGGTTCTGCGCGCGTATCTGGTCGTGCTCGTCCTCACCTTCGCCTTTAGGGATGGGGCCAACCTCAGGCCGATACCGAATCCCTTCTCCAGCGGAGGGTTGCTCCAGATCCTGGGGACTCTGGTCGCCATCGTCATCTCGGTGCGGCTGGGCCGGCGCGGCATGCCGGCGAACAGAGGTTGGCGAGGCGCTGTCGTCGCAGTCAACGTCGCCATCGCGTTGGCGGCGTTGCCCGTCCTCGTCAGCATGGGCACCGGCTATACCTACACCTATGCATCCAACGACTCGTCTGATTCGTTCTATTCGCCTGCCTCAGCCGGGTACTACGCCGGCTTTACCAACATCTATCCGTACTCGAGGGATGGAAAGCCGCTGAACGACATCCTTCTTTACGACCAGGATGGGCGCCCGATCGTCCCGGCCACCGACGGGCTCGTCACCGACGTGCCGACCGGCTCGGATGGCCTGCCGATTCCGAACGCCTACCCCCTCATCGAACGGGACAAGAACGGTGATCCGCTCCTGGCGCCGCGCGTTGCCCTGCCACCCTGGCCGAGCAACTCGCCCACCCCGAGTGCGGCACCGAGCTCGTCGCGCTGAGCAACGCGCCCCGCTCAGGCCGCTTCCTCAATATCGTCGATTGGACCGGCCGCTGCTGCGGGTCGGGGGTGACGGATGGAGGCCAGGGCGGTCACGAAACCGGCGAGCGCAATGACGCCGGCGACCTCGAATGCCGAGCTGAAACCGGCGGTGAGGGCGCGGTTCACTGCAGCGTGAGTGAAGGGGGGTGTCGCGAGCTCACTCCTGGTCACCGCAGTGGCAATCGTTCCCATGACTGCGATTCCCAGTGAGCCGCCGAGCTGGCGACCGACGTTCAGGAGGGCGGAGGCCAAGCCCGATTCAATCGGTTCGACCCCAGCGATGGCGGTTGCACTCGTGGACACGAACGCCATTCCGAGCCCGACTGACAGCACCGCCAGCGGTCCCAGGACATCGGTGACATAGTTCGCCTGCACGCCCACGGCAGACAGCCAGAACATGCCGATCGCAGCCAGCAGCGCTCCAGCCGTCATCGGTAGACGCGGACCGGTCCGTCCGATCAGGCGCGACGTCAAGCCGGCGCCGACGACCACTCCGACGGCTGTTGGAAGAAAGGCGAAGCCTGCTTGCAGCGGACTGAACCCCAGGACGTTCTGCAGGAACAGCGTGAGCAGGAAGAGCATCCCGGACAGCGCGGCTCCGATCGCCAACGAGAGACCGTATGCGCCCGTTCGGTTGCGGTTCAAGAAAATGCGCAGCGGCAGGAGCGGGTGTTTGCCGCGAGCCTCGAGGGCAGTGAACGTGACGAGCAGCATTGCTGCGATGGCCAGTGTTGCGCGGGTGACGCTGTCGCTCCAGTCGTGCGTGGCCACGCGCGCCAGGCCGTAGACGAGGAGCGACACTCCGGCGGTAACCGTCAGAGCCCCCGGCAGGTCGAGCCGCCCGGGTGCGCCAGCGAGGCGAGGGAGGACTCGAGGAGAGGCGAACGCCAGAAGCAGGCCGATCGGCACGTTCACGAACATGATCCAGCGCCACGAGAAGTAGTTGGTGATGATGCCGCCCATCAGCAGCCCGATTCCGCCGCCCCCTGCGGAGACGGCCGAGTAAACGCCGAGGGCGCGGTTGCGCTCAGCTCCCTGCGGGAACGTGGCAGCGAGCAAGGACAAGGCGGTGGGCGCGAGGATGGCCGCGCCGACTCCCTGCGCGGCGCGGGCGGCGATCAGGTAGGTTGACGAGGTCGCGAGTCCGCCGGCGAGCGAGCCGGCCGTGAAGAGCAGGGCTCCGATGATGAACATCCGGCGCCGCCCGAACAGGTCGCCGGTGCGGCCACCGAGGAGGAGCAGTCCTCCAAACGCGATAGCGTACGCGTTGACGACCCACTCCAGGTCAGTCGCGGCGAAGTGCAGCTCGCGCTGGATCGACGGCAGCGCGACGTTGACGATCGCCACATCCAGCACGACCATGAGCTGAGCGAGGGCGATGACGAAGAGGGCGAGGTTGAGGTTCCGAGGCATCGTCCTGGGCGTGTTCGCGATTTCCTTATCCATCTGGTCTTTCTCCCCATGTGCGCGGTTGATTTCGTCCGGCGTCGCGCGCAGACGCAGGTATTCGTTGATGCCGATGAGCCGGAACTGCAGGAGCTCGTAGCGCGGGAAGGCCACCCTGGCGGTTGCGTAGCCGACCACTTCGGGCTCGATCACCCTGTAGCTGCTGCCGAGATACGTGATCCGCCCTTCGCCGGCGGCCTTGATGTTTTGATACCAGGCGGCGTTGTGGCTGAACGTCCGTGGAATCACAAAGCCGTCGCCCAGCGGCCGCATTCCGATCGGCGTGGCGTACTCGCGTCCCGAGTGCCGGCCCCGGTGATGCAGGATGCCGACAACCGGCATCCAGCTGCGCCCGGCGATGAGCAGCACGATCGGGTTGATGAACCGTGCGGCGAACCGGACGACCCGGCGCACGCGAGGTCCGAGATAGATCCTGTTTATTCGCCGCTCGCTGCGAGTGTCGTAAGTCTTGGTGTTGCCCATGAACCTAGGACGGGAGACGCGGTGAGAAAGTGACTTTTGGGGCCGATGTCACGTTTCCGGCGCCCGTCCCGTCCTTATATGTGTGGTGGTCTCCGTGATCGACAGCAACGAACGGTTCACCGACGCCTGGACGAACCACCACCGTTTCTTGCTGGACATTGCCTATCGGCTCCTCGGGAGCTACAGCGATGCGGAGGACATAGTGCAGGAGGCCTACTCGAGGCTCCTCCGCACCGACCTCGATCCGATCGAGGACGTCCGCGCCTGGCTCGTGGTGGTCGTGAGCCGGTTGAGCCTCGATCAGCTCCGGTCAGCGCGGGTCAAGCGTGAGACTTACATCGGCCCGTGGTTCCCGGAGCCGCTGCTCTTCGCAGAGGACGCGGCGACCGATCCCGCGGACGTCGTGACGATGGACGAGAGCGTGCGTTTCGCGCTGCTTGTCGTCCTCGAGCGCATGTCGCCAGCCGAACGTGTCGTCTTCGTCCTGCATGACGTGTTCGAGTTCCCGTTCGAGAAGATCGCCACGATGGTCGGGCGAACTGTCGCGGCGTGCCGCCAACTCGCCAGCCGCGCCCGCAAGCGCGTCGCCGAAGAGGCGGGATCGCCGCGGTTCGCAATCGACCCAGCCGAGCAGCGCCGCGTCGTGGACGCGTTCATCGCCGCTTGCGCCGACGGCGAGATCGAAGCGCTGCTCCCTCTTCTCGACCCTTCAGTGATGGGTTGGGCCGACACGGGCGGGGCGCTCCCGTTGGTCAGCCAGCCGAGTCTCGGTCGCGAGACAGTCGCCGCCCGAGTCATGCGGTTCTTCGGTGCCGGTTCCGGCAATCAGCTGGTCGCGCACAACATCAACGGTGAGCCTAGCGTCGTCGCGTTCTTCGATGGTGCGGTGGTATCGGTCCTGGCTTTGAGCATGGCCGGCAACCTGATCTCGCGGGTCTACGTCGTGTCGGACCAGCGGAAGCTGGCCCAGGTGAAACGGGCACTCGAGCAGCAGTAGCCGGCTGGTCTCAGTCGGTGGTCTCGATCTCGTACGCCTGCCAGGTCGAGCGCGCGGCGCCGGGAAGCGAGTCGTACAAGCGCTGGGCGACATCGTTGTCCGGAGCTGTGAACCACTCGAGGTGCGCCGCTCCACGCCGGCGGGCCTCGTCCAGTGCGCTCTGGATCAGTGCCCGTCCGATGCCTCCGCCGCGGACGCCCTCCCGAACGTACAGGTCATTCATGAGGACGGTGTCCATCGCTTTCGTCGAGCTGTAGAACCAGTACAGGGTCGCGAAACCGGCAAGGCTCCCGTCGAGCCATGCGCCGAGCAGGAGTCCATCGTCGCTCGGGTGAACGAACCGCGAGAAGAACCCCCGGTTGCGCGCCTCATCCGGCTCCGCGCCGTAGAACCTCTGGTAGCCGGCGATCAGCGGGAGAACGTCCTCCAGCTCCTCGTGCCGGATCGGGCGGACCTCGACCACTTCAGCGGCCCTTGAATACCGGCTTGCGTTTGCCTGTGAAGCCGGCGTGGAACTCCTTGAAGTCCTCCGCCGTCATCAGCAGCGTCTGCGTCCACGCCTCCATCTCGATTGCGCTCGAGTAATCGGCCGAGGCGGCCCGGTTGAGCATCTCCTTGGTCATCGCCAAGCCCCACGGCGCGGCTTCCTTCAAGCGGGCCACATACTCCGCCACCGTCGCGTCCAGCTGGTCGTCGGGGACAGTCCTGGAGGCGAGGCCCCAGGCCACAGCTTCGGAGCTCGTGATCTTGCCTCCGAGCATCAGGATCTCCGTCGCCCGGCCCAGGCCGACCAGGCGCGGGAGCAGCCAGCAGACACCCATGTCGCCGCCCGACAACCCGACGCTGGTGAACAGGAAGCGGAAGCTCGCCGACTCGGCCAGGAGGCGGATGTCGGCCGCGGTGGCAAGAACCGCGCCCGCGCCGGCGGCGACTCCATTCACGGCGGCGATCACCGGCTGCGGAATCTCGCGCAGGTTGCGCACGCACGCCCCGGTCATGCGCGCAAACTCGAACACGCCGCGCGTATCCATCTTGAGCAGCTGGGCGATGATCTCGTCGACGTCACCGCCCGAGCAGAAGCCGCGGCCGGTTCCACGGATGACGAGCACGCGAATCTCGTCGGCTCGAGTGCGCAGGGAATCGGTCAGGTCGCGGATGTCCGCGTAGATGTCGAACGTCAGCGAGTTGAGCCGTTCGGGTCTCGAGAACGTGATCGTCGCGACGCTCTCGCGTTCCTCATAGTCGAAGTCCTCCCATCGCCTCACGAAGAACACACGGCGACAGCCTCGATCTCGACCAGAGCCAATGGGTGAAACAAAGAGCGAACCTCGACCAGAGTCGTCGCGGGATAGTGGCGGCCGAAGACCTCCCGGTACGCCGCGCCGATGGCGCGCAGATTGTCCTTGTAGGCCTTCACGTCGGTGACGTAGTACGTGAGCTTTACGGTGTTTGCCGGCTCAGAGCCCGCGGCGCGAAGCGCGATCGAGACATTGCGGATCGCCCGCGCGAACTGCGCAACGACGTCGCCTGGCTCTGGAATCTCACCCGCCGAGTCAGATCCGATCTGGCCCCCGAGCCACACTGTGCCGCCGGCGACGGTGGCGTGGGAGAAACCCTGGGCAGGTCCGAGCTCGGTTGGATTGATGTTCTGAGGCGGTTTCGCCCGCTGCACGACGCTAGTATGTCGAGCGCAGAGCTGTGCAGGGCGAGGGCATTTGATGCAGATCTCGCAGTCGGCGCATGTCGACACGTTCACGCGCGAAAACCTGCCTCCCAGGCCCACCTGGCCTGAGTTCCTGTTCACGCTGCCCGAGCTCAACTACCCGCCATCGATCAACTGTGCCGCCGAGCTCCTTGACCGCAACGCGGCAGGGGGCGCGGGCGCCCGCAGCTGCCTGGTCACCGATGCCGAAACCTGGACTTACTCAGACCTGCTGGCGAGATCCAACCAGGTCGCTCACGTGCTGGTCGGGGAGCTGGGCATGGTGCCCGGGAATCGAGTCCTGCTGCGGGGACCCAACAACCCATGGCTCGTCGCCGGCTGGTTCGGCGTCCTCAAGGCAGGCGGCGTCGCCGTTACGACGATGCCCCTGCTGCGCGCGGGGGAGCTGCGCGCCGTCGCCGAGATCGCCGAGGTCAAGCTGGCGGTTTGCGACCATCGCTTCGCCGCGGATCTCCAGGCGGCGGCAATCCCCGGGCTGGCAACAGTGCTGTACGGCGGCTCCGCGCCGGACGACCTCACCGAGCTCGCGGCGAGCAAGCCGGTGGAGTTCGGCGACGTGGCGACCGCCGCCGACGACGTATGCATGCTCGCCTTCACGTCGGGCACGACTGGAAAGCCCAAAGCGACGATGCATTTCCATCGCGACGTCCTCGCCATCGCGGACACGTTCTCGCGCCACGTGCTGCGACCGACCCGGGATGACCTGTTCGCCGGAAGCCCGCCGCTCGCATTCACGTTTGGGCTCGGTCAGAGCGTGATCTTTCCGATGCGCGTAGGCGCCGCGACATACCTTATTGAGCAGCCCTCGCCAGCGGCGTTGCTCGCCGCGGTCGAGCGCCACGGGATAACCGTGCTCGCGACAGCGCCCACCGCCTACCGCGCAATGATTCCCGACCTCGGCGCTGCCGACATCTCGTCGTTGCGCGCATGCGTCTCGGCGGGTGAGACCCTGCCGAAAGCGACGTGGGAGGCGGTCCATGAGGCGAGCGGGCTCCGGCTCATCGACGGCATCGGTTCGACCGAGATGCTTCACATCTTCATCGCGGCTTCCGGTGACGAGATCCGTCCGGGAAGCACAGGAAAGGCGGTCGCGGGCTATGTGGCAGAGGTCCAGGACCCGGACGGCAGGCAGGTGCCGGATGGGGAGCTGGGCAGGCTTGCGGTCAAGGGGCCGACAGGGTGTCGCTACCTGCGGGGTGACAGGCAGTCGACCTACGTCCGAGACGGCTGGAACATCACCGGCGATGTGTACGTCCGCGACGCCGGCGGCTACTTCACCTACCAGGCGCGCGCCGACGACATGATCATCTCGTCCGGGTACAACATCGCGGGCCCTGAGGTCGAGGAGGCTCTGCTTCGGCATCCAGGTGTGGCCGAGGCGGCCGTCATCGGAGCGCCCGACGAGGAACGCGGCATGATCGTCAAGGCAGTGGTCGTGCTCCGCGACGGGACGGACCTGGGTGCCGATCCGGCGAAGACCCTGCAGGACTTCGTCAAGAGCCAGATCGCGCCTTACAAGTACCCGCGCGCCATCGAGTTCGCCGACGCGCTGCCGCGAACCGCGACCGGCAAGCTGCAGCGGTTCCGGCTTCGGGAAGGGAGCTGACCACCTCGAGCTCGGCCCTCGACATCGCCATCGTCGGGGGCGGCCCAGCCGGACTCTACCTCGCGACCCTCCTCAAGCTCCTCAACCCGGCCCATCGCATCGAGGTCTGGGAGAGGAATGCCGCCGACGACACCTTTGGATTCGGCGTCGTCTTCTCTGACGAGACCCTGGGAGGCATCGAGCACGCGGACGCGGCCTTCTACGAGAGGCTGACGCGTGACTTTGCGGTCTGGGATGACATCGACGTGCACTTCCGCGGCCAGGTCCTCACATCGGGTGGGCATGGCTTCGCCGCGATCAGCCGCCAGCGGCTCCTGGCGATATTGCAAGCGAGGTGCACGGAGTTCGGCGTGACCATCCACCACCGTCAGGCGGCGCCTTTAATCGAGGTTCTGAGCTCGACCCACGACCTGGTCGTCGCCGCGGACGGCGTCAACAGCGCCACTCGCCAGGCGCGCCAGGATGTGTTCCAGGCCCAGGTCGACGCGAGGCATGCGCGCTACATGTGGCTGGGCACGGACCTGGTCTTCGATGCTTTCAAGTTCTTCATCGCCGAGACCGAGCTCGGGGTCGTCCAGGCGCATGCCTACCCGTACAGCCGGGCCATGAGCACATTCATCGTGGAGCTCGAAGAGGACAGCTGGATCAAGAGCGGGCAGACCGACTCGGCGGAGCGCTCATGGAAACCGGGCGAAAGCGACGAGGCAGGCATTGCGTTCTGTGCCGAGATCTTCGCCGGAGTTCTTCAGGGACACGCGCTGGTCGCCAACAACAGCCGCTGGATTCGATTCGCGACGGTGCGCACTCGATCGTGGCGCGACGGCAACGTGCTCCTGATCGGGGACGCTGCGCACACGGCTCACTTCTCCATCGGGTCGGGGACGAAGCTGGCGATGGAGGATGCCCTCGCGCTGGCCGCGTGCCTTCACGAGAACGGCTCTGTGGATGAGGCGCTCGTCGCTTATGAAACCGAGCGCCGGCCGGTCGTCGAGAGCGCGCAGCGCGCGGCCCAGGCGAGCCTCGAGTGGTTCGAGAACATCTCGCAGTACATGCGGCAGGAGCCGCTTCAGTTCGCCTTCAACCTGCTCACGCGAAGCCGCCGCGTCACGTATTCAAACCTGAAGCTGCGCGATCCCGAATTCGTCTCCGAAGTGGAGCGCTGGTTCAATCACAGCCAAGAGCCGGCCCCGCCGATGTTCGCGCCGATCCGGCTGCGGGAGCTCGAGCTGGCAAACCGCGTGATCGTCTCGGCGATGGACATGTACTCGTCCGTTGACGGCCTGATCGGC
>VBIU01000022.1 GCA_005880945.1 Chloroflexota bacterium | reverse complement strand
GGCCGCCAACGAACCCTTCCGGTGGCCGCACCAGCGGAAGCGTTACCAGGACATCGTCGACAGGCTGATCGGCAAAGAGGCAGTCGGCCCAGACGATGGCGCAGCCCGATCGATGAATCGGGATCTTCCGCTCCTTGCGGTGGCCTGGGACAATCACCAGGCGCGCACCCAGGCGCTGGCCGACGCTCTCGGCGGGCGCGCGCTGTACCTTCGCAGCCGGCCGCTGCACAAGCTCGCACTCCCCATTCGCTACCTGGTCGACGGCGTTCGGATGTGGCGCATGCTCAGGCGTCATCGCCCGCGCGCCCTGCTGGTCATCACCCCTCCCGTGATCCCGCCAGTGGTCGCTTTGGCGTGGTCACGCGCTCATCCCTGCACGGTGATCGTCGACTGCCACACCGGTGCTTTTCATTCGTGGAGGTGGCGATGGTCGATCCCGCTGTTGAGGCTCGCGTGCCGCCATGCCAGAGCGACGCTGGTCCATACGACAGCCGATGAGGAGATCGTCCGTTCCTGGGGAGTGACGCCGATGCTCGTTCCCGACGACGTCCCGGAAATGACCCAGGCCGAACCGCGGCGGCCGGCGGCAAGCCCGCGCGTCGTCGTGGCGGGCAGCCTAGACGGAAATGAGCCGGTCGCCGCCGCGCTGGCCGCGGCCACGCTCCTGCCGGACTTCGAGGTCAGGTTCACCGGCGATGAGCATCGCGTGGCGGCCGAGATCCGCAGAGAGGCGCCCGCCAACGTTGTCTTCACGGGGTGGCTCGACTACCGGCAATTTCTCGGAGAGCTGCTCGCGGCTCATGTCGTCGCCGTGTTCAGCACCGACCCCTTCATCATGAATCGGGCCGCTTTCGAGGCGGTCGGGCTGGCCCGCCCGCTCGTACTGTCGGACCTTCCCCTGCTTCGGGTGCGATTTGGCGAAGCCGCAGTGTTCTCGACCAACCACCCACCGGACATGGCCGACGCAATCCGAAGGGCCTTCCGCAAGCGGGACGAATTGGCTTCGAGAAGCACCCGGCTCCAGGGCCGGCTGCGGGCCGAGCACGAGCGGGCGCTGGAGCAGCTGCGAATCGTCATCGGAGGAAGCGTTCGATCCATCGCACAACCCGTACTGGAGGTGGCCGAGACCCAATGAGTGAAACAGTGCGGTCTGTCATGCAGAAGGAACAGCGCGGACGGCTCGGCCGAATTCGGTGGGCCCGCGTGCTGATGGCGGAGAACGGCGCTCGCTGGACGGCGTATGCGGCGCTGCTGGCCGGCCTCAAGAACGGCGCTCGGCGAATCGAAGGGCGGATGGCGCGGCTCGAGGCGCGGAATGGATTGAGCGGGCGCACCGGCCGCGGCGCGAACTACCAATACTGGCAGCGCTGGGACTGGTCGCACCAGGGCGAGGAGTGGACGCCTTCTGACGATTGGAAGCGGTCGCTCATCGACGACGTGATGCTGTGGTATCTCAAACCGAACACCACCATCGTCGAGATCGGCCCCGGTGCCGGCCGCTGGACAGAAGCCCTGCAGGGGATCGCTTCGCGCCTCATCCTTGTCGACCTTTCGGACCGCTGCATCGAGCTCTGCCGCCGCCGGTTCGCACAGGCCGGCAACATCGAGTATCACGTCAACGACGGTCGCAGCCTGTCCGCCATCGAGTCAGACAGCGTTGACGGGGTGTGGTCTTTTGACGTCTTCGTCCACATCGCCCCGCCGGACGTAGAGTCGTACATCGCCGAGATCAGCCGCGTTCTGCGGCCCGGCGGCCGCGCGGTCATCAATCACGCCAAGGGCGGCCGGGACGACGGCGCTTCGGACATCGGCCAGAGGAGCAACATGTCGGCCGCGGACTTCGCCCGAATGATCGATTCGCACGGCCTCACCCTGGTCGAGCAGTTCGACGCCTGGGGCCCAGGCGGCCGGCACAAGGTGACGACGAAGTGGGACACAGTCAGTGTCATCGAAAAATAGCGTCAAGCGTCTCGGTCGCGCCGCGCTCGAACCTGCTCGCATCCCAAGGGAGCTTCTTCTCAGGTGGCCGTGGGCCTCGTTCGAGAGCAGGCTCAAGTGGGACGCTCTCGATCGGCCCGGTTACGCGTACGGGACCTACCAGGCGGCCCGCCAGGCAAAGGCCCTCGGCCTGAAAGGCATCTCGGTCATCGAGCTGGGTGTGGCAGGGGGTCGCGGGCTGATGGCTCTCGAGAGCCATGCTCGAGAGATTGAGGCGCGCTTCGGCATCGAGATCGACGTGTTTGGATTCGACCTGGGATCGGGGATGCCGGCGCCAGTCGACTATCGCGACATGCCTTATGTCTGGAAGCCGGGCTACTTCAAGATGAAGAGGCAGGTCCTCGAGAGCCGGCTCAAGTCGGCCGAGATAATCGTCGGCGACGTTGCGGAGACTGTGCCCGATTTCGTGTCCCGGCCCGGCATCGCCCCAATCGGCTTTGTCGCGTTCGACCTCGACTATTACTCCTCCACCGTGGCTGCGCTCGCGCTCCTCTCGGTGGATTCGTGGCTGCTGCTGCCGCGTGTGTTCTGCCATTTCGATGACGTCGTCGGCGACGACTGGGAGCTCCACTCGGAGTACACGGGGGAGCTGCTCGCGATATCAGAGTTCAACGCCGCCCGCGCGGACCGCAAGCTGGCGAGGATTCACGGGCTTGCGTACAAGCGGATGATCCCGGCGGAATGGCACGTCAAGCAGTACGTGCTGCACTACTTCTCGCATCCTCAGTACGGGCAGCATGTCGGCCGTTCGGATTGGCAGATTCCGATCGGCTGATCTCGCCGTCGGCTCCAATGATCGCAACAGAGCCTTCGGGTAGATCCTGAATCGCGGCCGCGGCCGCTCGGGCTCGCCACCACCGGGCGACCTCGCGCGGCAGGGCGTGGTAGTGGTCGCCGCGCGACGACATCGCCTCGAGAAATGCGGAGTACATGGACCAGGTCTTCGGATGCCTGAGGTAGTCAGGGTGTGTGTTGAGGAGCGCCATGCCGTGATTGGCGCGAATGAAATCCACCTTCTCCAACCACAGCCTGGGTGTGGTCTCACCCAACACCGTTGAGACCGTGTAGTCCTGGGTGAGCGTGTAAGGCAGCTCGACGAACCGCCCGAGCAGGAACGGCCAGATGCTCATCGTGCCGCCCGCGATCGGCTCGTACGGGTCCGTGTCGAAGAACGAGGCGTCGTACTCGACGTCCAGCGCCTGCATCCAGTCCGGGTTCCTGTGGGTGAGCGGCGCCCGAAAGCCGACCGCCTGGAAGTCGTGGAGGTGGCAGTTGGTCAACGCGGCGCGCCGGAGGAACTCGGACTCGGAGCGGAAGTCTTTTCCATCGTGCTTGAGCCCGTGCACCCCGATCTCGAAGCCTCGCTCACGCAGGTTCTCCATCAGCCGGCGGTCGACGCGGTACCGCTCGGGCACGAAGTTGAACGCTGATCGAAATCCAAATGCGGCGTCGAGGTCGGCCACCTCGCTGGCGAAGGACTGGCCGGCCTCCGTCTCGATGTCGTGCGTGAGCACCCAGGCGTACTGGGAGCCGCCAGGCCAGAAATCGAGAAATCGCAGGCTCGGACGCCCCAGGATGCCGGCCAGCTGTCGCACGGCGTCGAACTGGAAGCGCACGTATCTGCTTTCGATCGGCCAGCCCAGCCGCCCAGCCCCGGCACGGTGCGCTCCGTACCACCCCTTGAGGCGGCGGGTCAAGCTGCGCGGCAGCACCGGCTTGAGAGCGTAGTAGACCTCGCTGGCCCGGCCGAGGCGCCAGTGACCGGGTCCGAACTGACCTTCGCCGAGGGTTTGCGCGAGGATGGAGTCGACCTGGTCGCCCTCCCTCCAGGCTTCAGCGGGAAGAACCGCCGCCGCCCTCGAGATCGCGAGCTCCCACTCCTCGCGCGCGGGCTCGGGCTCGGACAGGACTCGCCAGAAACGATCCGGCGAGTTCTGTCGATAGAGGTCGGGATTCATGCCGCGTACCTGTAGAGCAGCTCACCGACGCCCCGGCAGACCAGGGTCGGCGAGCGTTTGATCAGGTGCGCCAGGGCCGAAGTCGCGCGCCCAGCGCCTCGCCCTCGCACAGGCGTTCCAAGGTAGGAGTGGACGAGGGGGAGCTCCGACCCGCCCCACGCCGCCTTGAACTCCCGCAGGCTCTCGTGCCTGGAGTCGGTGCGGCCGAAGTCGTAATCCAGGTAACCGTTGACGCAGCCCCATTCCATCGCCGTCCAGTGCACGAGAAAGTTCGCGCCGAGCTTCCAATGGCCGCTGTCCGAGGCACCGAACTTATAGATCAGGTGGCGGTTCCAGCTCAGGATGAGCGCCACGGCTACGGGCTTGTCGCGAATCGACGCGATGACCACGAAGCCAAGTCCCGGTTCGATCAAGCGCTCCCAGATGCTCTCGATGAAACGGCGTGGCTGCACCGGCACCCCCTGGCGCCGGCGCGTCTCGCAATGGAGCCGGTAGAAAGCGGGCAGGTCTGCGCGGTCGCGCGTGATCGACACCTCCACCCCGAGCTCGCGCGACCTGCGTACTCGTTTCTGAATTCGATTGCGGTGGAGGCGCGCGAACAGGATCGAGGGTTCGGCATCGAGCTCGATCAAGCGCCGCGTGCCGATGGCGTCTGTTTGCATTCCGGTCGAGGCCGGCAGTGCTGCACGAATCTCCAGGGCGGGCCGGCCGGCTTCGTCACGCCATCGCTCGAGGGCTCCGAGAAAGCCGCCTGCATCCGCGTCCGGCGCGACGAGCGGAGGGCAGTGATCGGTGAACGGCAGCGAGACGACCCGCGGGCGGCGGAACGGCGTCCGGACCAGCTGAGCGGGAAGTCCCGCCACGATCGTCCCGTCAGCGGCCTGCTGCGCCAGGACGTAGGCCGGGAATCCGTAGCTCGCGCTGATCGCGTCCGACCAAGCCGGGTGGTGAAAAGCAGTCGCCGCCGGATGGACCTGCACCAGCCGGCGCCACGAAGGGTCGTCAGGACGGCAGGCGACCAGGCCTGTATTCGGCCGCTCGACTACCGCGGGCTTATCCACCGCCGTCGAAGCGATTGTCTCGGGCGGCCTCGGCCGGGGGCAATGGGACATTCGGCCCGGGGTCGGGAGGATCCGGATCCCGGCGGTCAGGGCTTCAGCAGAACAAGCGAGACCTCGAGAGTTATCTGCGGAGTGACCGCTACGAAGTCGCCCGCGGTTTGGGGCACGTCGATACCGAAGTCCGCCACGTCGACTGTCGCGTTGCCGGCCCCGGCCGCCTGCTGGTCGGCGAACCGGACGGCAATCGCGAACGTCGCCGGCCGGCTCGTTCCGTTCAGCTCTAGCGCGCCAGCCACGCGCATGTGGAACGTGCCGCCTCGCGCGATGGCTGGATCGATCGGCGACGGGTACGGCTGGAAGACCGCATAAGGGTGCGCCGCCACATGGAGGAAATCCCTGGCGCTCTCGTCTCGGTCCGCGGTGTTGAAGCCCGGCAGCTGGTCGACGCTGCGCAGCCCGGCCAGCCGGACGGCGACGCATGCAGTCTCGATCTGCGGAGCGGCATCGGTGCCGCCGACCAGCAGCCATCCGCTCACCTGGTCAGTTCTCGCCACCGCCACGTGGGGGGAAGGCAGCTGGGCGAACTTCTCATGAGCTCGGTACCCGGCCACCGATCCTGGCTGCACGACCCAGAGACCGAGCGCCGTCGTGCTCGAGCTCCTTCCCGGCACCGCCGGCTGCCTGCAGACCTCGGCGAGCGGATCACCCGCTGCCGGTGAGGGCGCCGGGCTGTGATTGATCCCGCTCGCCAGGCCGAGCTCGGGCGGACGCGTCAGCACTATCCACTCATAGGCGCCAAGGCCGCCGATCACCAGCACGGCCGCCGCCGCCACGGCGATCTTCCACACCCGACCCGGTTTCACCCACGTGATACACCGCCCGAGCGTCAGGGGTTCCGTGTTCGGGGACGGCATCGAGTGCCACTCGCCGGCGAATATACCCATAGGGGGTATATTTGCAAGATGCCAGGTTACGCCAAGGATAAGCAGAGAATCCAATCGCGGCTTCGGCGCATCGAGGGTCAGGTGCGCGGGATTCAAAAGATGATTGAGGAGGACCGGTACTGCATCGACGTCCTCACCCAGGTCAACGCGACCAGGGCGGCGCTCGAGGGCGTTGCGCTTCAGCTCCTCGCCGACCACACGGAGCACTGCGTGGCCGAGGCGATCCGGTCGGGCGGCGGCACCAAGAAGGTTCGGGAGCTGAACGATGCTGTCGAGCGGCTGGTGAGGAGCTAAGACGGTTTTCATCGTCAACGCCGTCCTGCACGCCTTGCAGATCTCGCTCTTCATGCTGTGGGAGGTGCTCTGGCCGCTCGCTTTCGGCTTCCTGCTCTCGGCGATCGTCCAGACGGTGGTTTCGAAACGGGCAGTGGCGGGCGCGCTCGGACGCCCTGACCTGAAGGGCTTCGTGCTCGCGTGCGGCTTCGGGGCGGCGAGCTCCTCGTGCTCCTACGCCGCGGTGGCGGTGGCCAGGGCGCTGTTCCGCAGAGGAGCCAGCTTCGTCAACGCGATGATCTTCGAGTTCGCGTCGACCAACCTGGTATTCGAGCTTGGGCTGGTCTTGCTCATCCTCCTCGGCTGGCAGTTCGTCGCTGCCGAGTTCGCGGGCGGCCTCCTGATGGCGGTGCTGCTCTGGATCATCTTCAAGCTGACCCTGCGCGAGCGGATGGTCGTCGAGGCCAGGACGCAGGCGGAACGCGGGGTCGTCGCCTCGACGATGGAAGGACACGGCGACCATGACATGTCGATCACCGATGGGCCGTTTCTCGCGAGGCTGTTCTCGCCGCGGGCGTTCACCGCCATCTCGCACTACTTCTACATGGACATCTACAGCCTGTACATCGACCTCGGGTTGGGATTCCTGATCGCCGGCGCGCTCGCCGCGTGGGTGCCCAACAGCGTCTGGCAGGCTTTCTTCCTCACCAACCAGCCGGTCCTGAACGAGATCTGGGGGCCTGTCGTCGGACCCATCATCTCGATGCTCAGCTTCGTCTGCTCGGTCGGGAACGTACCTCTCGCCGTCGTCCTGTGGAACGGCGGCATCAGCTTCGGCGGCGTGATCAGCTTCATCTTCGCCGACCTGATCATCCTCCCCATCCTGAACATCTACAGGAAGTATTACGGCGGACGCATGTCGCTCTACCTGCTCGCGGTGTCGTACCTCGCGATGGCGCTGGCGGGCTTCCTGATCGGAGGTGCCTTCCAGATGCTGGGATTGGTGCCGTCAAACCACCATGTCGCAGTGCTCGATACGCAACCGGCGTGGAACTACACGACGTTTCTCGACATCGCTTTCGTGGCCCTGATGGCCGTGCTGGGTTGGCGATTCCTCACGACGGGAGGCGTCGACATGCTTCGAGGCATGGCCCACCCGTCGGCGGCGCATGCGCCAACAGTCACCGACCCGGTGTGCGGGATGACCGTCGATCCGGCTACCGCCGAAGAGAAGGTCGAGCACCTGGGCACTACCTATTACTTCTGCTCGGCAGGCTGCCGTAAGGCCTTTCAGGGCGACCCCGGCCGGTACCTGGCGCGCGGGCCGCAGAGCGGCCACACGAGCCACGGCGGCCACTCACGCTGATTCGCGCCGGGGGGCGCTAGTTGTTCGGAGGGGCGGCGCTGATGTCGGCGAGCGTCGAGCCTTCGTCCTTCTCCATGGCCAGGTCGCCCAGCGATACGACGCCAACCGGCTTGCCGCCCTCGACGACAGGGACTCTCCTGATCGCCCTCTGACGCATCAAGAGCACCACCTTCTCCACCGGCTCCTCCGGCGTGACCGTCGTGACTTCCGCGGTGCAGATCTCGCCGAGCGTGACCGACTTCGGATCGCGGCCTTCGGCGACCGCGCGCACGACGATGTCACGGTCCGTCACCACTCCGCAAACCGAGCCACCCCTGCCCTTGACGATGATCACCGTCCCGAAGTCGCCCTCGCGCATCGAGCGCGCAGCGTCGAATACGGTGGCCGTGTCCTCGAGAACCACTGGTTCTTCGGTCATAACCTCGCGAACCATCTGTGCCATTTGAAATTCCCCCGTGATGAGACTTCCCATCTACGCCAAGGCGCAAAACCCCTACAAGAGTTGAACGCCGAGCGGTACGGGCAGTACTCGGCGGCGAGCCTTCGTCAGTTTCCGGCGAACGCTCCCACAGCCGCGCCCAGCGAGCGGAGCAGCGGCCGGCCCACCTCGGCGAAACGGCCCTGGCGGACCTCTGGCGATGCTCCCGGCAACGTGTTGGCGAAGGCGTCGACCACCGCGGGATCCCACTGGGTGCCGCGACCTCGGTACAGCTCCGCCAGCGCCACGTCGTGGTCGAGCGCCGTTCGATATGGCCGGTTGGAGGTCATGGCATCCCATGAGTCGGCGACCGCGATGATGCGAGCTCCGAGAGCGATCGCCGGGCCCGCGATGCCTCGCGGATAGCCGAGACCGTCCATCCGCTCGTGATGGGCGAGCACGAGCTCGCGACCGCGCTTGTACTCCGGGAACTTGGACAGGATCTCGACGCCGGTCTCGGGATGCTTTTTCATCAGCTCGAACTCGGTGCTTGTCAGCCGCCCCTGCTTGTGTAGGACCTCGTCGGGCACGGCGATCTTGCCCAGGTCATGGACGCGGGCGGCGAGGCGGATCAGCTCGACCTCGCGATCCGGCAAGCGCAATTTGCGCGCGATGCTGACTGAATGGTTCGCGACGCTTTGCGAATGTTGGAACGTATACGGGTCGCGGCGGTCGACCACGTCCGCCATCGACTCGACCGCGGCGATGGTCTGCTCCATCAGCTGCACCGATCGAGACAGCGCGAGCTGGATGCCCGCGACGGGCACCATCATCGCGAGGGCCAGCCACGTCTGCCCGTTGGAGAGCACCGCCAGCAGGAAGCCGGCGACATACAGCGCGGCTGTCTGCTTGAAGTCCGCGGCCGCAGCCTCGACCCAGATCTCGAACGGGTTGCGCCTGGTGTGCAGGCCGACCGCGACGACGACGAGTGCGATGCTGATCACATAGAGGAGACACGAGGCGACGATGGCGCCGGGCAGCGCGCTCAACAGGCCCGCACCGAGCTCCGAATGGGGCGCCAGCGCCCTGAAGGCAAGTGCCGCGGCGGCCGACGCCAGCATCAGCTGCGAAGTGTTGAACACCAGGTCGATCGGCTGGCGCCGCCGTCGACCCGTCGCCGGGTTGCGCCTCACGCACAGCACGCCCTCTCCCACGAGGCGTATCAAGCCGACGAGCGCAACCGCCAATGCCGCTGGAAAGATCAGGACCAACGCGATGTAGATGGCGGGCGCGGCGTCGGCCTTGTAGCGGGGCGACACCATCACCGGGAAGTTCGCCGCCAACGCCCCGAGGGCGACGAGCAACGCGGCCAGCCACGGGTCGCCCGGCGGGGCCGGCGGCAGCCACAGAAGCAGAAGCGTCACCGCCACCGCGGGTGCCGCCATCGCCAGCAGGTAGGCGCGGAGCTGGGGTCTCATAACCGCGCTCTGGGGAGTTCCTTAGCCGATCCCCACTCCGCCGCCGAAGGTCGTCGTGCTGTTCGTTCCGCTGGCGTAGACGTCGGGCGAGAGCAGCGGGGTCGATACCTTCAGGTTGATGCTGTAGGTGACGGGGAGACCGATTTTGAGGGTGGGGTCCAGCGAGCAGTACGTATACGCGCTGGCGCTGACGATGCCGCTGGCAAACATGCCCCCGGCAAGAACGATGCTGAGCAGTACCCGTTTCATCCCAAACCCCACCTTTCGTGAATCCGGCGAACCCGACGCGACGCTTGAAATCTAAGTTGTGCCATGTAGAGAGGGGTCAAGGTTCAGTTAAGACTTCTAAAGGGGCGCGCTCCCACCGCCAGCAAAGGCGCCCGTAATCTGAAGGGTATGTTGGGTGAGCCAGCGCCGGTCGGCCAGCTTCGCCTCCTGGAGCCCCTGGCGGCCACGCTTCGGCGTTTCGTCCCCGAGGGGGCCGAGGACGACGGGCTGTTCGGGCCTCGCAGCATGGTGTGGCGCGCGCACCGGGATCGCAGCTTCATCCTCGCCGGGGTTCGCTCGCTGCTCATGCAGGCGCTTCATCCGCTCGCGATGGCGGGGGTGGCGCAGCACAGCGACTGGAGGCGCGACCCGTTCGGGCGCATCGCCGCGACCAGCGCCTACATGCTCACCGTCACCTACGGCTCGACAGCGGCAGCGAAAGCCGCCGCCGCCCGGGTCCGCGCCGTGCACACGCACGTGCGCGGGATCGATGACGTGACTGGCCTGCCGTATCGGGCGGACGACCCGGAACTCCTTCTGTGGGTGCACGCCGCGATGGTGGAGTCCATCGTCACCATCGTGCAGGCATACGGTCGCGGCCTCGACGCCGAGGAAGCGGACCGGTACGTCGCCGAGATGGTGCCGTTTGCCGAGATCGTCGGCGTGCCGGCCGGCCAGGTGCCCACAAGTGTCGCCGGAGTTCGCGCATACATCCGGTCCGTGGACCTTCTGCGGGCCACGCCGGCGGCGAAGGAGGCCATGGAGGTGGTGCTCGACCCGCCTGAGCTGGACGCCGACGCACGCGAGCTGTGGCGGGACCTGGGGCAGGTGGCCGTGGGAACGCTGCCCGATTGGGCGCGCGCGATGTACGGCTACGAAGCGCCTCCGCCGGCGGCTCTAGAACGCGAGCCGGTCCGGCAGCTTCTCGGCGCTCTCGACTTCGCCTTCGAGTCGCAGCCGGGGGTCATCGAGGCGCGGAGGCGGATCGAGCTGCGCATGCGGGCGTGAGGCCGGCTTCGCGGATCCCGAGAACGCGAATCGGACGAGGGTCGGCCCTTGCGCGCATGGCACTGCGAGTGGGAGGACGGTACGCAGCGCGCTCGCCTCAGCTCCTGTTCGCCTCTGTGGATCGTCGCCGCGAGCTGCGCCACGACCTTGCGCTGCGCAGCGCAGAGGAGGTTGCCGAGGAGCTCGGAGCGATGAAGGGCGCCCTGATGAAGATCGGCCAGATGGCCAGCTACCTCGATGCCGGCATGCCGGAGTCGTTCCGCAGCACGATGGCCCGCCTCCAGCACGACGCGCCTCCGATGAGCCCCGGCCTGGCCGCGGCGGTCGTGAGCGAGGAGCTGGGCTCTGCCCCGGAAAAGGTCTTCACGCGCTGGGATCCGCTGCCCTTCGCGGCGGCCTCGATCGGGCAGGTGCACCGCGCCATCACCCGGGACGGACGGGCCGTCGCGGTCAAGGTGCAGTACCCCGGGATCGCCCGCAGCATCGAATCGGACCTGCAGAACGTCACCCTGCTGCGCCGCATCGTCGGCGCTGCGTTTCCCGGCCTCGACACGAGGTCCCTGGTGGATGAGCTGCGCGACCGGCTGCGCGAGGAGGTCGACTACCGGCTCGAGGCCGACAACCAGGACCTTTTCGCCGGCTACTACGAGGGCCACCCGGTCATCCACGTGCCCCAGGTGGTTCGAGAGGTCAGCACCGCGCGCGTGCTGACGAGCGAGCTGGTTGCGGGTGCTCGATTCGACGAGCTCCTTGGCTGGGACCAGCGGGAGCGGGACCTCGCGGGGGAGACGATCGATCGCTTCACGTTCCGAAGCCTCTACCGGCTGCGCGCGTTCAACGGCGATCCCCAGCCCGGCAACTACGTGTTCCACGGCCGCGGCCGCGTCAGCTTCCTGGACTTCGGCCTGACCAAGCGCTTCACCGCGGCCGAGCTGGAGCCGCTTCAGGACGCCGCGCGCCTGCTCGCCATCGAGCACGATGCCGAGGGCTTCCGCCATGCCCTCGAGCGTGCCGGTTTCCTCCAGGCGGGCGCGCCCGTGACCACCGACATGGTGCTCGACCGCATGGGGCAGTTCTACGGAACGGTCCTGAGAGACGCCCCCATGACCATCACCAGCGAGTATGCCTCCAGCCTGTTCCGCCGCTACTTCGACGCGCGCACCCCGCTGGCGCCGTACACGAACATCCCCCGCACCTACGTGATCTTGCAGCGCATCAACCTCGGCCTTTACGCCGTTCTGGGCAGCCTGAACGCCACAGCCAACTGGAGGCGCATCGCCGAGGAGATCTGGCCATTCCGGAACGGCCCCCCGTCGACGCCGACCGGCGAGGCGGAAGCCCGCTGGGAGCTCGGCAAAAGAGCCATCGCCTAGCCGGGTTCCGAACCAAGGCCACTCTCGATCGGATGGCCCTGACCCATGCGCATTGAGGGCTGGACTTCCCATCTGTGCCGATGGCGCTCTTTGCGCCGGAAACCCGAAGGATGGAACCTGGGAAATTGGATTTGAAAGACGCTTTGCCGTACCTGCAGAACGCGGACGCCGTCGCCTTCCTGCTGCTGGGCGTTGCCACTGCTGTGGGCTGGGCCCGGCGGCGCGACCGCTCCCTCGGTTTCCTCGCCATGGCCATAGTGCTGCTGTCCTCGGTTTCGCTGCTCGGCCGCATCCCGGCCGCCTACTCGCCTCCACTCCTGAGGGAGCTCAGCCTCCTCGCCTTCATGGGCTCCGGCTATGCGCTGCTTCGGTTCAGAGGCTCGTTGATCCCGCTGTCGCCGAGGTGGCACGCGGCGGCGGTGATTGCGATCCTTGGCGCCAGCGCAGGCCTGTTAGTTTCACAGGCCCTGCTCGCGGCCCACGTCGCCCCGGTCGCCTTCGAGCTGGTCGCGGCGGTCGCTCTCATCATCGTCTGGACGGCCACCGTCGTCGAGCCGACCATCCGGTTCTGGCTGGTCGCCCGCTCGCTGCCGGCGGTCCAGGCCTGGCGCCTGAGGTCTCTCAGCTTTGGCTTCGGCGGCCTGGTCGCGGTCCTCGTGTTCGCGATCGGCGCGAGCGTCGTTTCGCGCAACCCGCTGATCCAGGTCCTGATCCAGCTTGCCGTTCTGGTGATCGTCCCCCTCCTTTACGTGAGCTTTTCGCCGCCTTCCTGGCTCCGCCGGCAGTGGCGCTCCTCGGAAGAAGAGGGCCTGCGCGTGTTCATGCAGAACATGCTCACGCTCGGCGAGAACCCGGCCACCCTGGCCGATCGAGCCGTCGAGTGGGCGATGCGCCTGGTCGGCGGCGCGGCTGCGGTGGTCTTCGACGGTGAGGGTGAAAGGCTGGCCTCTCGCGGTCTCAACGAGAATCAGCTCGACGATGTAGAGGAGCTTTTCCCGCGGCTGAACGAAGGCGTCAGCCGCGTTTCGATCGACTCGGTCGACCGAACCGTCATCGTGCTTCCGATCTCCGGCGCCGGCCCGGCAGGCCGGCTGGTCGTGCTGGCTGGACCGTTCACCCCGAGCTTCGGCGGCGACGAGCTGAGCCGCGTCCAGCAGTTCATGGCCGCGGTAGCCGCCACCATCGACAGGGGGCGGCTGCTCGAGAGGCTGAAGGACGCCAACGCCGAGCTGCTGGACGCCAATCACCACAAGACAGTGTTCCTGGCCAACATGAGCCACGAGCTCCGAACGCCTCTGAATGCGATCCTCGGCTTCTCCGAGCTGCTGATCGACTCCGGCAACGGCTCGTTCCCGGAAGCGACGCGAAAACGATTCCTGGAGCAGATCCATTCGAGCGGCAAGCACCTGCTCGGCCTGATCAACGACATCCTCGATCTCTCGAAGATCGAAGCGGGCCAGATGGAGCTTCGCCTGCAGGTAGTGGCGGTGGCCGACGTCGTCAAGCAGGTCGCGAGCACCGTGGAGCCGCTGGCCGCCAAGAAGCAGATCCGCCTCGAGTTCGACGCTGCGCATGCGGGTCAGATCCTCGCGGACGAAGGCAAGCTGAAACAGATGATCCTCAACCTGGTGTCAAACGCCATCAAGTTCACCGACGAGGGTGGCAAGGTCACCATCAATGCCGCGCAGGCGCACGACAGGCTCCGGATAGTCGTCTCGGACACCGGCATCGGGATCTCCCAGCACGACGTTCAGCGTGTCTTCAAAGAGTTCCAGCAGGTCGACTCGGGCGTCAACCGGAAGCAGCAGGGCACAGGCTTGGGGCTCGCGCTGACGCGGAGCTTCGCGATCTTGCACGGTGGCGACGTCCGCGTCGAGAGCGAGCTTGGAAAGGGCAGCCGGTTCACCATCGACCTGCCCCTCGAAGCGCGCAGCCCGCAGATGCCGGCCAAGGCCGCCAACGGCAACACCGGACCGCCGGCCCCCGACCTGTCTCGGCCGCTGGTGATGGTCATCGAGGACGACCCGCTCGCGGCCGAGCTCCTCGCGAGGCAGATCGAGCGCGCCGGCTTTCGCACTATGACGACCCGCACCGGCGCTGACGCTGTGACCATGGCGAAGGAGCACAAGCCCGCCGCCATCACGCTGGACATACTGCTGCCCGACGTTGACGGTTGGGAGGTCCTCACCAGCCTCAAGCGCGACGAGGCGACAGGCGACATACCGGTCATCGTCGTGAGCGTCGTCGACAATCCCGGATTGGGGAATGCGCTTGGCGCCCTCGACTACTTCGTCAAGCCGGTCGACCCCAAACTGCTGGTCAAGCGGCTCAGCAATTACAACTTCAAACGCAAGCCAGGCCGGCGCCAGACCTGCGTTCTCGTCGTCGACGACGACGCTGCCAACCGCGACTGGCTGCAGCAGGTGCTGGAGCCCGCAGGCTTCAAAGCCATACTGGCCAGCGGCGGGCAGGAGGCGATCGATCTCGCCCGGACGCATCAGCCTGATGTCGTGATGCTCGATCTGCTCATGCCGGAGGTCGACGGCTTCGACGTCGTGGAGGCTCTGAGCGCGAACGAGGCGACCAAAGAGATCCCCATCATGGTGCTCACCGCCAAGCACCTGACCGAGGCGGACATCGACCAGCTCAACGGACGCGTCTCCACGATTCTCAAGCGCGGAACCACTGGAGCGGTCGACCTCCTCGGCCAGCTGCAGGTGATCCTCAAGAAGAATGGCAGCTGATTTGAAGGAATCCGCACTCATCCTGGTCGTCGACGACAACGACGCGGGCCTGCTGCTCGTTACCTCCGTGCTCGAGATGGAAGGATTTCGAGTCGCCGCCGCCGGCTCGGCTGAAGACGTGCTAGAGCAGCTGGCCATCCAAACACCGGACCTCATCCTCATGGACGTGCAGCTCCCGGGACAGGACGGGCTCTCGCTCACGCGCCAGCTCAAAGCGGACCCGGCGACCGCCGCGATCATCGTTGTCGCACTGACCGCGCACGCGATGTCCGGCGACCGCGAGCAGGCGCTGGCCGCCGGCTGCCGCGGGTACATATCCAAGCCGATCGACACGAGGACGTTCGGCGATCAGATCCGCGCGTTCCTCGAGGCGGAGCGGCTCGAATCAGGAGTAGCGGGAGATTGATCAGACGGCGAATCCTCGTTGCCGAAGACGACCCGGCCAGCGTGGAGCTGGTCCAGGCCTACCTCGAGACCAAGGGATACGACGTCAGCGCCGCACTGGACGGCAACCTGGCCCTCGAGATGGGCGGGACCGGTGAGTACGACCTACTGATACTCGATGTCCACATGCCGCTGTACGGCGGAGTCGAGGTGCTCCACATGCTTCGCAAGCGGCTCCTCAGCCATCCGATCAAGGTCATCGCGCTGACGGCTGACGATCGGACTTCGGTTCGCGACGAGCTCCGTCGGGACGGGGTCGACAGCTACCTCATCAAGCCGGTCAGCCTGGCGCACCTCGGAGACGAGGTGTCGAGGCTGCTGGCCGGCGCTCCGGCGCCGCGCCGGGCCGCACCGCCGCTCGCGTAGTCTCAGCGCAGGCTGGGGCGCTGCAGTCGCGACAAACCCCCGAAGATGTCGAGAACGGCGGATCGGCTCCGACCCATGGTTGAGAGCGCGACGGCGCCGAAATCAAGGGAGTGAGGCCATGAAGTACATGATCATGACGTTTGGGTCCGCCGAGGCCGGGCTGGCGGCGAAGGGAAAGGACTGGATGCTCGAGATGATCCAGTTCATGCAGAATCTCGACGCCGACCTCAAGAAGTCCGGCGAGCTGGTCGACGGCCAGGGGTTGGCGGATGGAAGCCAGGCCAAGACCGTGAGGATCAAGAACGGCATCCCGGTCGCGACTGACGGGCCGTTCGCCGAATCCAAGGAATCGCTCGTCGGTTACTGGATCGTCGATGTCGAAAGCGAGGCGCGCGCCATCGAGATCGCCTCGGGGATCGTCGCATTCGTGAAGGAGCCCATCGAAGTGCGCCGGGTGATGGACGCTCCGCCCGAGTTCTGAGGTTGGAGTCGAGAGTCGAGGACCTGCTGCGTGAGCTCGCGCCGCAGGTCCTCGGCGCGCTCATCCGGCGGCACGGGCAGTTCGACGCATGCGAGGACGCCGTCCAGGAGGCGCTGCTCGCGGCCTCCCTGCAATGGCAGGAGAAAGGTGTGCCCGACAACCCGAAGACGTGGTTGGTCGCGGTGGCCTCTCGGCGCCTGGTTGACCGGTGGCGCAGCGAGAGCGCGCGGCGGCGCCGAGAGGAAAAGGCAGCATTGCTCGACCTGTCAGGTCCGGGGCAGTCGTTGGATCGGGACGACACGCTGGCTCTCTTGTTCCTGTGCTGCCACCCGTCGCTGTCCGTGCCTTCTCAGCTTGCACTCACGCTGCGCGCGGTTGGCGGCCTGACGACCGCGGCGATCGCGAAGGCATTCCTGGTTCCTGAGGCGACGATGGCCCAACGCATCAGCCGGGCGAAAGAGCGCATCAGAAACACAGGCGCCCACTTCGAGCTGCCGCCGGCGCCCGAGCGGGCCGAGCGCCTGCGGGTTGTGCTGCACGTGCTCTACCTCGTCTTCAACGAGGGCTACATGACGAGCTCGGGGCCAGAGCTGCATCGAGCGGACCTGACGGCCGAGGCCATCCGGCTGGCGCGCATGCTCCACCAGCTGATGCCACAGGAGGGCGAGGTTGCGGGCCTGCTTGCGCTGATGCTCCTGACGGATGCGCGGCGGGCGGCGCGGACCGACGCCGCGGGTTCGATCGTTCCCCTGGCCGAGCAGCGACGCGAACTATGGAGCTCGGCCCAGATCGAGGAGGGCGTGGCCCTCCTGACTCGCACCCTCGGCACGGCGCCGGCCGGACCGTACCAGCTGCAGGCGGCGATTGCCGCGGTGCACGACCAAGCGCCGAGCGCGGGCGAGACCGACTGGCCGCAGATCCTGGCCCTCTACGAGGTGCTGGAACGGGTGTCCCCCGGGC
This sequence comes from Chloroflexota bacterium, assembly GCA_005880945.1. Lineage (GTDB taxonomy): Bacteria > Chloroflexota > Dormibacteria > Dormibacterales > Dormibacteraceae > Palsa-872. Next base: position 35,076 of record VBIU01000022.1, on the reverse strand, counting down.
CCGTCGTCACGCTCAACCGTGCGGTGGCGGTCGCGATGGTCGACGGCCCGCGTGCCGGTCTCGCCCTGCTGGGGACGCTGGATGCCGATGAACGAATGGCCCACACCCACCGCCTCGAGGCGGTACGCGCGCACCTGCTCGAGATGGCCGGAGATATCGACGCAGCCCGAGAGTCCTACCTGCGGGCGGCGAGGATGACCGCGAGCCTTCCGGAGCAGCGCCACCTGGCGCTGCGTGCCTCTCGCCTGGGCTAGCCGTACACCTCGACGGGGACGGCCGCCAGGGTTTCGGGAGCCAGCGTCAGCTCGACGGTTGGGGCCCCACCGGCTCGCTCAACGTAGGCAGGGCGGCGGCGGGGCGGCGCCGGAGCGTTCGCCACGGGGTCGAGCAGCTGTCGAAGTCCGGACTCGAGCATGCGGTCAAAGTCATTCATCTGTATTAGAAACGCCTCCCTCAACGGCAGTACTCGGCGGCTGCGCGAATTGGGCCTACTTCAACTGTGCGAGCGAAAGTCCGCCCAACGGTACGGCGACCAACCCCGGGTGATTGCCAGACAGTAGGACCGTACAACACAGCGCTTCACCACTCCAGGGGGGAATCGGCATGGCAGAGTCCATTTCGGGGTCGGTTGCTTCGAACGACGAGCGAGAGCACGCGATCTACCAACCCGGTAACGAAGCGGACTTCGAACGGCTTTACCAGGCCTCGTATGGCAAGATCCTCGGCACGCTGACGGCCATGCTGGGGGACCGCGCAGCCGCGGAGGATTGCGCCCAGGACGCGTTCGAGCGGGCCTACAAGAAGTGGGATACCTGGCAGCCGATAGCGCCGGCTGAGGCGTGGGTCCACCGGATCGCCATCAACGCTGCTGTGTCCTATCAGCGGAAGATGCGGCTGCGCGAGGTGGGCGAGGTGATCCGGCGCATCGGGCGCCCGAGCCTTGGCCCGGATCCTCAGGAGCAGGTCGAGCGCCGCGACCTCGCGGACGCCCTGGCCCAGCTGCCCCCGAAGCAGGCGGCGGCGATTGTGCTTCGCCACTATCACGGCTACACCAACCGCGCGATCGCACAGGCGCTCGGCATCCCGGAGCGGACGGTCGCCTCGAGGCTGGCGGTCGCCAAGTCGCGGCTGCGTGTGATGCTGAAGCACTCGAACGAAGACCTGGTCGAGCGGGGCGAGGCCGGGCTGGTGGCCGCGGCCGACTAAGCAACCGGTCGATTCGTCACCTCCCTTAACCACAATTCGTTTGCGCACTTCACCCTGACCGGGGTAAGGTTTTTCTGAGGCGCCGCATGGCGCTGTCAGCTGGGGAACGAGGAGAGGTGACCATGTGGCGATTGCGCTGGCCCGCGCTCGCGGCGATTCTCGCAGTTGGACTCGCAACCGGAGTGACCACCACGCCCGGCATTGCCGAAGTCGGGGTGACGGCGCCCGCCGGCTGCCAGCTGAGCTCTGCCGGCAGTCCGATCCAGCACGTCGTGTACCTGCAGTTCGACAACACGCACTACCTGCGCGACAACTCCAGCGTGGCCTCAGACCTCGAGCAGATGCCTCATCTGCTCAACTTCCTCACCTCGAACGGAACGCTCTTCACCAACGACCACACGATCCTGATCTCGCACACCGCCGGCGGGATCCTTTCGACAATGACGGGCCTGTACCCCGACCGGCAGGGCGTGACGGTGTCGAACAGCTACTTCTACCAGCCGCCGAGCAAGGTTCCCGCTTTCAGCACCGCCTTCAAGTACTGGACGGACCTGGTCGACGACGCCACCGGGCTCAATGACGCACTGCCGAACATGATCACCGACGGGCAGAAGACGACGCCCGCGCCGTGGGTTCCGTTCACGCGGGCAGGCTGTGACTTCGGCGCCATCTCGCTGGCGAACATCGAGCTCGAGAACACCGGCACGGGTCCCTTCGGCGACATGTCCGAGGCGTTCGGCACCGGCTCGCCGGAATGGAGCCAGGCTGTGGCCTCGAACGCCGCCCCGTCCGGCACTGCCGCGAGGGCGAAGGCGCTGACGGACTACGTGGGCATCGCCATCCACTGCGGCTCGGGCGGCGGCATCTGCGCGAGAAATGCCACGAACATCACCAACTCCCGGGCCGACAGGCTGCCGGACGAGCCCGGAACCTACCTCGGCTACCAGGCTCTCTTCGGCGGCAAGTACGTCAATCCCGCGATCAACAACGGAGCCGCATCGGTCAACAACATGTCCGGCGCTCCGGTCACCGATCCTTTCGGCCAGCCCGGCTTCCCAGGCTTCGACGGCGCTTTCGCGACCAACACCTTGGGTTACCTGGCGCAGATGCAGGAGTCCGGCATACCCGTCACGTACGGATACATCTCGGATGCCCACGACAATCACACCTCCGCTTTCCCGGCGCCATTCAACCCGAACTTTCCGCGGGCTTCCGGGCCGGGCGAGAGCGACAGCGTCGCGCAGCTGAAGGCGTACGACGAGGCGTTCAAGCTGTTCTTCGAGCGGCTGGCGGCGGACGGGATTGACAAGAGCAACACGATGTTCGTGGTCACCGTCGACGAGGGGGACCGCTACGCCGGGGGCGTCGGAATCCCGCAGGCGGACGGCACGCTCGGGTACGCGCACTCCAACTGCGCGTGGACCACGACGCCGGCCTGCCCTCCCAACCAGATCGGTGAGGTCAACCTCAACATCAAGTCGAAGCTGCCGGCGGGCGAGCCGTCCTTCGTCCTCCACAGCGACTCGGCACCCACCTTCTACGTGAACGGGCAGCCGGACCGCACCGACCCGACGCTGCGCAAGCTCGAGCGCGACGTTGCCGCGTTGAACGCCATCGATCCGTATGCGGGCCCAACCGCGGCGCCTGTCTTCGTGCGCATGGCGGATGCGGTCGGGCAGAAGGCGCTGCACATGGTCAACAGCGACCCCGCTCGGACGCCGAGCTTCACCGGGTTCGGCAACCCCGACTACTTCATCACCTCCTCGAACAGCGGGCCGAACTGCGGCAGCAACCCGTGCATCGACTACCACTTCGCGTGGAGCCACGGCGACATCCAGCCCGAGATCGGCACCACATGGGTCGGCTTCGTCGGGCCCGGCATCGCGAACAACGGTGTCGACTCGTCAACCTGGACCGACCACACCAACGTGCGGCCGACGATGCTCTCGCTTCTCGGCCTGGTCGACGACTACCGTCACGACGGGCGCGTTCTCGTCGAGGCGCTCGACAAGCACGCCATACCGCAGGCGCTGTACGAGCACCGCAATACGACGGGCGACCTTGGCGCGATCTACGAACAGCTGAACGCTCCGTTCGGACAGTTCGGGATGGACACCCTCACCGCATCGACGCGCGCGGTGACCAGCACCGACGAAAGCGTCTACAGCTCGATTGAGAGCTCGATCGACAGTTTGACAACGCAGCGTGACGCGCTGGCACTCAAGATCTCGAGCGCCCTGGACGGCGCTGCGTTCAACAACCAGATGATCAAGGAGAAGGACGCGAAGGAATGGATCGCCCAGGCACAGAGCTTGCTGGACCAGGCTGCCGCACTAGCAGCCTGAGCCCGGCGCCGCACTTGCTGAAGGGCTCGGGCCCGTCACGCTCGGGGTGGGCGAGGGCTGGGTTGGCGTGCTCAGCCCCATGTGGGCCTTGATAAAGGTTGTCGCGTTGACGAAGCGATAAGGAAAGGCCGGGAACCCATCGCATGGGGAGGGTGGCAGGGCTCCCCGCCATGCATTCGCCTCGAAGTCGCCGAGAAACACCGCGAAATGAAAGTGGGTCCGGGTGCCCATGCTTGCGATGTCAGCGAAGACCTGGCCCTTGCTGACCACCTTGCCGGGCCGGAAGCCTGGCCGCGGCCAGACATGCCAGTACTGGGTGAGCACCACGCCGGCCGAGGTTTGGTGGCGGATGAGGACGCCGCCCTTGAAGGTTGGATCCACGATATAGCCGACGATCACGCCGTTGGCGGCCGCCTTGACCGCTTGGATCCCGGTGCGGATGTCGACGCCGGTATGCAGCCAGATCGCCCCCGTCGACGCGCAGCGGCGCAGCACGGTTCCGTCGCACAGGCGCCACTGGCTGCCAAAGCCGAGGCAGTGCGGCTTCCAGGTGGGAAGCGGGAACTGAAACGAGTCGGCACGCTGAGCGGCTGAAGTCAGCTGAGCAGCGGGGGCTGCTGCGCACCCGGGGCTCGCACAAGTGGCGACGAGCGCCCAGATCGTGCTGAGGGCAACCACCGCCGCGGCCGGCGCCCTGCTCGATGCCTTCATGGCGAGATTCAGGTTACGGGGCCGGTCAATCGATGATGCCACCAGCGACCCGAGCGGCCACCCTCGCGTTGTTCACGACCAGCTCGACATTCAGGTCGAGCGAGCGGCCGCCTGACAGCTCGGCCACTCGAGCGAGAAGGCGTGGGGTCACCTCAGGCCCGCTCACGCCGGCCAGCTCGCGCAATGCGCGCTGGACGATCTTCTCCGCGTCCTCGAGCTCACCCGGCGGCGGCACCGCGACCACCACGCCTCGGGCGCCGGTGGCCCATGCGGCTCGCAAGGCGGCAGCTGTGTCGTCAGGTCCGTCAACCCGGGCGCTGATGGGACAGCCGCTGCGGGCGGTGTAGAAGGCGGGAAACTCGTCGCATCCGTAACCGAGCACCGGCACCGAAAGGCTCTCCAGGCGCTCGAGCGTCAGGGCCAGGTCGAGGATGATCTTGGCCCCGGCGCAGAACACGGCCACCTGCGTGCGTCCCAGCTCGACGAGGTCGGCGGACTCATCCTCGGGATGGCCGCGGTGGACGCCGCCGATGCCGCCGGTCGCAAGGAAGCGAATCCCGGCCATCGCAGCCGCCCGCATGGTCGCCGCCACGGTGGTCGCACCAACCGCGCCATGTGCGATCGCGGGTCCGAGGTCGCGCGAGCTGACCTTGATCGCGGCGGTGGCGATTCTCACCAGCTCGGCGTCGTCGAGTCCGACATGGATCTGGCCGTCGAGCACGCCGACGGTCGCCGGCGTCGCGCCTTCTTCTCTTATGGCGGCCTCGCACTCGCGCGCGGCGCGCAGGTTGTGCGGAGCAGGCAGCCCCTGCCCCACTATCGAGGTCTCGAGCGCGACCACCGGCCGGCCTTTCGCCAGCGCCTCTGCGACCGCGGCCGAGATGCGGAGGATGTCGGTCAAGCTGGACGCGCGCCGACCCTGGTGACCGCGTCCGAGCCCACGACAACCGCCCGCTCGGCGCATTTCAAAGGATCCGCCCCGCCCAGGTAGGACGCGCAAAACGCCGCAGCGAATGCGTCGCCGGCGCCGCTCGCGTCTACCACGCGAACATTTGGTGCGGGGATCAGGCGGCCAGAGACCTGGCAGCCGTCCGATCCCAGCTTGAGCACGGGCACCCTGGCCAGCTTCTCCATCGACGTGCCCAGTGTTGCGGATTCCGCCCGGTTGGCGAACAGGAGCTCAGGCTCCAGCCGGCTCAGCTCGGCCGCGATTCGAGCGGGGCCATGCTCCCTCAAACCGGCCGCGGACGAGAGGTCGATCGATACCAGGCCGCCTGCCCGGCGCACCGAGGCGACGGCGGCGCGTGATGCCGATGCCAGCGGCTCTGTGAAAAGCGAGTAGGCCGGCACGTGAATCAGCTCGACACCGTCGAACCACTCGTCGACAAGGTCGTCGGGTCGGAGCCCTACGCTGGCGCCGCGCTCGGTCGCCATCGTGCGCTCGCCGTTCGGGCCCACGAGAATCGCGATGGCACCGGTGGGCTCAGCGCCCCAGACCGCGAAAACCTCGACTCCAGTTGCTGCCAACCCCGCAACCAGCCGCCGGCCATGGTCGTCGTCTCCGACTCTCGTCACGAGGCGCGCCGGTTCGCCAAGCGAAGCCGCCCAGGCGCAGAAGTTCGCAGCCTGGCCGCCGCCCCCGACCCTGATCTTCGCGGGGTTGTCGTCGTCAGGCCGGAGCGGGTGCTCAGGGATGATCGTTACATCGAGGACGAGGTCCCCGATCGAAAGCATCATCGCAGTCGCTGCTCGCCTCGAAGCGCCGGGATGCAGATGCCGGAACGAACCCTGGCGGCCACGGCCGACACAATAGCCGGGGCGGGGCCTCGCGTCAGCCTTGAGTGCCGCCGCCTCCCGGTGGAGTGCCGCCACCTGGTCCGTTGCGGCCGCGACCGAGACCCGTCGCGCAGGTGCCCGAAGGCGCCGCCGGCATGATGGTTATCGATGTCGCCTGTATGTCGCCGGCGCCGTCAGTCGATCCGTTGGCCCGGAGGCACCTTCGGCGGTTTGTAACGTTTCGGCGCGCTCGGGGACTGTACTCGTACGACGACCCATCGTCAGCATGAACCACGGGTCGCGGGGAGACGAGTAGACATGAAGTTGAGTCGAGGAGTTGTCACCGGGTTGGGCCTTTGCCTGTTGTCGGCCGCGGCGGCGCCTGGCGTTTACGCGAACGTCTCAGCTCCAGGAGACCAGCTAGGCCACGTTTACGTAAACGACAATACAGCGGGCACCAACACGATCGCTGCATTCGACCGCCACGCCGACGGAACGTTGACCCCGCTCGGCGGCTCTCCGTTCATCGCAGGTGGTGCGGGGAGAGGAGCCGTGGTCGGGTCCCAGGGCGCCCTCCAACTTTCAGGAGATGGCCGTTACCTGCTCGCGGTCGACGCCGGCAGCAATCAGATCTCGGTGGTGCGCATACGACCGGACGGCTCCCTGCGCCAGGTCGAAGGAAGCCCCGTCTCGTCGGGCGGCATCGAGCCCGTCAGCATCGCAGTCCATGGCGACCTCGTATATGTCGCCAACGAGGGCAACGGCGCCACGGGCAGCAACTACACGGGTTTCACACTGAACGCAGGCGGCCATCTGACTCCGGTCCACGGATCCACAGTGGATCTTCCAGCCACCGCGAACCCCGGGGACATCCTGTTCAACGCGACGGGCACGAATCTAATCGGCATCGAGGTCGGGACGACCGATCCCAGCACCTTCCTCATTGACAGCTTCGTGGTTCGGGACGACGGGCGGCTCACGCCGGCAAGCGGGTCCCCGTTCGCGGCGCAGGCGCCAGGCCCATTCGGCAGCGAGTTCTCGCCGGCTGACCCCGCTCACCTCTACGTCTCGAACGCGCATGGGGGAGCCGGCAACGGGTCGGTGTCCGCATTCAACGTGGCGGGCGATGGCGCCCTGTCCTCGATTGGCGGCTCGCCGTACCCCGACGGCCGGACCGCCCCCTGCTGGGTCGAGATCTCACACGACGGCAAGTACCTCTTCACAGTGAATACCGGCAGCACCGACATCTCCAGCTACACGATCGAGAACGATGGCTCGCTGTCACTGCTGGCCACGACGTCCTTCGCCAGCGGCACGGGCATCCGGCCGTTCGACGCCCGCCTCGATCCCACGGGCGCGACCCTTTATGTCGTCGACGCCGCAATTCACGCCGTCAGCGCATTCTCGGTCAGCGGCGGGACCTTGACCGAGCTGGTTCAGTCGCCAATCGGGCGGCCCGCCGGGGCGACGCCATTCGGCATCGTCGCCACGGGCTGAGAGCGGAAAAGACGGACATCGTCAGCGGTGCGTGGTCGAGGGCGGCGAGCGGCGCGCTCGCAGCCCCATCACGTCCGCATTGACGTCGCGACTATCGTTGGCCGGCGTGGGGGAGAGTCGCGATGAAGCTGAGCTGGCCGCGCTCAAGGCAGGCGACGAGGCGGCGTTTAGCGCGCTCATCAAGCGCCACCACGGCCCGATGCTGAGACTGGCGATGGCGTACGTCAGGGATCCAGCCGCGGCCGAGGACGTGGTTCAGGAAACCTGGCTCACCTGCCTCCGCAACCTGGACAGATTCGAAGGTCGATCGACCTTGAAGACGTGGATATTCGGCATTGCGATGAACCTCGCCCGCTCTCGTCGGCGGAAGGAGGCTCGAGTCCTGCCCTTCGCCTCGTTGTTCAGGCGCGACGACTCCGACAGGGCGGGCGCCACAGTCGATGGGTCGCGCTTCGGGGCCGATGGGATGTGGGCGACGCGCCCCGACAGCTGGCGCAGCCTTCCCGAAGAAAGGGTGCTGAGCAGCGAGACGCTTCAGCGCGTGAAGCGGGCGATCGAGGCCTTACCAGTTAAACAACGTGAGGTGATCACCTTGCGCGATGTCGCCGGATTCGACGCCGGCGAGGTCTGTGCATTTCTGTCGATCTCGCCCGAAAACCAAAGGGTCCGATTGCACAGGGCGCGGGCCGCCGTGCGCAAGATGCTCGAGGGCTATCTCCGATGACCTGTCGCGAGGTGGTCGAGCTGATGACGGATTACCTCGAAGGCGCTCTTTCGGCTGAATACCGGGCAAAGTTCGAGGACCACATCGCCGGCTGCGACGGGTGCCGGGCGTACCTGTCGCAGCTGCGCACCACGAGGATGGTGGTGGGCAAGCTAGCCGACGAGCCGATCCCCGCCAACATCGAGGCGGAGCTCATGAAAGCGTTCCAAGACTGGAGCTTGGCAGGCCAGGTCTAGGCGCCGCCTTCAGGCAGCAACCAGTTTTTCGGCGATCACGAGAAGCGCCGCCAACAGCAGGAGGGCGCCGGCCACTTTGCCCGCGGCGCGCCTCGCTCTGGTCGCTATGTGAGAGCCCAGCCTCATACCGAGCTGTGCGGCGAAGAAGGCCTGCGCAGCTATCACTCCAACGAGCAGCAGCAGGGGCAAGCGCAGGAGCCCGACTCCAAACCCCACAGCAAGCTCATCAACGCTGATGCTGAGCCCGAGGAGGACGACCGCCCAGCCTCGCGCCGAAGCGAGGACGCGCACACCATGCTCGGCCTCCCCTTCCTCGCCGCTGCCAGGGCGCAGCATCCATGCACCTGTGCCGCCGAGCACCGCCGCCGCAAAGTAGTCGGCCAGCTGCCCGATGGCGCCGCCGATCACGGCGCCGGCGACGAACCCGACGAGCGGCATGCCGGCCTCGAAGGCTGTGAGGACCAGGCTGGTCCGGAGCCGCTCCTGCTTCGCGATACCAGCAACACCAAGCGCGGTGCCGAGCACGAACGTGTCAATCGCCAGCGGCAGGACGAGGGCGGCGATCGTGAAGACTCTCAGCAATGCCGGAAACTATGGTGACGGGACGGCGGCTTGATCCGGGGCCAAGCCCCAGTTATGCTCGGGCGTGCATTCGCTGGGCTGCATCGGGGAGGGGAAATGAGCGCTTCCATGCGTCGCCAGGTCGCTTGGTCGGCAACCGGTGCAATGGTTCTTTTGAGCCTCTTGCTGGCGCCGGCCTCAGGGATCTCTGCCGCCAACCCAGGTTTGGATCCGGGAATCGGCAACGTGCCGCAGGGGCTGCAGACCGATCAGGACTACAGCCGCAGCTACGGCGCCCATTCCGTCACCAACACCTTTGTCACCAGCCGGCAGGTCAGCTGCTACCGGCCGGAGGTTCCGCTGGCCGCCAACAACGGGCCGAACGACGGCTACACGGGCGAATCGAGCTGTCCTGGCGCGACGACTGGAGAGGACACAGGTGCGGCAGCGCCGTACGCGACTCAGGTCGGCAGCAAACCGCCTTATCCGGCCTCCGAGCCGAAGCTCGTCACCGACCACTCTGAATCCGACATCCGGGTCGACCCCCTCAACCCGCTCCACATCATCGGCTCGTCCAAGTGGTTCACAGCCGCCGAGGGCTACAACCACCTGCTGGGCTTCTACGAGTCGTGGGACGGGGGCAGGACGTGGCCGACGATGGGCCACATTCCCGGGTATGAGGGCTGGACCGACAACACCGACCCTGTCGGCGCCTTCGACGCCTACGGCAACTACTACGAGGCGATTCTGCCGTACCAGTTCTACTACGACAAGACGAGCCACAAGAAGTACGAGCCCGGCAACGAGCCCAACCCGGCGGTTGTCAACGAGGCGGTCTCCGTGGCCGTCCGGCCTCACGGCGCCACCGGCGTCAGCGACTGGATCACGACTCACAACGGGCACCCCGACTATGTCTTCACCACCGACGCCGGCTTCGGCCAGGAGCCGGACAAGCAATGGATTGCGATCGACCGCAACGAGACGCTGCCGAACGGATCGGCCAACCCCAACTACAACCGCATCTACGTGATGTACGTCAACTTCAACGGCAACGGCAGCAAGCCATACGTGCAGACCGCGATCGCCCGCGAGGACGGCAGCCACAGCGACTGGACGCCCCAGGTGCTCCTGCCGACGGCGAACGCCACCAACAACAACACCTACCTGTATCCGCACATCGACCCCGCGGGCGTCGTCTACACGTCGCTGATCAACTACGTCGGCGCCCAGGGCGGCTGCTGCGTGGACATCCTCATGGATTACTCGAGCGACGGCGGCGTGACGTGGATCGGACCATCTCTGGTGGCCGGCAACGTCCACGTGCCGCCGCTGACCGGACCCGGATATGCGAACACGACCTTCGAGGACGGCATCGAAGAGACGTTTGCGGTGGGCAACCACCTTTCGAGCCAGGGCCACTATCCGATCTACCTCGCCTACGAGTCCAAGAGCTCAGGCTTTGGAAACATCCTGCTCACCGCCTCTTACGACCAGGGCGCGACCTGGACCTTCCCGATTCAGGTCAACGACAACGCCACGTCAACCGTCGACGAGTTCCAACCGAATCTCGCGGTCGCGCCGGACGGCACCGTCAGCGTCAACTTCTACGACCGGCGATTGGCCTGCCCTTCCGGGCACGATGCGGTCGCCGCCGGGCTGGCGCTAGACCGGGTCAACCCGAACTATTCGGGCAGCCTGCCGCCATACGGCGCCGCCGACTACTGCATTCACGCGAGCGTGCAGTTCTACAGCGCCACGCTGGCGCCGAATGGCAACAACATCAGGCTCACCCAGCACAACTGGGATCCACAGCTCAACGCTCCCAATCGCTCATGCCCCTGCAACCCGCTTGACACTTTCATCGGGGACTATTTCGGAAACGATTTCGCCGGTTCGATCGACTACGCGACGTTCATAAGCACGTACGACGACGGCACCAACCCCCAGCACTACCAGCAGCAGGTAGTGGCCGCTGTGCACATCCCTTAGCGCGCGGGAGCTCAATTGCGTTTCCTGATGTTCAGACATTCGTCCGGACGCCGGCTCGGGGTGCTGGCGGGCGACACCGTGGTCGATCTGAGCGAGCTCGCCGCGGCCGCCCGCTCGGCGCCGCCGCCTCCCGACCTGCTCGCGCTGATCGACGCGGGCGACGCCGGCATGGTCGAGGTGAGACGTTTGCTCGATCAGCTGGACACCTCGGCCGGCGCCCCGATCGCGCTGCCGCTCACCGGCCTGGAGGTGCTTGCGCCGCTCGACCCTCCGCGCGGAAACGTCATCGCGATCGGTCTCAACTATGCAAAGCACGCCAAGGAAACAGCACGCCAGGCTGGAACTCATGCTCAACCGCCAACCGTATTCACGAAAGCGATCACCTCGATCGCCGGGCCGTATGACGACGTCCCGATCGACCCGGGCGTCAGCGAGCAGATGGACTGGGAGGTGGAGCTCGGCGTCGTGATCGGCCGCCGGGGCATCAACATCACGCGAGAGGACGCCCTCGAGCATGTTTTCGGCTACACGGTGATCAACGACGTCAGCGCCCGAGACATTCAGAGCGGCTGGGGCGGCCAGTACTTCAAGGGCAAAAGCCTGGACTCGGCGTGCCCTAACGGGCCCTGGGTGGTGACCCGCGATGAGATTTCGGATCCCCAATCCCTGGACCTTCGATTGACGGTGAACGGGGTCGTGAAGCAGGACGCGAACACCAGCGACATGATCAATCCGGTGGACGCGATCATCTCCTGGGTCTCGCTCGGGATGACGCTGCTGCCGGGAACGCTCATCGCGACCGGCACTCCAGAGGGGGTGGGCTTCGCCCGGACGCCGCCCGAGTTCATTCGCCCAGGCGACCTGGTCGAGGCTGAGGTGCGCGGCATCGGAACGCTGCGCAACAGGTTCGTCGCGGCCGGCAAGTCCCGGAGTGTGCCCTGACCGAACGCGGTCAGCCCCGCTGTCTCAGGCGGTCGCGCAGCCCGGTCAGGATGGGATGCAGCTCGTGTGCCCCGTTGACGCCGGAAGTGTCGAGCCCCCATTCGCGTTTTGCCAGCACGAAGGGGTGAGCCTGCTCGCCACCAAAGGAGCCGTGACCACCCAGCTGATTCTCGAAGTTGATCTGCTTGCCCTCCTTGAACGCGCCGAAGGCGATGAGGTCACCAGACCTCTCGAATGAGTTCAATCGCGAAAGTTGAGACAGCAAGATGTCCGCGTCGTCGTGCTGGGCCAGCAAAGATCTGACGGCTTCGCCGCCCAGCTCGCGACCATCGGCCAGGAAGACGTCCGCCCGATCGTCGCGGGCCATCACGAGCCCGACGCCATCGATCCCCGCGATGTTCGCCGCAAGATCTGGAAACTGCGCCTTGAGCTCTGAATACCGCATGCGCCTGGCGCGATCCGCGAAGTAAAGGTGGGCCAGACCTCCCGAATGCGTGATGTTGACCTGACCTGCGGCGACTTCCTCGCCGGCCCCGAACGCTTTGCCCTTCATCTCGCGCACGCGATAACCGGGCAGCCATCCCGCGATCAGCTGGCCGAAGGGGGTGTCGCTGACGTGACTGAACGGAAGCGTGTCGATCTGGCCGTGGTCTGAGAGCACGACAAGCTCGTAGCTTCCGCGGCGCGCCGAGGCGACCCTCTTGATCGTGTGGTCCACGTGCTTGAGGATCTGCAAGGCATACGGATCGTCCGGGCCGAATGCATGACCTGTCTCGTCAAATGCATAGAAGCCCGCGTAGATCGCCGGATAGCCTTCGCGCATCGCCTTCAGAACAGCGTGCCGGGTGAGGTGGTGGACGAAGATCTCCTCCAGCGCGTCGTTCACCGCGTACGAGGTGGCCGGCCTGCGGCCTTTCAATATGTCGGAGACGTAGGCGTTCGCCGTGTGTGCGATCGAGATGGCGCCGTGCCCCACCAGGTCGGCGATGTTCCAAGGGTTCGCGAAATACGACAGCACGATGCTCCACGCGGATCGGGATCGCTCGTCGCCCGAATAATTCCGGTCCTGGTATGCGATGCCAAAGGTTTCGGCCGCCCCGGCGGGGTAGCATGCCGCGATCGCCGCACCATTCTGCGTCAGCGGACGGCAGCCTTCGAAGTACTTGGCCGCAACTCTCTTGAAAGTGGAACCCGGGCCGAACTGGACCAGAACCTGCTGCTCTCGGTCCCACCAGCGGAAGCTTGGAATCTCGGAGTTGTCGCCGTACAGGATGCCCGCCTGCGCGAATGGGGTCGTGGACGGGATGCCGCTGCGGTATCGATGCACCGCGTAGCCCTCTGCTTCGATCAGATGCTTGGTGAAAGGCATGTCGCCTTCGCGGAGCGCCTCCTCGAGGGAATCGGCGCCCAGGCCGTCGACATGGAGCACGACGAGGCCGAGACCGTCGCGCGCGCTCATCGGCGGCCTGGGGTCCGAATGTCCATCTCGGCGAACACCGGCAGGTGGTCGGATGCCCGCACCCTTATGGACCACGCCCGGTGCTCGAACGCCGCCTCCGCACGTGCATAGACGGCGTCGAGCTTCTGAGAGGTCCAGTGCGTCCTTCGAATGCCCCTCGTCAGCTCGACCAGACCAGCGGCCTTGGCAGAGGCCCGGATGCGGCGCCACAGCTGAAGGCGAGGCGGCCCGAACGTGTTCAGGTCGCCCGCCACGAGAGTGAGCGGAACCTGAGGCCGGGCGGCCATGTCGCGTATGACCGCCTCGAATTGCTCGAGCTTGTGTGTGAAACCGATCACGTCAAGGTGTACTACGTAAACGCTCATTGCGGGCGATTCGGCGCGGATGGCGATGCGCCTTTGCGGAGGGATCGCGCGAAGGAGGGTCATCTCGGCGCGCGTCACTTGCCCTTGCGCGGATCTGGAAAGCGCGATCGCCTGCGGCTCGCTCGGCTCAAACGCGCCACGGCGCCAGATCAGGGCATTGCCCTGATCGCGCCCGCGCAGCATCTGCGCCGTCGCCTGGAAATGCCGATACTCCGGCCCCAGCGCCTCCGCGATCGCCGCAGCATCCTCGCGTCCGTCGTGAATCGACGCCTCCTGCACGGCGAACAGGTCCAGCCTCGCGAAATCGGGATGGGTCCTGACTGCTCTGAGCACCGCATCCAACCGGCGGCCCAGCTGGATGTTCCAGGTGCAGATGCGCATCACCGCGGCATCACGCCTGGAGAGTTAAAGCCAGCCCCGCCGTTTGAAGAAGTAGAACTGGATCACCACCGAGAACACCATGATGCCCACGCCTATCCAGAAGGACGCCGTGCTGGGCTCGAGGTTGGCGGTGAGGTAAAGGAAGTTCATGCCGAAGAATCCGGTCAGGAAGGTCAGGGGAAGGAAAAGGCTTGCGATCACGGTCAGCGCTTTCATCGTGTTGTTCAAGCGGTTGGAGACGGTTGAAAGGTAGATGTCCATCGCGCCCGTGAGCAGGTCGCGCAGGGAGTCGACTGTCTCGTACTGACGGATCAGGTGGTCGTGAACGTCCCGCCAGTACAGCGTCAGCTCTTCGCCGCGTACGTCTATCGAGTGGGTGATCAGGCGCTGGAACAGGTCGCGCTGGGCGCCGATGAACTTGCGCAGCTCGATGACCTGTCGCTTGTACTGGTTGATCTGGCCCAGCAGCTCGGGCGTGGCGTCGGCCAGGATCCTGTCTTCGAGGGTGTCGATGCGGTCGTCAAGGCTCTCGAGCAGAGGGAAGAGCGAGTCCACCAGGTCGTCGATCACCAGGTACGTGAGGAAGCCGGGATTGCCCTTCGTCAGCTCGGGGCTGCGCTTGACACGATCGGCCAGCGTGACCAGGATCTCGGCGGGGTCGTCATGCACCGTGACGAGGTAGTCCTTCGACACGAACATGTGGTGCTCCTGGAACTGGATCTCACCGTCGGCGGCCAGCTTGGCCGTGAAGATCACGATGAACGTGTAGCCGGCGTACTCCTCCAGCTTGGGTCTCTGGTCCTGGTGCTGGATGTCCTCGATGGTCAGGTGGTGGAAGCCGAAGACCTTTTCCAGGATCTTGAGGTCCTCCTCGCCCGGAGCCTGGATGTCCAGCCAGAAGCCATCTTCGTGGCACACCTTCAGCCGCGCGGCGATGGCCTTCTCGCCGGGATCGTCGAGGGCGGCGCCCTTGGTGGTGATGAGCGTGCGCACGTAGACGTACTGTACCGAGCGCCCCCTCGCCGGCTGCTTGCATTGGTAGCACTCCTAAGTGGTATTGACCACTTGCCTGGTTTGTGCTTTAATCCCCCGGATGCACCGCGATAAAGGGCAATACCACTTAGGCCTTTGGGTGTGAGCAAGCAGGAGGACACTCGCGATCGGGTGCTCGACCTCATCGATTCCCTCCAGGTCGGGCAGGCGATCCCGTCCGAGCGCCAGCTGACCCAGGAGCTGGGCGTCTCCCGGCTCACCGTCCGGGCCGCCCTCGACGAGCTGGTCCGCGACGGCTATCTGGACCGCCGTCACGGCAGCGGCACCTACATCACGGAGCCCAAGATCGCCCAGCCGCTTACGCTCACCTCCTTCAGCGACGAGATGCGCCGTCGGGGAATGGTGCCGGGCAGCCGCACGCTGGAGCTCACGACCACGCCGGCCGGCGCGCGCCTCGGACGCCGCCTCATGGTTTCACCGGCTGAGCCGCTGGTCCGCATCAAGCGTCTTCGCCTCGCGGATGCCCAGCCGATGGCGATGGAGGTTCTCCACGTCCCCGAAGCCCTCGTGCCGGGCTTGACCAAGTCGGACCTGGAGAACCATTCCTTCTACGAGCTCCTTCAAGAGCGCTATTCGATAGTCATAGCGTCTGGCACCCAGACGATCGAGCCCACCGTCACCAATGAAGAGGAGTCGGAGGTGTTGGGGGTGCCCCTTCACACGCCGGCCTTTCTGTTTGAGCGGACGACCGTCTCCGAGTCAGGGCGGATGGTCGAGTTCGTCCGTTCCATCTATCGCGGCGACCGCTACCGCCTGGTCGCCGACCTCGTACCGCAGCGGAGCCGCAACGGGCGCTCGGCCGGCGTCATCGGTGGCAAAGCCGTCGCGAAGAGGGAAAGAAAGGGCGACCACAACCGGGGCGCGCAAACGCCGCATTCATCCAATAGGGGGAATTCACGCAGATGAATCCGAGGAAGTATCTGGTCGGCGCCATCGGGATGGCGATCGCGGTGGTCGTCGCCGCCTGCGGCGGCACATCAAACACTCCCGGTAACGAATCCGGGACCTTGACGGTCTGGCTCATGACCGGCAGCGCGCCGCCGAGCGTCGTCGAGGGGGTGAACGCCGACTTCAAGGCGAAGCATCCGAACGTGACGGTGAAGGTCGAGCTCCAGAACTGGGGCGATATCAGCACCAAGCTCGACACCGGCTTTGCCGGGAGCACGCCTCCCGACGTCGTTGAGCTGGGCAACACCATGGTGGCCAAGTACGCTGCGGCCGGAGCGCTCGAGGACATCAGCGGCAAGAAGTCCAGCTTTGACAACTCCGGCACATGGCTGCAGTCCCTGACCGACTCCTGCACCCTGAACGGCAAGCTCTACTGCGCCCCTTACTACGCAGGCAGCCGCGCCGTCATCTACCGCAAGGACATGTTCGCAGCCGCCAACGTGCAGCCGCCAACGAGCATGGACGAGCTCCTCACCGTCGGGCAGAAGCTGATGACTGCTCACAGCTCGGACCCCAACTTCTCAGCTCTCTACTTCCCCGGGAAGTACTGGTACGCAGCGCTGCCGTTCGTCTGGGACTTCGGCGGCGACATCGCCACCCAGAGCGGCGGCAAGTGGCAGGGCTCGCTCAACAGCAGCGGCTCGCAGCAAGGCTTGACCACGCTGGCCAACCTGGTCAGCAAGCTGTCGAAGGCCGACAAGACCGGCGACGAGGCCAAGCAAGACGCGGCCTTTGCAGGCGGTCACATCGCGATGATCATCGCCAACGGCTGGGAGATCGGCGTCATCACCGACGCCAAAGCCGGCAACCCGTCCCTGAAGGACAAGCTCGGGGTCTTCCCGATCCCCAGCCACAACGCAGGCCAGTCCGCCCCGGTATTCCTCGGCGGCTCCGACCTCGGCGTCGCGGCCAAGAGCAAGAACCAGGCGCTCGCCAACGAGTGGATCGAGCTCCTGACCGGCACCAAGCACATGAGCGACATGGCGACAGTCGGCGGGGTCATCCCCAACACGACCACCATGCTCAGCCTGGGCACCGGGCTCAACGCGATCTTCTTCGCGGCGGCCAAGAACAGCCGGTTCGTACCCAATTCGCGGAACTGGGCGAGCGTCGAAAGCGCAAACGTCATACCCGACATGCTGGTCTCGATCTTCACAGGCAAGGCTCAGCTGCCGGCCGCGACAACGTCCGCCAGTGACAAGATCACAACGATCCTGAACGGCAGCTAGGCGACACTCGAACTAAAAGGGGGACTGGCCTCGATGGGAGCGGCGATCACGACGCGCGACCTCGGGCCGGTCCTCCACCGTCCCCGGCGGCGCAGGTTCAACCACCTGCCTTATGCACTCATCACTCCGGCGTCACTGGCGATGTTCGGAATCCTCGCCTTTCCGCTCGGGATGCTCGTATGGCTCTCGCTGCAGCATTACGGGCTGCGTGAGCTGATCGCTCACCAGGGCACCTGGGTCGGGCTCGACAATTTCCGGGTCACCATTGCCGACCCCCTCTTCCAGCAGGTCGTCGTCCGCTCGCTCCTGTTCACAGTCGCCAACGTCGCTCTGACCATCATCTTCAGCACACTGATCGCGCTGCTGATGCTCAAGGTCAGCCGTCCGGTCAGAACCATCCTCATGGGCGGCCTCATCTTCGTCTGGGCGACACCCGTGATCGTCGCCATCGACATCTGGCAGTGGATGTTCGATTACGAGTTCGGCGTCATCAACTACCTGCTGACCCAGCTCCACGTGGGCAACTTCATCCACCACAACTGGTTCGACGACCCGCTCCAGGGATTCATCGTGATCACCGTCGTGACCGTGTGGGGCGCAATTCCATTCGTCACCATCACGCTTTTCGCCGCCCTCCTCCAGGTGCCTGACGACGTGCTGGAGGCCGCGTCGATCGACGGCGCCAGGCCATGGCAGATCTTCTGGAACGTCACAGCCCCAATCCTCAAGCCCATCTTCTTGATAGTGACCAGCCTCTCGACGATCTGGGACTTCGGAATCTTCAACCAGGTGTACGTGCTGCTCAACCAGAGGCCCAGCTCCGACTATTTCGTGATGGCGGTCTACTCGTATCGCGAGTCATTCGGCGTGACCCAGTACGGCCTGGGCGCCGCCATAGCAGTCGTCATGGTCCTGATCCTCATCGTCGTCACGTTCTTCTACGTCCGCCAGACGCTGCAGACCGCGGAGATCACATGATCGCCCCAGGCACCGCGCACCAGGGCGTCCGATTGGGCCGCGTCAGCGCCGAGGCGCGGGCCGGCTACCGGATCAGCTTCCGCGGCCGCACGGGCCGGCTGCTGGCCGACGCGGCGGGCCTCGCCGTTTTCGCGCTGATGGCTTTCCCTATCTACTGGATGATCGCCACCGCGTTCAAGCCCGGCCGCGACATCCTGAGCCTGACGCCCAAGTGGTTCCCGGCCCCCTTCACGCTGCAGAACTTCGAGGATGCCATCGCGCGTCCGTTCTTCCTGGACGACGTCAAGAACAGTGTGTTGATCGTCGGCGGCACTGTCCTGCTCTCGCTCGCCCTGGCGTTCCTGGCCGCCGTCGCGGTCGCCCGCTTCGGCTTCAGAGGACGCACCGCGTTCATCATCTTGATCATCGGCGTCCAGATGGTCCCCCTCAATGCGCTGATCATCCCGCTCTACTTGATGCTCGACGGGGTCGGGCAGACGGACACCCTGGCCGGAGTCATCGCCGTCTACCTCGCTGTCGTCTTGCCCTTCATGATCTGGACCCTGCGTGGCTTCGTCGCCAACGTGCCGGTCGAGCTGGAGGAGGCGGCGATGATCGACGGGTGCACGCGTGTGGAGGCGTTCATGCGCGTCGTCTTTCCACTTATCGGTCCAGGCCTGGTGGCCACGGCGATCTTCGGATTCATCCAGGCGTGGAACGAGTACATCATCGCCTACGTCCTGCTCGCCAGCCCCGAGAACCAGACGCTGACGGTCTGGCTTGCGTCCTTCACCACGAATCACGGTCCCGAGTGGGGGCCGCTGATGGCTGCAGCGACGCTGACCGGTCTCCCGGTCGTCGCCTTCTTCCTGGTCCTCCAACGTTGGCTCGCCGGCGGGCTCACCGCCGGCGCAGTGAAGGGCTGATCGTGTCCGAGACGCTGGAGCTCCTGGCCGATCGCTGCCTGTTTCCAGGGTTCAAAGGCACCGTCGCTCCAGACTGGGTGAGGCGCCGCGCGGCCAACGGCCTTGGTGGCGTCCTGTTCTACGGCCGCAACGTCGAGACGGCTGAGCAGACCGCGGCTCTTGCAGCGAGCCTGCACGCCGAACGTCCGGAGCTCTTGATAGCGATCGATGAGGAGGGCGGCGACGTGACCCGGCTCGACGTCGCCACGGGCAGCTCGTATCCGGGCAACCTCGCCCTTGGCGTGGTGGACGACCTCGAGCTCACTCGCGCGGTCGCGGCGGCGATGGGATCCGAGCTCGCCCGCGTCGGCGTCGACGTGGATCTGGCGCCTGACGCCGATGTCAACAGCAACCCAGCCAACCCGGTCATCGGCGTCCGGGCGTTCGGCTCGGATCCCGCGCTCGTCGCCGCGCAAACCGTTGCCTGGCTCGATGGCATGCAGGGCGCGGGCGTTGCCGCCTGCGTCAAGCATTTTCCCGGTCACGGCGACACGTCGGTCGACTCGCATCTCGCTCTTCCTGTGGTCGGCGAGGATCCGCGTCGGGGCGCGCTCGAGCCGTTTCGTGCCGCCATCGCGGCAGGAGTGCAGGTGGTGATGAGCGCGCACATCCTCGTGCCCTCGATGGATTCGGTCCCCGCGACAGTGAGCCCTCGCATCATGACGGAGCTCCTGCGCAACGAGCTCGGCTTCGACGGGCTGGTGATGACCGATGGGTTGGAGATGCGCGGGATCACCGATGGATTTGGCATCGCCGGGGCGACAGTCCTCGCGCTCGTCGCGGGCTGCGACGCGCTGTGCATCGGAGGTGGCCTCGCCGACGAAGACACAGTCGACGAGCTGCGCAGCGCGATAGTCGGTGCCGTGCGCGACGGTCGCTTGACCGAAGAGCGTCTCCGTGACGCTGCATCGCGGGTCGACCAGCTTGCGGCATGGCGGTCCCGGCAGTCATATCCGCAGGGTGAGGGTGGGGGTGGCGATGGCGAGGTGGGTCTGATCGCCGCACGGCGTGCGGTGAGGGCCGAGGGCCCGGTGCGGGTCGGCGCCGATCCGGTGGTCGTGCGCCTCAGCCCGGCTCCGTCGATGGCAGGCGGCGCCCTCCCGTGGGGAGTGGCCGCCCCGCTCACCCAGCTGGGGGCTCATGTGACGGCAATCGACTTCAATCACCCTCCCGTCGGCCTGGAGAGCATCCTGCAGATCGCGACAGGCCGGAGCCTCGTCCTGGTGGTGCGGAACCTCCACCGCCACAAGTGGCAGGCCGAGATCGCCGACGAGCTGCTTGCACTGCGCCCGGACACCGTGGTCGTGGAGATGGGACTTCCCGCATCGCGCCCTCGGGGCGCCCAGGCCTACGTCGCCACCCACGGCGCGTCGCGCGTCTCCGGGCTGGCCGCCGCGGAGGTGATGCGAGAGGGATGAGCGAGAAAGCCCACCCGCGGGCAGACGAGCTGAGCTCGCTGACCACGCTGCAGTTGCTGGAGGTCATGCAGGCCGAAGACCGCCGTGCAGTCGACGCAGTGCATCGCATCCTGTCCCAGGCTGCCCGCGCGGTGGACGGGATCAGCGACCGGCTTCGCGCCGGCGGCCGGCTGCATTACTTCGGCGCCGGCACGAGCGGCCGGCTCGCAGCGCTCGACGCTGCCGAGTGCCCCGCCACGTTTGGGGTGGCGGACGGCCTGGTCCAAGCACACGACGCGGGCGACGGCGAGGCGGAGGACGATGCCGGCAAGGGACGCGACGAAGCGCGAAGAGCCGGGCTCGAGTCGCGGGATGCGGTCGTCGGGATCAGCGCGAGCGGCAGCACCGCCTACGTCCTCGCGGCGATTGCGGAGGCGCGATCTGCGGGCGCGCTGGTCGTCGGAATCAGCTGCGCGCCCGGCTCGCCGCTCGGTGCGGCCGCTGACATCGCTATAGAGATCGAGACCGGACCAGAGGTCATCGCCGGCTCGACCCGCCTCAAAGCGGGGACCGCGCAAAAGGTGACCCTCAACATGATCAGCACCGGGGTCTTCACGCGACTCGGCCACACCTATCACGGGCGCATGGTCGGGGTTGTGGGGGCCAACGAAAAGCTGCGCGGCCGCGCCGCGCGGCTGGTGGGTGAGCTGACCGGTGCGTCGCACGAGGAGGTGGCGAATGCGCTGTCCGATGCGGCCGGAAACGCCAAGGTCGCGATCCTCATGCTCCGATGTGGCTTGGCCGAGGAGGAGGCGCGCGCTCGCCTGACCTCCGCCAACGGTGACCTGGCGAGGGCGCTGGGCGAGGCGCGGGTCGGATGAGGACCCTCTTCCGCGGTCCTGTGCACGGTGTGGCGGGCGATTCGGTCAGCGTGCTGGTCGAGGACGGGTCGATCACGTGGGTCGGAATCGGCCGGGCCCCACGGCGCCCGGACGAGGAGGTGATCGCGGGGCCGGACGAGCTGATCGCACCTGGTTTCGTCGACCTGCAGGTCAACGGCTTCAAAGGTCATGACGCGGCGGCCGGCCGGGACGGGATCGCGGCGATCTCTAAAGCGTTACCAGCGACCGGAGTCACGGCATTCCTGCCCACGCTCATATCCGCACCGCTGGATGAGGCTTCGGCATTCGCGGCTGCTGTCACTGCCGCGGCGAGCGCGGCGACGGGTTCGCGCGTGCTCGGCGCCCACATCGAAGGTCCGTTCATCAACCCTTCATTCCGAGGCGCACACGACCGGAAGCTCATAACCAACCCAGGCACGAAGAAAGTGGAGGTGATCGTCCGAGCGCGGCCGCGACTGGTCACCCTCGCGCCGGAGCTGCCGGGTGGTCTTGAAGCCATAGCGCGGCTGCGCTCGGCCGGCGCCGTCGTGAGCGCCGGGCACACAGGCGCCGATTTCGACTGCGGACGCGAGGCGATCGCCGCGGGCGTGCGCTTCGGAACCCACATCTACAACGCCATGCCGGCGGTCCACCACCGGCGGCCCGGGATCGCGCTCGCGCTTCTTCTCGATCCCAGGGTTACCGTCGGCCTGATCGCTGACGGCGAGCACGTGCACGCCGCGGTCTGTGAGCAGGTCGTGCGTATCAAGGGCGCTTCGCGGATCGCGCTTACCACCGACCAGACAGCGGCCGCCGGGATGCCGCCTGGCTCATACATGTTGTCCGGCCGGCGTGTGGTCAGCGATGGGGCGGTGGTCAGGCTCGAGGACGGGACGCTGGCCGGCAGCGCGGCGACGATGGATCACCTTGTCAGGTTCATGGCGCGGCTGCCGGGCATGACCGCCGGGCGTGCCGTGGCGATGGCGTCGACGGTGCCCGCCCGCGTCCTGGGCGAGCGGTCGCTGGGGCGCATCCGTGCCGGCGCGTGCGCGGATCTCGTCGTCCTCGACGGCGACCTGCGCGTCAGGCTGACCATGGTCAAAGGCGAGGTCAAGTTCGAAACGTGAGCCGATTTCGCGACGAGATCGGCGAGCAGCCGCAGATCGCCACCGAGATGCTGTCAGGCGGGCGCGCCGCGATTGACGCGATCGGAGCGCGGATGCGCGATGCGAGCCCGCGTGGCTTCGTGATCGCGGCGCGGGGCAGCTCCGACCACGCCGCGCTGTACGCCAAGTACCTCTTCGGCCGCCGCAACCGAGCTCTCGTATTCCTTGCCGCGCCTTCGCTTTTCACCCACTACTCGAGCCCGCCCAGGTTGGACGGCCAGTGCGTCATCGGCATATCGCAGTCGGGCTCCTCGCCAGACGTGATAGCGGTGATCGAGGAAGGCGCGAGGCAGGGAGCGCTGACCGTCGCCATCACGAACGACGCCGACTCGAAGCTCGCCGCCTCGTCCGCGCTCGTGCTCCCGCTTGGGGCAGGCCCCGAGCGCAGCGTTCCGGCGTCGAAGACGTATACGGCGAGCCTGCTCGCTTTGGCCTTGCTGTCACAAGCGATGCAACCCGAGCCGGATTTCGAGAGAGCGTTGACCCGCGTGCCGGGCGCGTTGGCGGAGGCTCTCGGTCACGAGCTCGAGCTGGACAGGCTGGCCCCCTCCCTCCTCGGGCCGCGCGCGATTGTGCTCGGTCGCGGCTTCAATCTCGCGACAGCGGAGGAGGTCGCCCTCAAGCTCACCGAGACGAGCTATGTCCTTGCTCGGGCATGGTCCGTGGCCGACTTCGAGCACGGTCCGATAGCTGTCGTCGACGAGGGCTTTCCAGTTCTGTTCGTCGGCGGCGGCGGCCCGGTCGCGGCGGATCTCGAAAGCGTGGCGCGGCGCCTCGAGGCTTACGGTTGCCGGGTGATGGGGATGTTCGACGGCAAGCCCGGAAAGATCGGGCGGGATGCCGTTGTCGGAATCGACTCGGGGCTGCCCGAGGAGCTCACGCCGCTGACCCTCGCGGTCGTGGGGCAGCTGCTCGCGCACCGGGTGGCGCTCGCGCGAGGCATCGACCCGGATCGACCGCGAGCCCTCAACAAAGTCACACGCACCTGGTGAGCGCCGGCTCCCCGGCGGTCCTGGGTCTGGACATCGGCGGGTCCTCCAGCCGTGCGCGCCTGAGCGCGGGCGGTCGAATCCTCGCCGAGGCCGAGGGTCCTGGCGCGAACGTCGCCGCCCTGCCGCCGGCCGTTGCCGAGCGGCGCCTCACCGAGCTAATCGCCGCGCTGGGACAGATCCACCCTGTCGCTTGCTGCGCCGGGGCGGCGGGCGCGGAGGTACCTGAGGCCCGCGCGCGACTGGAGCAGCTGCTCATCCATCTGCTTCCCGGGAGCCGCGTCTCGGTCGTCCATGACACTCGGCTGGTCCTCGCCGCCGCAGGCCGCGAGTCGGGAATCGTGCTGATCGCCGGCACCGGGTCGGTCGCCTACGGTCGCGACCGCCGGGGCCGCGAGGCACGGGTGGGCGGCTGGGGCTGGCTGCTCGGGGACGATGGCAGCGCCGCCTGGCTGGCCCGTGAAGCTGCGCGCGAGGTGATGCGCCGCGTGGAATCCGGCGGTGCTGGCGGGGCGCTCGGAGATGCGCTCCTCGGAGCCACGCGGGTGCGAGGCGCCGGCGAGCTGACAGGGCGCCTGCACAGCTACCGCGAGCCCGGCCGCTGGGCCGCGCTGGCGTACGTCGTCTTCGACACCGCCGGCCAGGACCCCGGTGCGGCTGCCCTCATCGAGAGAGGCGCCGACGGCCTGGCCGATCTGGTCGAGCGGGTGCGGAAGGTGCTCTCGATCAAGGGTCCGGTGGTGCTGGCCGGCGGCCTGATCCTCAACCACAAGCCACTCGAGTCCGCCGTCCGGCGGCGCCTGGGCAGGTCGACAGTCCGGCTGGAGGAGCCGCCTGTGGCCGGCGCCGTCAGGCTGGCCGGGGCCAGCCTCTCCAATCGCTAGACTGCGCACTTGGCCGAGCCCACGATCCAAGTCGGCACCGGTGGCGCGAGCGGCGGCCTGAGGCGATTCACCCAGCCGTCTCTGGACTGGCTGCTCGTTTTCGTGCCGGTCTCGATAGTTGCCGAGCTGCTCGGGCAGCAGGTCGTCGTCTTCATCACGTCCGCCCTCGCCATCGTCCCTCTGGCGGGCCTCATCGGCCGGTCGACCGAGCAGGTCGCCGCTCGCGTCGGGCCTCGCCTCGGCGGGCTGCTGAACGCAACCTTCGGCAACATCACCGAGCTCATCGTCTGCGTCCTCCTGATCAGGGCGGACAACTTCCTGATCGTCAAGGCCTCGTTGATCGGGTCGATTCTCGGCAACCTGCTCCTCGTGCTCGGAATCTCGTTCGTCGTCGGCGGTTTCCGCCACAAGGAGCAAGGCTTCAATCCGCGCGCGGCGGGCGTCCACTCCGCCTCGCTGCTGCTGGCCGTGGCCGGCCTGCTCCTGCCGGCGCTCCTCGTGCTGACCACGCCCGATGTCGGTTTCGTCCAGCGGGAGGTCGTCAGCGGAGTCGTGGCGATCGTGCTGATCGTCCTCTACCTGGCGGCCCTTGTTTTCACGGAGATCACCCACGCCCACCTGTTCGAATCGAAAGAGCGGGAGGAGATGGCGACCTGGCCGATGCGGCGCTCGCTCATCGTGCTGGTGGCATCGGCATTGCTGGTGGGCCTGGAGTCGGAGTTCCTGGTCGGCTCGCTGGAGCCGGCCATCCAGTCACTCCAGCTGCCGGCCATGTTCGTCGGGCTCATCCTCATCCCGATCATCGGCAATGCGGCCGAGCACTCGTCCGCGGTCTTCTTCGCCATCAAGAACCGCATCGACATCACCCTGGAGATCGCGGTCGGCTCGTCGACTCAGATCGCCATGTTCGTGGCCCCGATCCTCGTCTTCGTCAGCCTTGCGCTGGGACACCCGATGG
This sequence comes from Chloroflexota bacterium, assembly GCA_005880945.1. Lineage (GTDB taxonomy): Bacteria > Chloroflexota > Dormibacteria > Dormibacterales > Dormibacteraceae > Palsa-872. The sequence goes on along the minus strand of VBIU01000022.1, from coordinate 9,457 downwards.
ACTTCGTGTTCAGCGCCTTCGAGATCGCTGTGGTCTCGCTGGCCACGCTCATCGTGGCGCTGATCGCGGTGGAAGGGCGCAGCAACTGGCTGTCAGGCTTCCAGCTCGTCGGCGCCTACATCGTCATCGCGGCGGCCGGCTTCTTCATCACCACAGCAAGCTGACCTAGGCCGTCAGTCCTCCCCTCGTCCGGGCCGGCGCGCCTCGAGCCACGATGGGACCAGTCGAAAACGGGAGCGAGCGTGGGTGGCGCGCCAACGGCAGACGACATAAAAGATGACCAGCAGCGCCGCCAGGTAGACGGCGTACTGGACGAGGTCGGCCGAGCCCGACACCTGGATGAGGTCCGCGCCCCACACGGCGTGCCCCTCCCGAACCGGGAACTGCTGCAGTGCAACGCTTTCGTCCATGAGCGCAATGCCGGGGAGTGGGTCCATCAGCGGCCGCGGCGCGAGCCAGGCGAACAGCTGCTCACCCCAGAACAGGCCGCTCGGCTCGATGAAGTGGTCCGCGAACGACCCACGCTGGTAAGCGGCGTCGGCACCGATCGCGAGCAGGAAGAAAGCTCCGATCAGGCCCGCCCCGCGGCCGAAAAGGCATGTCAGCAGCAGCGCCAGGATGAAGACAGGCACCGCGTTGGCGAAGAGGACGAGCAGGTGCACGGCCTCCTCCCGCTGGTAGGCGCCGCCTACGTCCAGCGTCTCGATGGCGACCCCTAGCGCGACCGTCGCGATGAGCAGTCCGCCCGCGCCCGCGACCACCCTCCCGGCGGCGAACGTGACCGGCCGGGAGCCGCCCGCGGCGGTCAGGCTCTCGAACTCGTCGTGAATGTCTGGCGCCAGGAGGAGGTAGGCGCTGGCCAGGGCCACGATCATCAACGCGAAGCCAGTGATCTCGTTCGCGGTCTGCAGGTGCGCCAGCTCGCTGTGGACCGCGCCCGAGGGCACCGGCGCGACGAATCTGACCGCCACGATCAAGGCCGCCGAGCCCGCGATGAGGATGGGCAGGATGCGGCCCCGCAAGAGGCGCCGCCAGACGGCAGGAAGCTCGGGGTTGAGGCCGCTCACCGCTCGATCAGCGTAGCCCGGACGGTCAGCGCTGCTCTAGTCGGGCCTGGCAGCTCACGCAGCGCGTCGCGTCGGGGAGGAACCTCAGGCGTTCCGCCGAGATCGTCTGACCACAGTCCTCGCACAGGCCATACGTCCCTTCGGCTCGGCGGGTGGTCGCGTGCTCCGCCTGGCGCTGGTTCTCGTCGATCAGCCGCCGCACGCTCTCACTGGTGGCGCGGTCGCTCTGGACTTGAGCCATGTCGGATTCCCCGAACCCCTTGCTCATGTTTCCCAGGTTAGTCCACTTCCGGGGGTTACCGAACCGGCCGGCTGGAGATCTCCCCCTCGTCGTCCCAGCCATGCCAGCCGTGGGGCTCGATCCATGCGCTGACGCGCTTGGCCGTCCGCTTGGAGAACGGCCTGCCGGTGTACCGCCGGCTCAAGCGGTCGATGTCCGCGAGCGTGGTGTCGTCCGCGATGCTGACCACCAGCCCGAAGAGGCTGACATGGCGATACCAGTCCTCGCCGAGCACCGTCAGGCTGACCTTCGGGTTCGCGCGCATCCATCGCAGCCGGCTGCGACTCTCGTGCATGTTGACCAGGATCCGGCCGTCCTGCCAGTCGTACCAGGTGGCCACGCTCATCGGAAACCCGTCCGGCCGGACGCACGCGATCACCGCGGGATTCGGCAGCTTGAGGAAGTGGTCGACGGCGGGAGGAAGCTCCAGGACCGGCACCGCCGATTACTCGCCGAGCACGGTTCGGAGCTGTGCAATCGAGATGTTGCCGCCGGTCAGGATGAGGGCGATCCTGCGGCCGGCGAGCCGGTCCTTGAGCGCGAGCGCTGCGGCGAACGGCGCCGCGCCGGCGCCCTCGACCAGGGTCCGCGTGCGCTCGAGCAGCGAGCGAACCGCCGCCTTGAGGTCGTCGTCGCTCACCAGCACGAAGTCGTCGAGAAGCCGGTGGAGGATCCGCTGCGGCAGCTCGAACGCGGTTCCGGTGGCCAGGCCCTCAGCCCACGTGTGGCTTGCCACCTCGACCAGGCGATGGCCGCGCCACGACTGATGAGCAGCGGGTGCCGCCTCCGACTGGACGCCGATGACCTGGATCCCGGGGTCGATCGCTTTCGCCACGATGCAGGCGCCGGCCGCGCCGCTGCCGCCTCCGATCGGAACGATGATCGTGTCGATGCGTGGCTGCTCACCCAGGATCTCCAGCGTGTGGGTGCCCACGCCGGCGATCAGCAGTGGCTCGTCCCCGGAGTGGATGTAGCGATATCCGTCCGCCGCAGCCATCCGCTCACACGCGAGGCGGGCCTCGTCGTAGCTGGAGCCGACCAGCTTCACCTCGGCACCGAGCTCGCGCATCGCGGCCACCTTGCCGGGGTTGGCGTTCTCGGGAGCGCAGACGATGGCCCTGACTCCGAAAAGCCTTGCCGCATATGCGACCGACTGGCCGTGATTCCCGGTCGACGCTGCAATCACACCGGCCTCCTGCTCCGCCGGAGTGAGCTGCGAGATGAGGTTCACGCCCCCGCGCACCTTGAACGCGCCGGTGGGGAGATGGTGCTCGTGCTTGAGGTAGACGTCGGCGCCCAGGATCTCGCTGAGGGCGGCCGACTGGCGGAGCGGGGTGGGCGCAAGGTGGGGCCGGATGCGGGCGGCAGCGGCGATGGCGTCGCGGATGGTCGGCTCATCGAGCGCCGTCTGCTTCAACGGCAAAAAGTCTGACATTCCGCGATAAGTGACGGCGCCCTCGCGCGTCTACTAATTAATATGCGGCGTGCTGAAGGGCTCAGCTCCAGTCCCGCCGGCGGTCCCAGATGCGGTCCGCGCACCTCAGGGCGAGCGCCTGGATCGTCGCCGTCGGGTTGACGCCGCCGCTCGTGGGCAGGCTGCTGCCGTCGACCACGAACAGGCGCGGAACATCGTGCGCCTGGTGGGACCCGTCCACCACCGACGTCCGGGGATCGTCTCCCATGCGGGCTGTTCCCAGCAGGTGCCAGCCCCAGATCGGCGACAGGCCGAAATCCCTCACCGACGCGGCGCCGGCGGCCTCGAGCACCTGGCGGCCGTGCGCGATCATGTCGGTCCCCAGATGCCGGCTGTTCTCACCAAGCGTGTAGTGGGTGCGGATCCCGGGCAGCCCGGACCGGTCCTGGTGATCCCAATCGAGCTCCACCCGGTTCGTTTCCTCGGGCAGGTCCTCGCCGCACAGGTACATGACGATCTCGTGGTTGATTCGGTGGTCCAGCGCGGCATGATGTCCCGCACCCCACGGCGCGACCTGCAGCGCAAGGTTGAGCGGCGACCAGCCCCTGCAGCCGCTCATGATGAATCCGCGGGTGTAATCGCGAGAGGAGTCGCTCTCGTAGAACTGGCGGGTCGAGACGGTGCCGCCCCAGGTCCCTTGCCATCCCTCCACAGGATCGTCGAAGAGTCCGACCGCGAAGCTCTGCACGTGCGTCATCAGGTTCTTGCCGACCATTCCGCTGGAGTTCGCAAGGCCGTCCGGATGGCTCGGCGAGGACGAGAGCATGAGCAGGCGTGGTGTGCCGAGTCCGCCACATGCCACCACCACGACCGGGGCCCTCGCCTCCTTGATCAACCCATCGGCGCCGTAATAGCGGGCCCCGACAGCGTTACCGTCGGGCCCGGTCATGATCTCGCGCACTCGCGCGCCGGTGCGCAGCTCGACCCCGGCCTTCAGCGCTCTCGGCCAGTAGGTCACGTCCGCAGTGCCCAATGAGGAGTGGGGGCAGCCGAAGGTGCACCACCCACGGTTGTCGCAGGCGGCGCGGCCGGCGTAGGCCGCCGTCGCTATCGCCTGCTCGGTCGGCCACCAGTACCACCCGAGCTTCTCGTACGCATCTCTAAGGAGCTCGCCTGGCCTGCCGAGCGGCGCGGGCGGCAGCGGAAGGGGATCTCGCTCGGGGCCGCAGGGATCGCCGGCCAGACCGGCAACGCCGACCACCGACTCGTTGACCGTGTAGTAAGGCGCCAGCTCTTCGTAGGTCAGCGGCCAGTCCACGCCGACGCCGTCGAGGGTCTTGACGCGGAAATCCGACGGCGCCAGCCGCCAGTAATTGCCCGCGAATCCGATGGTGCTGCCGCCGACCGCGTTGTACATGTAGATGTCGACTGGGTTCTCGCCCTCGCTGCCCACCGGGTAGTCGGCGGGCCACCGGCGCACGTTGGGGTTGGCCGCCCAGAAGCGGCGCCCCCTCACCTCCCAGTCGAGGCTGGCTTTTGGTAGCCGCGAGCGGTCGACCCAGTCGCCCTGCTCGAGGCATACGACCCGCGCGCCGTGCTCGGCGAGCCGCAGGCTGAGCGCCGCGCCGGCCGCCCCCGACCCGATGACGAGGACGTCCGGCCGCGTCTCATCGCTCACCGCTTCGGGGCCGGCCCGCCCGCGCGGCGCCACTGCGGCGGCAGGGACCGGACGCGCCGCAGGCGGGACTCGTCGAAGGGCGCCATCGCGCTGCCCTGGGTTGGCGACGTGGCGCTCCACCCGGTTCCGGCTTCGAGCGCCGCGAGCACACGCGGATGGCCGTAGTACGCCTCGTACGTGAAGTCGCGGACCATGTTGAAAGCGTCGGTTGCGTCCTCCGCCTCGAACTCGCGCAGCAGGCGCTCGCGCTCGTCGGCAGCGCAGCTGGTGAAGGCTCGATTTGCTCTCGCCGCCGCCAGGCGCTCGATGCGATCGATGCCCTGCAGCAGCGAGGGCCGCAAAGCCGGCACCTGCAGGACCGTCGCATCGATGTATTCGGCCGCGCCGACCGCGGCGGCGTCGGGCCGGTTCCCCGCCTCCGGAATCAGGGCCGCGACCCAGGCTCTCAGCGTGGCAGCGCGCGGCTCATCGAGTATCGAGAAGCCTCGCGCCTCGCCCACCGGCACCTCGGCGCGGCCGACCTCGAGGCGGTAGTCGGGCCGGTTGGCCTGAGCGACCTGGTGGCCTCCCTGTTTGCGGTCGTAAGCCAAGTCCCCTCCTCTCGCCTAAATGTCAGTGCGTGAGCGCGCAATGACTCTAACATCGCCCGTCGCGACCCCTTCTTCGCTTGACAGCACCGCCGGGGCTCCATAGGCTACCCACTGTCTTGGGGGAGGGGACGCGCACGCGGTGACCAAAAAATACGGAGTTGCGATCCTCGGCGCCGGTTGGGTTGCGGGTGAGTACGTCAAAGCGTTTCGCGACCACCCGCTGACAGAGATAACCGGCATCTACAATCACACGCCCGGCAAGGCCGGCCGCCTTTTGAAGCAGCACGGCGTCGAGGCCCGCGAGTACGCATCCGAGGACGAGCTCTTCGATGACGACCGCGTCAAGATCGTCGCGTCGTGCACGCCGCCCGACGTGCGGCCCCAGCAGATCGAGAGGGCCGCGAAGTCCGGCCGTCACGTGGTGATCGAGAAGCCGATCGCCCTCGACTATGCAGGGGTCAAGCGCATCTACCACGCGGTCAAGGACGCGAAGGTGAAGAGCGTCACCTCGTTCGTGCTGCGCTGGAACCCTCAGTTCGAGACCGTCAAGCAGCTTCAGGCGGATGGCGTGCTCGGAAGGATGATCTACGCCGAGGCCGACTACTGGCACCCCATGAAGACCGAGTACCCGAGCTATCCGTGGGCCGTGGCGAAGAAGAAAGGTGGAAGCTCGTTCATCAGCGCGGGCTGCCATGCGGCGGACGCGATACGGTACTTCGCCGGAGAGATCAGCGAGGTGGCCGCCTTCTCGGCCGGCCCCAAGAAGGATCTCAACTATGAGTACGACCCCGTGATGGTGGCCTCGCTCCGATTCGAAAACGGGGCCGTGGGCAAGCTCTCGTCGGTGATCGAAGGCGAGACGCCGTACATCTTCAACGTCCGCCTGTTCGGGACGGACGGCACGATCCAGAACAACCGCGTCTTCTCGCGCAAGCACTATCCCGGCTCGTTGGACTACTGGACCTTCCCGACCATCGAGCCCTCCTCCGGCGACGTGACACACCACCCGTTCGTGCCGGAGATCAGGCATTTCATCGACTGCATCGAGAACAACGTCGAGTCGCATGCGTCGATCCACGACTCGTACAGGTCGATGGCGGTGTGCTTCGCGATCGACGAGTCCGCCGCCAACAACGGCAAACCGGTCAAGGTCGACTACAAGGTTTAAGGGCGCGCCGGCGCGCCGGCTTCACATCGGCCCAGTTCAGGAGGATAGAAGTGGCGAGCGAAACACCAGCAACACCAACAACACCAACAACACCAATCACCCAGCGCGAGGTGACCCGGAGGCAGGTTCTGGCCGGCACCGCCGGCGCGGTCGGGGGCCTGGTGGTCGGCGGCCTGGCGGGCAGCGCGCTCGCACCCAAGTCGTCCACCGGAGGCGGCGCCGGTTCCAGGGGGTCGCTCAAGGTCGTCGGCGTCTACCCGACCGGCGGCGTCATCGCCTCTGACGGAAAGGAGATGGCGAACGGCGTCAAGATGGCGGTCGACGAGATCAACGCCCGGGGCGGGCTCATCGGCTGGCACCTCGACTACGTCGAGATCGACGACAAGGACTCCACCACCGACCAGATCACAGCCGCGTTCAACCGGGCGGTCAGCGTCGAGAAGGCAGACGTGATCTTCTCGGGTTATCACCTGGCCTCCGGCCCGGAGTTCGACATCGTCGCGAACGCCGGACTCCTGTACTACAACGTCAACACCCAGGTCGCGTGGGTCCAGAGATACAAGGGCAACCCTAGCAAGTACTGGGGCATCTTCCAGTGCGACCCGACCGAGGCCTGGTATGGACAGGGCTTCGCCTTCTGGGTCGACGGCGCCCTCAACCAGGGCCTGCTCAACGTCAAAGCCAAGACCTGCTCCATCATCAGCGGCAAGAGCGCCTACGGCACCGTCATCGCCACCGGCTTCGAGACGCAGATCAAGGCCCTCGGCTGGACCGTGGTGAGCAACGACGGCGTCACCGAAGGCTCGGTGCCCGACTGGGGCCCGACCCTGTCCAGGGTCAAGCAAGCGGCGCCCAGCGTGCTGTTCACGAGCGACTTCTCGCCTGCCGACGATGCGGCGATGGCCAAGGCATGGGCGGCCACCCCGACCAGGACGCTGGTCTACCAGCAGTACGGGCCGTCTGTGCCCGAATACCTGACCCTGGCCGGCAATGCGGCCAATGGAATCGTCTGGGCGACGGTGCTCGGGCTCCTGCCGGACAAGATCGGCAACGACTTCCGGTCTCGCTACGCTGCGAAGTTCGGGGCCCAGCCCGGCTGGGCGAACGCCGGCGGCTGCTACGACGAGGTCAACGTCTGGGCCTCGGCGGTCGCGATGTCCGGTGACCCCAAGAACTACAAGGCCGTCGCCAAGGCCACGGAGTCGGTCATCTGGCGCGGCACCACTGGCTCGATCTCATTCGTGGATCACACCGGCGTGCAGTTCCCCGCGCAGACCGCCGACGCCTCTATCGGCCAGCCGCACATCATCGTGCAGATCCAGGACGGCGTGCAGAAGGTGGTGTCCCCGACGCCCTTCACCAGCGGCACCTTTGTGCTCCCCAGCTGGATGAGGTAGGGGCCCGGAGAGACCGCAAGACCAGGCTGTAGCGGTGCCGATCCTCGAGTGCCTGAAGGTCAGCAAGGCCTACGGAGGCCTGCTCGCGGTCAGCGCCCTGAGCTTTGCTGTTGAGCCCGGCGAGGTCTACGCCATCGTCGGGCCCAACGGCGCCGGCAAGACGTCGCTGTTCGACTGCATCTCGGGCATCAACCCGGCAACCGGCGGCGTGATCAAGTTCCGGGACCGGGAGATCCAGGGCCTTCGTCCCCACGACATCTGCCGGCGCGGCCTGGCGCGAACGTTCCAGACCACAGTGGCTTTTGACAGCCAGACGGTGCTCACGAACGTGCTCGTGGGGAGCACGTTCGGCCGCGAGGGCAAGGACCCGTTCGTGTCCTTCAAGCCGGCCGCGATCGAGGCGGCCCTCGACGCGCTCGCGCTGTGCGGGCTGGCCGGCCTTCAGCGCGCTCGTGCCGGCAGCCTGCCCGTGCTGGCGCGCAAGCGCTTGATGCTGGCGACAGCGCTTGCCACCCGCCCTGAGCTGCTCCTTCTCGACGAGCCTGTCGGCGGGCTCAACCCTGCCGAGCGGACGCAGATGATCGACCTCATCAGGAAAGTGGCCCGGACCGGGGTGACGATCCTGATGATCGAGCACGTGATGAAGGCGGTCCAGGCGCTGGCGAATCGAATCCTGGTCATCCATCACGGCCAGCAGATCGCCGAAGGGCCTCCCTCGAAGGTGCTTCGCGATCCGCGCGTCATCGAGGTCTATCTCGGCACGCTCCGGCCGATGGGCCCCGACGCGGAGCCCGCCAATGCTTGAGGTCAAGGGCCTGGCCGCGGGCTATGCGGGCAGCGAGGTCCTGCATGGCATCGACCTCGTCGTCAACGACGGGGAGGGCGTGATCGTCCTCGGTCCCAACGGCCATGGCAAGACGACGCTCCTTCGCGCCATCACCGGACTGCTGCCACCACGTGCGGGGCAGGTGCTCCTCAACGGCAAGGACATCACGCGCTGGCGGGCCGACGCCATCGCCGCCGCGGGCGTCGTGCACATACCGCAGGGCGACCTGCTTTTTCCCGAGATGACGGTCCTCGAGAATCTCCTGATGGGCGCCTACCACGGCCCGACGTGGGCCGAGCGAAACACGCGTCTCGGCCACGTCTACGAGCTGTTTCCATGGCTCAAGGAGCGAGGCGGTCAGCTCGCGCGCACCCTCTCCGGCGGCGAGCGGCGGATGCTGGCGCTTGGGCGCGGATTGATGTCGAGAGCCCAGATCCTCCTCATCGACGAACCGTCGCTGGGCCTTGCGCCGCTGACCACCCAGCAGATCTACGCGAGCATCCAGACCGTCAAAGAAGGCGGGATGTCGCTCCTGCTTGCCGACGAGAACGCGAATCACGTCGCCGGCCTGGCCGACCGTGTCTACCTGCTGGAGACCGGATCGCTGGTCCGTGAGGGGCCGGCCGCTGAGCTGCTGCGCGACAAGGCCCTGCTGGAGAGCTACCTGGGATGAGCACACAGTTCGTCCAGGCGGTGTGGGGAGGAGTCCTCTTCGGCTCCGTGTACGGGCTGATGGCGCTGGGCCTGACCCTTGTCTGGGGCGCCGTCCGCTTGCTCAACCTGGCCCATGGGGCGATCTTCGTCGTGGGCGCCTATGGCGCTTACTGGGTGGTGGCATTCCTCCATCTGCCGATCCTGGTCGCTCTGCCGTTCGGCGTTCTCGCCGCTGCCGCGTTCGCGTACGCCATGCACATGGTGTTCATTCGCCCCGTCATCGGCAAGCCGGGCTTCGACAACTCGACGCTGGTGGCCACCGTCGGCATCTCGATCGCGGTCTCCGCGGCGGCGCTCCTGATCTTCAACCCCCAGTACAAGGT
>VBIU01000021.1 GCA_005880945.1 Chloroflexota bacterium | reverse complement strand
CCGGCTGCACCGTGTACTTGGCGGCGGTGGCCATGAGGCTGCAGGCAGCACCCGTCGGGTCGCAGCGCTGCCACTGGACGGCTACCAGCCTCAGCGGGGCGGCTCCCGTCCAACCGCCCTGGCCGCGAAGGAGCACCTGGCCGGGCTCGGGTGCACTCGTGAGGGGACGATAGTTCCAATCACCGTTCGTCTCCACCAGCAGCAACGGCGGATAAGCGTTCAGCGGGGGCGTTGGCGGCTGGGGGTCGATGAAGCCGAGGAAGCCCATTGCGGCCATTGCGTCGACGCGGCCGTACTGCACGTTGAAGGCAACCGGCGCGCTGGTCGACTCGAGAGCCTGCTCGGCTTGGGCGTTGGTGATGGCCGGGTTGGCAGAAAAGAGAAGCCCGGCGATGCCCGCGACTGCCGGTGCGGCGGACGAGGTGCCGCCCACCGGCGCATATCCTGGCGCGCCGTTGATCGAAGGCCAGGCGGTCATGTCACCCTCCGGAGCCGCCACCTTGACCCAGCTCCCAAAGTTCGAGTCGCCGGCCTTGGTTCCCGAGCTGGTCACGCCGGCCACCCCGAGAACGTAGGGATCGGCGGCCGGATAAGTCACGCAGTCGCAGTTCGAGTTGCCGGCGGCGGCTGTCATCACCATGCCCTTGGAGTGGGCGTATGTCGTCGCCATCTGAAGTGTTGACGAATCGGTCGTGCCGGCCCAGCTCATGTTGGCCACCCGCGCGCCATGGTCCGCGGCCCAGGTCAGCCCTGAGGCAATGTCGCTGAGATAGGCGCCGGAGTCGGTGCCAACCTGGACGATCATCAGGCGGCAGCCTGGGCAGAACCCGGCACCGCCCGCGTTGTTGTTGACCGCCAGCGCGGCAATGCCCGCCACGTATGTGCCGTGGTTGCCGGCGCTGCTTGTGGCGTCGGTCGAGCCGTTGAGGACGTTCCAGGTGGAAGAGATCTGCCCGTCGAAGTCGCTCAGGCCGTTGGTCTTGATCCCGGTGTCGAGGATTGCGATGACAACCGAGTTGTCGCCCTTGGTGATATCCCAGGCCTGGGTAGTGTGCGTCATCGTCCAGCCCCAGGCGCCGCCTCCCAACGCAAAGTTCTGGGGGAAGGATGGGTCGTTCGGCACGACATCCTGTGCTTGGAGCATGCCGTCGGCCTCCACGAAGGCGACCTCGGGCAGGGCCTTCAATTCGGCCAGAACGCGATTCCGGGCTTCGGCGGGTACCTGCAGCACGCGGACACCCAGGTCGGGCACTGTGCGTACCCATCGAGCTCCCAGCCTGCGTTCGATGGCGACTGTGGCCTGTGATGCGGTCGAGGTCTTGTAATGGACCAGGATCCGGCCGGTTGAAATGCCTTCGGCGACGGCCGTCGCCGATTGAAGACTCTCTCGGATCAGGGGGCTCGGCACAAGGACGGCCGCGAACAGCACAGCCCCAATCGCGACTGATGGCACACGAGGCACGAGCGATTTGAGCAGCCTTCGAAGCATTGGTAAACCCCCTGACCGCCACCAAGACCGCGACTTTCGTGCCTCGAGGGCGAAATCGTTGGGCTCAAGAGCCTGTCGTTGTTCCTAACGCAGCACCGTCGACCTACTTGCGCGAGTCATTGCGCTTGCGGCCAGAGCCAGTCGGGTCGTCTCTCGTCGTAGCCGCCACTCCGCGCTTCAGACTCGTGCCGATGGTGTACTGGCCGCGCAGAACTGAGGTTAGGCCGTTGATGAATTCGTTCGGCGCGCAGTCCGTTGTGAAGAATCCTTTTGCTCCCGACGTCAAAGAGTCCAGCAGCAGGTGCTCCGACTCCGCTTCGGCGAGAAAGACCACGGGCAGGTCACTGCCCACGGCTGCAAGTCTGGCAACGAGATCCGTAGCCTTCGATGGTGGGTCGGAGAGTTCGCACACCACCAGATCGAAATTTGCCAGGTCCTGCCGAGCCATCACGGCATGGGTATCGGGTACCGTCTCGACGACGGCGTGAAGTGGGGAGTCGCCGAGAAGTCCTCCGACCGCCGCCCCAACCAGCGAATAGCTCTCGACAACAAGGATGCGCGGGGCTGACGGGACCGTGGTACGGCCCTTCGGTTTTGGCGGTTCGCTACGTCGTCCCCCTCCTCCCGCCGTGGCGAGCAAGGCTGGGGTCGCCAGCAACTCGAGCAGCTTCCTCGTCATCGTCATGTCCCCTCACAGCCACCCACGCGCGACGGGCGGCGAAATCGGTAGCCGCCTGAAGCCGGTTATTGGGACTAACGTGGCGGCGCCTGGCTACTTGCTCAGGGAGGTCCCGGGAGCTCAGCGACTGGAGGCTGCCTTCTTGGCGCCGGCGAGGCGGGCCAACATTCCAGGCATCAGCTTTCTGCCCACGGCGTAGTGGCCATCCAGAACCGTGCTCACCCCGTCAAGGAACTCGTCCGGGTGACAATCCTTCGTAAAAAAGCCCGCAGCTCCAGACGTCACGGCGTCCAGCAGCAAGTGCTGCTCTTCGGCGTCGGAAAGGAGCATGACCGGGATGGCGCAACCGAGGGCTGACAGCTTCGAGATGACGAAGGCTGCGCTCCTGGGCGGGATCGACAGCTCGCAGACGACGAGGTTGAAATCGGACGCTTCTAGGCGGGCCATGGCGGTCAGGCCGTCAAGCACGATTTCCACTGCCGCGGCCAGGGGTGGGCCGCAAAGAAGCACCGAGAGCGCCGCCCCGACCAGTGCGTGGCTCTCGACGACAAGAATGCGCAGGCCACCAGGCGTGACCGCACCGCCGCCATTCGGCGGCGGCGATAACCCCTTCACTCGCCATCAGGCTATCGAAGGTAAAGGGCGAGTTAAATGGGGCAGACCTCCCAGGCCGGCTAGGAGGTACCAGCTACCCCGGGCGTTAGGGTTCGACCAGGCCTTTTCGCACCGCATAGAGGACTGCTTGCGATCGATCGCCGACACCCAACTTGGCGTAGAAGTTGCTGATATGGTTCCGGACGGTTTTCTCGCTGATCTTTAGGCGGTAAGCGATCTGCTTGTTGGTGAGGCCCTGTCCGAGCAGCTTCAAGATCTCGACCTCCCTGCGGGTCATTCCGTCATAGCGCTCCTTCGGAACGCTTCCGTTCAACAGGTTGAGGAATTGATCCGCTACCGACTGCGTCATTACACGCTCGCCGGACATGATGGCGAGCATGGCCGAAAGGATCGCTTCGGGCTGCGAATCTTTCAGCAAGTACCCACTGGCGCCCGCCTGGAGCGCCTGGACGACGTAGCCGTCGTTTTCGAAGGTGGTCAGGATCAGCACTTTTGTCTTTGGAAATGCATTGATGATCCGGCGCGTCGTCTCGATGCCGTCCATCACAGGCATCTTGATGTCCAGCAAAACGATGTCGGCGGCGTTCTTGCCCATCTTCTCCATCGCCTCGGCGCCGCTCGCGGCGTCGTCAACGATCTTGATGCGGGTATCCGACTGCAACAGCATCATCAAGCCTCGACGGAACAGGGTCTGGTCATCTACGACCATGACCGTCGGCACGGCGGGCGCCGCGATCAAGAAGTCAGCATCCCGACGGGCAGCCTCAGCTCGATCGCCGTGCCGTCCCCAAAGCCGCTCTCGACCCTCAGCTCGCCACCCAGGATCAGCGCCCTCTCCTTCATCCCAAGCGTCCCCAGCCCCTGCCACGCCGGTCCGTCGACTTCCTTACGACCGCGCCCGTCGTCCCTTAGGTAGAGCCGGGCCACGCCATCGGCTTCGGACAGACTGACCAAAACCAGCTGCGCGCCGCTGTGGAGCCGGACGTTGTGGAGCGCCTCCTCGACGATTCGAGAAAGATTGATCGACGCATGGGCGGACAGTTGCGCGGGCCAAGAATCCGCTCCCAGGAGCCTCGTCTCGATGCCGGTCTCGGCATGGAATCTGTCGAGCAAAGCCTGGAGCCATTCATCGAGGTTCGGCCCGAGAGTCGGCTCGCCGCGCAGCGTGAGCAGGGTTTGCCGCACGCTGGCCAGCACGTTGCGAGTGGACGCCTGCAGCGAGTCGAGTGCTTCCTGGGCGCCGCGCCTGCCGGTTTGCTCGGCCTTGACCTGCTCTATCTCCATGACCATCCCGGTCAGAACCTGCGCAACGCCGTCATGGAGCTCCCGGGCCAGCCACTGCCTTACATACACTTCAGCCGACGATGGCCGTTGCCGGGCGCCCGGCCGGACCGACTGCAAGTGGCCAGGCTCGGCACGTTTCAGCACCACGCCCGGCTGGCTCACCCCGACCCTCTCTCCTTCTACAACCGACGCTGCCAGTGGATGCCCGGGCCCACCCCGTGGGCATCCCAAAATGATCCAGATGCCCCAGTCTTTACTCTCGAAATCCCAAGGGGATTAACCGAAAACCAGGACATGTAGGACGTTAGTCCTTGGGAAATCCTACGTCAATGGGCAAAACGCCCGATTTTCAAAAATCGTCAGCCGGCCGCTCATCGGGAGGTGTCGAATCCTGCCCTCCGGGGAGCCGATTGTCCTAGGCCGAGCCCGGGAACAGCCGGCCAAGCTCCTCCGGCAGCCGTAGACCCATGTCCTCCAGGCGTTCGAGGATCCGGGGCCGGATGCCCGACAGCACGAAGGCCCCGACCACGCGGCCGTAGGGATCCGTTCCCTCGGGTTTGAAGACGAAGACGTCCTGCATGGAGATGACGTCATCCTCCATGCCGGTGATCTCGCTGATCCTGGTCAGCTTGCGGCTCCCGTCACGCAGCCGTTCGAGGTGGGCGACGATGTTGATGCCGCTGGCGATCTGAGCCCGAATCGCGCGCGCCGGCAGGTCGAAGCCCGCCATCATGACGAGCGTCTCCACCCTGGACAGTGCGTCACGGGGCTTGTTCGCATGGATGGTCGTCATGGATCCGTAGTGCCCGGTGTTCATTGCCTGCAGCATGTCGAGCGCCTCCGGTCCCCTGACCTCGCCGACGACTATCCGATCGGGACGCATCCGCAGAGACGTCATAACCAGGTCTCGGATGTTTATCTCCCGACCGCGCTCCGATCCGGCCGGCCGAGCTTCGAGCCGGGCCACATGGCGTTGTCGCAGCTGGAGCTCCGCCGCATCCTCGATGGTCACGACCCGCTCGTCGTCGGACACGAACCCCGAGAGGATGTTCAACAAGGTCGTCTTGCCGGTGCTGGCTCCGCCGCTGATCAGGATGTTGGCCCGAGCCATCACGCATGCCTGCAGGAACGCAAGCCCGGCGGGGCTGCAGCTCCCGAGGGCCACCAGGTCAGATGCCTGCAGGAGGTCGCGAGAAAATTTCCGTATCGTGAGCAGTGGACCGTCGACTGCGACGGGCGCGATCGCTGCGTGCACGCGGGCGCCGGTCGGAAGCCTTGCATCACACAGAGGGTTCTCTTCGTCGATGCGGCGGCCGACGGACTCGACGATGAACCGGATCACCTCGAGCAGCTGGTCCTCATCCTTGAACCGGGCGTCGGTCAGGACGATCTTTCCGTGGATCTCTACGTAGATCTCGCGGGTGCCCATGACCATGATCTCGGTCACGTTGTCGTCCGCGACCAGGCCGCTGATCGGGCCCAACCGGTCGTCGAAGCTCTCCGTGCTTGGTGGTTGGATGGCCGGCAAGCTCATATGGCCTCCTTGGGCTCGCTCATTGTGTGAGGTGGACTGCCGGGGGCCATGTGCCCAGGCTTGGATCACCGACGATCGATACGCTGCCGTTGCCGTTGATAGTCGCGGTCCAGCAGATCACGCCTCCGGCGATCGTTGACAAGTAGCCACTGCTTCCGGTGATGGTTACGCTGGCCGCGGGCATGTAGAAGATGCCCAGCAGGCTGGTCACCCCATGTCCCGCGACCGAGTTCGCACACGTGTTGGGCGGCGGAGCCTGCTCGGGCCCCGGCTCGTACAGGAGGAGGTGCCGGTACTGCTGCCCGCTGAAGATGTAGACGTCACCACCTCCGCTCATGGACAGGGCGCCAGGCGTGCATGATCCGCCGCCAGGTATGGCAAAGACGATCGCCCCGGGCGTGATGTAGCCCGCGGTGACTGTCGCCGGGCAGGCGACGCGGGTACCGGCCGAGTTGACACAGTAGTTTTCGTTGGCGGCATCTCCCGCGGGAGGCGCTGCTGTGAGCGGGCCCGGGTCGCTGTTCGGGAGGGGTGCCGGCCCAACTGGTGGCGCTTCACCATCCGGTGGATTCATCGAGTAATCGGGTGCGAAGTTGGAGCCGTTGAAGTTGTGGGGCCCGGATGCACCGAGCTGGCAGTTCCCGAACGAGTTGGGCGGCGCCTGGTTGCGTGCCAGTGACGGCGCGCAGGCGGAAACGGTTCGGTTGGCTTCCGTCGACGTGTTGTTGATCGCGCCGACCAATCCGAACGGGCCGGTGCACGAGCCGTCGGAGATGTAGACGTTATAGGCCATCGCGCCTGGGACGTTGCTCACCCACACCCGCAGAAACTGGTTGGCGCCGATGTCCACCAATCTGCACATCGAGGGTGCACTCTCTCGCAAAAAGCAGGTCGGTGACGGTCCGCCGCAGCTGGGCACGCCATAGGCTTCCCAGCGCGTCGCGGTCACCTCGACGCCGTAGGTCGCGGCGGCGATCTGCGGGTTGCCTGCGTCCGCGCCCCACGGATAGGGCTGGAACGACCCGCCGCAGCCGACTCCGTTCGCGTCCCAGAACTGGTTGGCCGCCCGGGCCGTTGTCGTGACGGTGGATCCTGTGGGGATGGTTCCGCTGACCGCCTGGGTGGTGACCGGGACGGATGTGGCACCGGATGCCGCCCCTGCGGAGGTGGCGGTGAACGCCTGGCTCGAGACCGTCACGGTGGTGCTCCCGGGCACGGCCACGCTCAATGCCTTCACCGGGATGGCGCTGATGGTTCCGCTCATCGGCGCGGTTGTGGCTGTCAACGCCGGCTCGTCGGGAGGTCGCAGCTCGTTGGCGACCAGGCCCCCGTTCAGGGTCAAACCGCTCTGAAACGTGTATACCCCGCCCGCCAGGAAGTAGCAGCCGGTGCTTCCGGTGAGGTGGGGATCTGCGCTGTAGGTTCCCGCGCTTCGGACCACGTTGTAGTCCGATGCGTTCCAGGACTGGGAAGCAGCATTGGTGGGCGGTGCTCCGAAACCCGGATCTGGCATCGTCCAGCCGTTGGTCGCGACGCCCGACCCTGGCGTGATCGTGATGCCGCTGATCGGTGGTGGGATCGTCGGGCAGATGTCGACCACGTTGCCGGTGACGGTCGCGGTCGCAGATCCGTTCTGGACGATGCTTCCGTTCGACCAGACGTCGCCCACCATCGTGGTGTTTTCGGTGCCCGTGATTCGAAGTGAGAAGCTGCCGTTCCCGCCGCATCCGTTGGGGCTCAGCGTCTGGATGCCCGCCGGACCGGTACCAGCGTGGCGGGCGACGGCGGTCGCAGTGGCTGAGACACGGATGGTCGGGGTCGCCCCCAGCACCTGCATGATCGCGACGGGGATCGAATGGCTCCCGGTGGCGGTGAAGCTCGTGCCTGCGATCGAATGATCGGCGACGGCGAGGGTCAGCACATGCCCTGAGGGGTCGCCGAACATGCAGGTCGCGGCCAATGTTCCAAGCCCGGCGCAGGATGGAGCTGTGTACAGGCGCTCATTGTTCGAGTAGAGCGCTGCTGCAGCCTGCTCGGATTGGGCGTAATCCGAGGTGTTCATGTACTTATAGGCCGCAGACAGCGCGGCCGCATCGACCGAGGCCTGAAGGTCGCGACGGTCGAGGTAGGCGCGGCCCGAGTCAAGGGCCAGGCCGAGGAAGCCGAACAGCACGACCAGCATCAGCGCTATCAGCACGATCGCCTGTCCACGCTGCGCGAAGCGGGCCAACTCAGTACTCCGTGTTGTAGACCGCCGCTGCGGTGATGATGATGCTGTTGGCGGTGATCTGACGGATCAACGGAGTGAACGGCACGAAGTTGTACCGGATGCTCACCTGCAGCGGCGCGTGGTCATGCGCGGGGTTGGTCGCGCTGCAGGAGCCGGTGCTGAAGGCCCACATCTGCCCGCCCGGTGCGTCTTGCAGCGTCGGTGACAGAGCTTCCGGGGTCGAGGGCGGGTCGGGCTCGGTGATGTAGACCCAGCCCTGGTTGGGGGGCGGAGTCGCGGCCGTGATCGGGCCATTTGGGCAGGGATTTGCGAGGACAACGTCGACGGCGTGCTGCTTGACGGCGGTCTCGACATCGGCGTTCGTCGGGAGGAGCGCGGAATCGCGAATCGCGGTCCGAACGCCCTCGTTGACCGCCTGGTTGATGGTGACGTACGTGTAGATGACACGACCGAAGTCGACGATCCCGAATAGCAGCAAGAGCAGTAGCGGCGCAACCAGTGCGAACTCCACCATCGATTGCGAGCTCTGGCCTCGGCGTCTGACGGCAACCCTGGCGTTCAATCAGAAGCCGCCAATCGTCATGTCAGTGTTGGCGGCCATGGACGCCGCATCTCCAAGCGCACCCTGCATGAACCCACTGGCGAACCCGAACTTCATCAGCAGGATCACGTTCACGTCGAGGCCCTTCATGCTGTTGTCGTTGGGGGCTGCGGTCAGGTCGAGGCCCGGCGTGTTGGCATAGCAGATGTACAGCAGCGGTTGGTTGAAGGTCGACGTCGCATAGGCGCCCGCAACGTAGGGTGGGTTGTAGTTGACGTTGCCGTCAGACGGGCTCGGGCAGGTGCTAACCGAGTTCTGCAAAACCGAAACGGGTAGCCCTGACTTGGTCAGAATGGCGTCGACCGCGCTCTTGATCGCGTCGTCGTACAGGTAAGGATTGGTGCCGGTTGACGGATCGAACCAGCTCGCCTGGCGCGCCCCCTCGCGAGTCGCGCTCTGGAGGCTGACAGCGAAGTAGAACGCCCGCCCGAGGTCGATCAGCCCGAGCACGATCAAGAGCAGTACGACGGCCGACAGGCCGAACTCGACGGTCGATTGTCCACGCGCAGCCCGGCGCCTCCCGCGCATGGGTTAGCCGTGCCTGAGGAACTTCAGGGCGAGGAGCGCGGCCGGTCCGAGAAGAATGATCCAGAGCGTGGGAAAGATGCAGGCCACCATGGGGAGCAGCATCTTGAGCGATGCACGAGCGCCCCTCTCCTGCGCCCGCAGGACTCGCTTGGCACGAATCTCGTCGGACTGGATCCGCAGCATCTTCGCAACGCCCGATCCAAGTTGCTCAGACTGGATGACCGCCTGGACGAAGCTGTGCAGGTCCTCGACACCTGTTCGCCGCCCTAGATCGTCCAGCGCCTCGAGCCGTGGTTTGCCGAGGCGGCCTTCCTGGAGAACCCGGCCGAACTCCTCGCCCATCGCGTTCTCGAGCTTCTCCGCCACGCGTCCCATCGCCGCCTCGAAGCTCAGTCCCGCCTCCACGCAGACGACCAGGAGGTCAAGCGCGTCGGGCAAGGCGGACTGGATCTCCATTCGCCGGCTGTTGACGCGCCGGCGGAGCCAAAACATCGGCGCATATAAGCCGACCACGGCGCCCAGCGCGGCCCCGATGGCGACATTCACAGGGACTTGAGTGAGCAGTCCCAACAGGCCGCCGATCAGGCAAACAGCCAAGGTCGCGGCATACCGAGCCGCGACGAAGTCGCTGGCCGTCATTCCGCCGGGCCGACCCGCTTGCGTCAGCCGCCGATGCAGTTCCAGCCTTTCCCGTTCCGGCAGCCGTTGGGTGATGAAATGGCGCACCCGGAGCACGACCGGAAGGACGACGCGATCTCGAAACGGCGACTGCAGCTCGACCTCGTCAAGAGATGGGACCCTCCCACCCTCGTAGACGCGCAGGCGGCCTTCGACCACCTGAGCGTTGTCGAGCGGAACGGGGGTCAAGCTCCAGGCGGCGAGCAGGATACCGAGCGCGGCGACGATCCCGAAGACAAGCGCCACGTAGACGATCGCCACGTTAAACCCGGATGCTCGTGATGCGGCGAATGAAGACGTTGCCGACCACGATCGAAGCTCCTGCCACTATCAGCAGCACCACGCCCAACGGGTCTGTCGTCAGCGTCCGGAAGTACGTGGGCGCAATCACGTAGAGGATTGCGGCGACCCCGACTGGCAGGAGGCTGATGATCCACCCCGAGGCGCGCGCCTGAGCGGTAAGGGCCGAAATCTGCCCCTTGACCAGCACGCGCTGCCTGATCGTGTGTGAGATGTTGTCCAGCACGCGAGCCAGGTTCCCGCCCACCGATTTGTGGATGAGGATGGCGGTCACGATCAGATCCAGGTCGTCGCTCGCCACGCGCTTCACCATGTTGTGCAGAGCGGACTCGAGGGACGCGCCAACGCTCATCTCTCGGGTCACGCGGCCGAGTTCTTCAGACACCGGGGGAGTTGCGTTGCGAGCGACCGAATCGAGTGCTTGGGGAAGCGAGAAACCGGCCTTGAGACCGTTCGAAAGCAATCCGATCGTCTCAGGCAGTTGATTGCTGAACTTCTTCAAGCGCCTTCGCTGGCGATACTTGACGACCCGCATTGGCAGCAGGTACGCACCGACGCCGGAGACGACGAACTGAGGGCCGAAGCCGAATCGAAACAAGCCAAGAAGCGCAAAGGCGACCAGGCAGCCGACCTGGATCAACACGAACTCTGACGATCGAAGCTTGATGTCCGCCCTGGCCAGATGCTCAGCCAAAGTGAGTCCGGTGAGCCTCAGCCGTCTACGGTTTCCGCGATCGACTATTCCCTGGAACGATCGATCGATCTGGTCGCGAAACCCGGCCGCCTGCGAACGGGTGGCGCCGCGCAATGGCAGCGTGCCCGGACGCGCGTCCGGTAAGCCATCACTTTCCGCCGCGGGCAGCGCGATGGCGGCGATGGCGACGAAGGCGCCCGCGGCCGCGACGATGGCGAAGAGGAGGAGGAACTGGCCGCTCAAGCCGTGCCTTCTGTGACGCGCATCGCCGGCGCCGCGGTCTCAAACATCGCATCCGGTAGGTGCTCGCCGCGCTCCACGAAATGCTGCAAGTGCACCGACCGCCTTCCAGAAGCGATGTGGTAGCCGGTAGCTCTGCCCTCATCGTCGACGCCGGTTTGCTTGAATTGAAAGAGTTCCTGGTAGCGCGGCTCGCCGTCCTCGAGGCCGGTGATCTCGCAGATGCTGACGATCTTCCGAGTCCCGCCGCGCAGCCGTTCGGCCTGAACGACGATGTCGATCGCAGACGCTATCTGCTTCTGAATCGCCCTCGACGGCAAGTCGGTTCCGGCCATCAAGACCATCGTTTCGAGGCGATTCAAGGCGTCGTAGGCGCTGTTGGCGTGGACCGTGCTCATAGACCCCTCATGGCCGGTGTTCATGGCCTGCAGCATGTCCAGTGCCTCGCCGCCTCGGCACTCACCGACCACGATCCGATCCGGTCGCATGCGCAGTGAGTTGCGCACGAGGTCGCGGATCTCGACCGCGCCCTTGCCCTCGACGTTTGGCGGCCTGGCCTCCAGCCGGATCACATGGGCCTGCCGGAGTTGAAGCTCGGCCGCGTCTTCCACTGTGACAATGCGCTCTTCTGCCGGGATGAAGCCGGAAAGAACATTGAGCAGCGTCGTTTTTCCGGATGAGGTGCCGCCCGAGACCAGGACGTTCAGCTTTGTCCGGACCGCCGCTTCGAGGAAGCGGATCATGTCCGGAGTCGCGCTGCCCGTCGCGATCAGGTCGTCTGGCTGAAGCTTGTCGCGTGAGAACTTGCGGATGGTCATGCACGGCCCGTCCAGCGCGAGAGGCGGCAGCACGACGTTGACGCGTGATCCATCGCGCAGCCGCGCATCGCACATAGGTGAGCTCTCGTCCACGCGCCTGCCGATGGTGCTCACGATTCTGTCGATGACCTGCCGAAGCTGGGCGGTGCTTTCGAAGACGACAGGGCTCAGGACGAGCCGGCCCCGACGTTCGACGAAGACCTGCTTCGGGTGATTGATCATGATCTCGGAGATTTCGCGGTCTTCCAGGAGCGACTGCAGCGGGCCCAGGCCGATGACGTCGTCGAGCAGTGAGTCGATGAGGGCGCCGTACTCGAGCCGGTTCAGCCCCAGGGCGTGATCCCGGAGGTATTCGTCCGCGATTACGGCGAGCTTCGTCCGCACTCCCTCTCGGTCGCCGATATCGATCTCGTCGGCGTGCCGCTCCACGAGAAGCGCATGTATGGCGCTCCTCGCTTCGGTGATGACCGGCGTGCCAGTCCCCCGTTTCTTGTCAGGCTGCTCCACAGGCTCGGGCGCAACCGCTGGGGTCGGCGTTTGCTGGTCCCCATGCGGAGCCACGACCTTCAGCCCTGGCTTGGCCGGGGTCCCGTCGTCGGTACCTGCCGCTGCGCCGCGGCGCTCGGCGAGCCGGTTCATGAGAGTCATCGGGTACGACCGGTCCGGACGAGCCTGAGCGCCCTGGCCGCCGCGTAGCGTGTGCTGGGGTGCGGATCGTAGAGCGTCTCCTGGAGGTCCGGCAACCAGGAACGGTCCCCGATCTCGCCAAGGGCCCGCGCTGCCGCCCTTCGAACTCGCCAGGCCCGATGCGCCAGAGCGCTCCTGAACTCGGGACCGGGCTCGGGATTGCTGATCAGCCCCAAGCCCCTGCACGCGGTCGCCCGTTCGCGCTCCGTGCCTTCGGCAGCGAGACGTCGGAGAGGCTCGATGCCGGAGCGCCGGCCGCGAAGTCCCGCTGCCGCGGCGAGCTGGGCGCGCACAGCCGTGTTCTGTGGGAATTGAAGGCACGATTCGATGTACAGGTCGGGAGCGGCGCGGCTCAGCTCGATCACGAGCCTGCTCGACGGTAGGCGCCGCGTCCGGAGCGCACCAAGCAGAAGGTCGGCGCTGCGGGCGCCGCCAATGCGTCCAAGAGCTCGTGCGGCCGCCCGCCGCACAGGGCGCTCTGCGGCATTCAGCTGCATGCCCAGCCATGGCACCGCCGGATCAAATCGGAGGGCGCCCACCATTCGCGCGCATCGTTCGCGTCGGCGGGGGTCATGGCCAATCAGGCCGTCCATCAAGTCGTCGACAGTCCCAGATGACCGGAGCGCTCCGACCAGGCGAGCCAGGACCGGCGACCCCGCAGGGAGCGACCGCGTCACGAGCAGGAAGACCGGGCCTGGATCAAGCTCTGGGTCGCTCAGATCGACATCGAGGGTGCTTGCCGTCCCGGCGGCAACGGCGCGAACACTCCGCGTGAGCCTGGATCTCTTGAGTGCAGTTTGGAGCGGGCGAACGAGCCGGTTGCGGGCTTTCACGAGCCACCGTCCGGATGTGGAACCTGCCCAGAGGTCGATCCTTTGGCGATTGCCGCCAGCGGCTGCGTTGCCTCGAGGAGGTGGGCGAGGGTTTCCGCGCCCCTGGTCACCTCACTCTTCGGATCGGTGAGGCTCAGGATGTTGCCGTGCAGCGCCGCTTCGTCGGGTCGGGCGCCGTCGAAGAGCATCTCGACGTCGACCGGCCTCCCCAGCATTCGCTCGAGGCTTGACCGAAGGACCGCCGGCTTTGGACTCCGGTGATTCAGCAGCACGCTCACCTGATCTGGTGGCAGGCCCAGGGTCACCAGGATCTCGAGCGCATCTGCCGACGCCTTGACTGCTGAGATCTCCGGCGTGACCACGAGCACCACGTGCTGGACGTGGTCGACGACGGCCAACACGCTTTCGCTCAGGGCGACGCCGAGGTCGACGATCACGTAACGGAACGACCTGCGAAGGACGCCGATGGCTCGCGCCAGGAGCTCTGGTGTGACGAGGTCAGCCTCTTCCGGTTTGAGGGCGCCCGGAAGGATCATGGGTCCGCCGGCGTGATAGAGCACGGCGCTCAGGAGCACCTCTTCGAAGGCTTCGGGCGAGGTTTGGGCAGTGCGTGCAAGGCATGTGGTTGGCACCAGGTTGGCCAGCAGCGCTGCATGGTTGTACGGCAGGTCCAGATCGAGGAGCAGGACCTGGCCGGGATACCGTCGCGACAGTGCGCCAACGAGGTTCAGCGCCACTGTGGTTCCGCCGGAGCCACCCTTCGGCGAGTACACGGCGACCACAGGCGCCTCCCCCAGGAGGATGCCCCAGCTGGCCTGGGCGGCGGTCTCGGCGAAGGCGGCCTTGCGTTGCTGCGCCAGCCGCGACAGGTGCGCGATCTCGGGTGAGGATTGAGACAGCACCGCGAACAGGCTTGCCCGGTCGAGGGCGAGCAGTTTGCAGTCCGACAGGGCGACAGCCGATGCTTGATTGCGCTCGCTCAACACACAAGCGGCCTCTCCAAAGAAATCGCCTTCAGCGAGAACCGCCACCGCCACCCGGTGGCCGGCGGCGCGCTCGATCGCGAGCTGGCAGCGTCCCTCTGCCACGAAGAAGATGCAGTCACCGGTTTCGTTTTGCGATGTAATCACCGAGCCTTTCGGAACGCGCAAGTGTCGAAGCCTTCGGGCGATCGATCGAAGAACGCCATCGGGCAGCGCGTAAAACACCGCCGCCTGCGCCAGCACGTTGAAGCCGGCAGCAGTCTCCGAGGGCGACGGGGAATTGCTACTCCGTCGCCGGCGGCTGCGAGGCGGTCCTTCGAATTCCGGCGTCCCGACTGGGCGCAGCGTCACCCGGCGGGGGGAGCGCTCCCAGCTTCCATTGGACGGGCCTTCGTGGCTGGTTACCCTCGACTCAATCAATCCCGACCTAACCCTTTATGAAGCTCCAGCGCGCGTTCACTTGCGCCGGCCCGACCGCCGGGGGTGCAACGGTTGGAGGGCACGTCGCATCGGCGCTCGCGGGACCCAGGGAGTTATCCGTCCACGACAGGAGCACGTACTTGAGCGTTGCGTTGTTCTCGAACCAGTTCAGGTATTGCGCGTCGCACTCCGAGACGACGATCGTCAGGCTCGACGCGACCCCCAGCTGCTGGCCGGTCTTCGGTGCAACCGTCGGCGGCCCGATCCTGATGACCCTGACCGATGTGAACACCGTCCGCGTCACAGTTCCGACGCTCTGGTTGACCACCTGGCCCCTGTAAACGGTCAGCAGGGAAACGTTCACCGAGGCGATGATGTTGATGTAGTCCCCTGCCGAAATGTAGCCGCCTACTCCCTGCACCTCGTTGGTAGGGATGGTGATCGCCACGAAGCCTTCGGGGATAGGTAGGTACGACGAAGCTGCCTGGTCGATCTGGTCCGGAGAGGAGGCGACGACGCTCTGGCTGACGACCTGACCCTTGTAGATCGTCACCAGCGCTGTGAATCCCACAAGGTCGGCCATCCTCACTATCGCGTGGGGCGGAAGAGCAGCGGCGGGAACCTGGGTGAGCGCAACCGATGCCGGGGTGATCGGCTCACGCGGTGGGATGTCTCGAAGGGCAACCACCGCTGTCACCTGGCGAGTCGCAGAAGTGCCGGGCGCCAATACCGCTCCGATGACAAACACAGCGATGAATGCCAGGGCAGCCATGCCGGCGCCGAGCGCGAAGATCAGCGTTCGATTGGAACGCTGGACGCGTGGCGGCTGAAATGAAACGGGCGCTACAGCCACCCGCAACCTCCCGGCTGGTCACTGGCGCCTTGCGCACGCGATTGTGGAGACACAGATTTGGATCCAGATTTCATGGCCCTATGGGTCAAGCGCCCAGCCCAACGAGGATATGTAATAACTGGACGGATGTCGTTTGGACATTCGTCCTAGTTCTTGGGTTGAACGCCCAGAACTTAGGAACGCGAGAGCGGTGGGGCTACTGGGACCTGGTCAGGAAGACGCCTGGCTCCGAAGACCATCGACTCCCGTCCCAGTACTGGCCCGCTCCAGCTCCGGGATCCGCGTACGACGGCGTCACAGCAACCGTTGCGCGCCTGAGGACGAGCGTTCCAGCCACATAGTCATGAAGGGCGCGCTTGCCTGGCGTGAAGGCCGCCATCAGCCAGCCGAGCATCAGCACCAGGGTGGAGAGCAGCTTGGCCCAGTACCGGATGCTCGCCTTCCGGAAGTCAATTGGATCCCCATCGCGATCGGTCACGTAGATGCCGAGGGCGAGCTTTCCGACGGTGGCCTGAGCCGGCGAGCTCTCGAGCAGCGAGAAGTACGCCCAGCCGAGGAGGATGCCCACCGGGGCGATGTTCGCCAGCGCTCGAAGATCATTGGGCGCGATTGTCTGGACGATGATCGCGAGCATCACCTGTATCGAACCCAGCAGCAAGCCGTCGATGAGATAGGCCGCCAGCCTCCTCCAGAAGCCCCCGTATGGATGGCCGATCAGTGTGGACACCGGCAGCCATCCGTGCTTGCGAATTCTGTCCAGGGCTGGCTCTTGATTTGCAAGTTCATCCGCACAGCGCTCGATCCGACGCCGGCTCGATGATGGTAGGCGGCCGCTGGTGCCGCAACAACCCGGACGTTCGGCCCAGCCGCTGGGTCCTCGGTCCCGGCGAAACGAGCCTGGGCTTCTAGTTGATCAGCCGGGCTGCGGGTGGCGCGGGCGCGTAGTTGGGGTTGAAGTCGATGCCAACAGCAGCCGAGCCGGAAACCTTGGCTTCGTAGCAGATCACCTGGCCCGCGAGCGGCGATCGGTTGCCACCGCTGATGTCCCATGTGGCAGACGGGCTGTAGATGGTGCCGATGAACTGGGTGGACGCGCCGCCGTTCAGGTTGTTCGAACAGGTGCTGCCCGGAACCTCGTAGATGACGATCCAGTTGTACTGCTCTCCTGCATACACGTAGGTGGCGCCTCCAGAGTTCTGGTCCAGGCACGACCCGTTTGTGAAGTAGAACTGCACGGCCCCTGCCGTCACCCTGGCCGTCGCGCAAGGCGAGTTGACGTCGCCAGGGTTGGGCGAGACCACGCAGTAGTTCTCGTTGGACACGTCGCCGCCTGTGGAGGGCGGGTACTGGAGGTTCATAGGGGCGTTTTCCTGCGACAGCAAGCCGACCGGAGGCGGGCAGTTGCTGAAGCACTGGGGCGGGGTCTCGTCGTCAGGGGTCTGGCAGAGCTGCGTCCGCACCTGCGCGAAGCAGAGGTTGTTCGGCGAAAGGCCGTTGTAAGCGATGCTGCAGATCGTGGCTGTAGCCAACGCGCACGGCCAGCCTCCGGTTCCGAGCAGCAGAGGCTTGTTGGCGCCGTTGGGGTACGGCCCGACCGGAGACGCGGGAGGACCGCCGCCGTCCACGAAACCCGGGGCGCGGTATCGGTTGACGAAGGAGAAATCATTGGCGTTGCCGTTGCAGCCGTTGGGATTGATGTACACGTTGTAGTACTGGGCGCCCGGTGAGTTCTGGGTGATGTTGACTATGATCCCCTGGTTGCTCGCGTCAGCCGTGCTGATTGCCTTGCAGGCGGACGGGGCGCTCTCACGCCGGCAGCCGGGAGCGGCGAAGCACGGGTTGGGGCCGATGTTGGGGTCGACGAACTGGTCGTACCTGACCGATGTCAGCTCGATGCCCCAGTTGCCGGCGCCGCCCTGGTGCTTCATCGCCAAGCCGGGGGCCGGCGTGACGTCGAGGTTGAAGGAGCCGGCGCAGCCGACGCCGTTCATGTTCCAGAACTGCTTGGCCGCGATTGCTGTCGTGCCTGGTGCGGTCGCGCTCTCCTCGTCGGGTGGCTTGAGCTCATTCGAGAGCAGGCTCCCGTTGGAGTCGGACTTGTAGTCGCTCGTCCACGTATACACGCCGGGGTCGAGGAAGGCGCAGCCGGCACCACCCGAGAGGTGGAAGGTCCCATAGCGGCCCGGGTACATCTCTGTCCACGTGTCCCGGTTGTTCTGGTTGAAACCCTGAACTGTGGGGTAGTACGGCACCGACGGGGCCAGGTAGCCAGGGTCGGGCAAGGTGGGCGCGGGCACAACTGCTGTCCCCTGGATGTCGCCGGGGAGGCAAGGTGGCGGGTACGGGACGAATCCCGGGGTCGAGTTGTAGCAGAAGTACTGCGCCACGTTGCAGTTCGAGCCGGCCCCGCCGTAGCAGTTTCCGGCCTCGTGCAGGTTGGAGTCGATACAGGCGCTGCCGTTCGTGTAAACGTCGCCGAGCACGGTCAGCTCAGCGGCGCCAGTGAGCACGAGTGCGCAGCTGTTGCTGCTGAGGGTGAGCAGCGCAGGAGTCTGCCGCTGGTTGCCGACGATGGCGGTGGCGGTGGCGTTGATGGTCACTGTCGTCGGGCCGCCGAATATCTGCATGAAGGCAAGAGGCAGCGGGTGCGTCGTCGAGAGAGTGAACTGGTACCCGTTGAACTGGGTGTTGGTCGCCACGACGGTCAGCTGGTAGCCGCCCGAGTAACCGAACA
Organism: Chloroflexota bacterium; assembly: GCA_005880945.1. Taxonomy (GTDB): domain Bacteria; phylum Chloroflexota; class Dormibacteria; order Dormibacterales; family Dormibacteraceae; genus Palsa-872. The sequence goes on along the minus strand of VBIU01000021.1, from coordinate 58,536 downwards.
CCTCGGTGGTCTGGTCGAGGTTGTTGCCGACGCCGACCTTTGCCGTCGACCAGGTATCGGAAGTAGGACCCGCGTAAAGGTGAAGGTTGTTCTGGTAGATCTGCGCCGCCTGCGGTATCGCGCTGTTGGCGCTTCCGCGCACGCTCTGGTAGTTCTCGTACCAGTCGCCGGCCGCGAGGGCCGCGGCGTCGATTGCCGCCTGCTGGTCGCGACGGTCGACGTAGGCGCGGCCGGAGTCGATGGCCAGTCCGAGCATCGCGAACAGCACCAGGATCAGGAGGGCGATCAGCACGATGGCCTGGCCTTCCTGCAAGCGTCTCTCTGCCGTCTTCATGCGCAGCTCGCCGCCGGCAAAAGAGCGCAAGTTCGCGCCGCGCGCGCGGCGTGCTGCACGTTTAGTTCGAGTATTCGGCACGGTAAACCGCATATGCAACGATGACGATCTTGTTGCCAACTACTTGCTGGATCAATGGAGTGATGGGCTGGAAGTTGAACCAGAGCGTCACCTTGATGGGCTCATTGCCGACCGCGGGCGTGATGGTGTTGCAGCCTGGGCCCGGCGCGGGCAGCGTGCCGAGGCCTCCGCGCGGTCCGTTGGGCGTGCCGTTTCCCGCGGCGCTCGGGTCGGTGACGAATATCCATCCGGTGTTCGACGGGGGCAGCTGAGGCGAGCCCGCCGCGACTCCGCCGTTGGGGATGGGTCCGTTGGGACAAGGGTTCGCGAGGACCTCGCTCACGGCGTGCACCTGGACCGCGGTGGCGACGTCGGCATCGGTCGGCCAGGTGTGCGTGGCCCCGTTCGGGTCGATGAAGTACGACGCCCTCACGGCGACGCGCGCGCCTTCGTTGGCCGCCTGCTGGAGGGTGATGTAGAAGTAGAGGCCGCGGCCGAAGTCGATGATCCCGAAGGTCATCAGAAGGATGACCGGCGCGATCAACGCGAACTCGGTGATGCCCTGCGAGCGCTGGCTGCGGAACCAGGCCGCCAATCGCCTTTTCATGGCTGGCCCTGGATCGTGAAGTGCTCGTTGTATGCAAGCGGAATTCCGTTGCCGAACATGTTCTGGATGAAGGGAGTGATGAGAGCGAAGTTCATCACGATGGCGACGTTGATGTCGCCAAGCCGCCAGGACGCGTCAGTGGGAGGAGTCGGCATGGTGCCTGTCTGCATCGCGCCCCCGGGGTAGGTGTAGCAGACATACACGTTGACCCTGTTCGTGGTCCCCGGAACCGCGGCGGACGGGTATGGCTTGTTGTTGAAACCGTTGCCGTCGGTCGGGCTCAGGCATGAGGCTGATTTCACCTGCGTCGGGAGGGGAAGGTTCACTCCGTCGAACCCCGCGCCGGCCATGGCCTGCTTGATAGCCAGCATGACGTCGTCGTCATCCAGGTACTTGTTGGCACGGCTAGCCGTGTCAAACCAGGCCCCATGCCGAGCGCCCTCGCGGGCGGCCCCCTGGATGTTCACCGAGTAGTAAAAGGCTCGCGACAGGTCCAGCAGCCCCATGAGCAGCAGGATCAGGACCAGCGACGAGATCGCGAACTCGACCAGCGACTGGCCCCTTTGCCGAGTGGAAGTGCGTGTTGGAACGGCCTGGGCCATCATTTGTGGGCGTTATTCAAACCGATCGACCATTAGGTTGCAGCATGTGTATTCGAATAACGGACTGGGGGCGATTTCAGGTCGCTGTGCGATTTCGAGTAGCCGGCGGCGGTGATTTTGCCCCGGATAGACCGTGGCGGTGAAAGCCAAGCCTGGCGGGCGGGCGGCGTCTCGAAGCTGGCAGGACGTCCGGGCGCGAGCGATGGATGCCAAGTTCGACGCCGACCGCCGCCGCGTCGGCGAGAGGGTGGCCGTCAGCTTTCGCTGGCTGTTCCTCATCGTCCTGGCGGTGCTGAACAACGTCACGACGGTGACCAGCGCCGAAGCCCGCGGCACCGTCGACATCCTGCTGGGCGCCTGGTCGGTCATGAACGTGGTCGTCAACGTCCTGCTCGCCCGGGGATACCAGCCGGGAAAGCAGTTCAGCCTGAGCACGATGTCTTTGGACATTTTCTTCGCCACTGGATTGGTCTACCTATCTGACGGATTCTCGAGCCCTTTCTTTCTCGCTCTCTTTCTGGCCGTCATAACCAACGCCGTCCGCTTCGGCGCCGCCGCCTGCATCGTGTCCGCGGTGGTCATCTCCTTCATCTACCTGTTCGTGGGCGGCTCTTTCACGCCGGCCAACTTCACCACCGACCCAAACGCGACTATCGGCAAGATCTTCCTGTTCCTGGTGGTGGCGCTGGCGACCGGCTACATGACCCGCGAGCTGGAACGCGAGCGCCGGCAGGCCGTGGAGCGGGCGGCCCAGGCCGACTCGCTGCGCGAGCTGAGCCTCGCCATGGTCAGCGACACAGACATCAAGGACGTCTTCAAGCTCGTGGTCAACCACGCAGTGCAGATGACGCTCGCGGACCAGGGCCGCCTGATCCTTGCTTCGCAGGAGGGCTTCGACGTCGGAGCGCGCGCTCCCGACGAAGCGGTCGGACCCGAGTTCTTCGACGAGGAGAGGCTGTCCAAGGCGGCCCGAACGGGCGAGGCGGCCATCGGCCCCGACCACAAGTCGCTGATCATCCCCATCGCCTCTGGCGAGGGCGTGACAGCCCTACTCGATCTAACTCGCCTAAACGGGACGTTCACAAACCAGGATCTCTTCTCTGTCTCCGCCCTGTCGGGAAGCTCGGCGGTGCCTCTAGCGAACGCGCTTCGCTACCACCGCAGCACCCAGGAGGCGACCACCGACTCGCTTACCGGCCTGGCCAACGCCCGAGAGTTTCGGCGGCGCCTGGCAGCGACGTTCGCGAGCCCGGACCGGCGCTCGGCCTCGTTCTCGGTGCTCCTTGTCGATTTCGACCACTTCAAGTCCGTGAACGACCAGGTCGGCCACCAGCACGGCGACCTGGTTCTGCAGCTCGGGGCCAGGATCGTGCGCTCGGCTGCCCGCGCGCAGGACCTGGTAGCCCGGTATGGAGGAGACGAGCTGGCTGTGATCACCACCGACAGCACGCCGAGCGGTTCACAGAACCTCGCGCGGCGGATCGTGGAAGCCGCGCGCGCCGCCTCCATCTCCACGACCCCTGGCAATCACCTGACGTTCAGCGTCGGTGTTGCCACGTACCCCGACGATGCGCTGACCGCGGTGGAGCTGGTGGCGGCGGCGGACCAGGCGCTTTACCTCGCCAAGCGAGAGGGCAAGGACCGGGCGTGCACCTTCCCGCAGCTGGTGACCGAGCTGGAGCTGGACGATGTCAGCCTTTTCGCCACGCTGGCCGAGGCCGGCCCGCAGGTGGTGGTGGCCGTCGCCCACGCTGTCGACCACCGAAGCCCCCTCACCCAGGGCCACTCGAGCCGTGTGGTCACCATCGCCGACGCCGCCGCCCGCCGGTCGAGCCTGCCCGCCATCCGGGTCGAGGACCTGCGCACCGCCGCTTTCCTCCACGACGTCGGGCACATGACGTTGACCGCCGGCCAGGGCTTCGAGGTACCCGGCCACGCAGAGGCGGGCGAGAAGATACTCCGCCGGGCGAAGTTCTCGACCGAGGTGACGGCGGCAGTTCGCAGCCACCACGAGCGGTGGGACGGCTCCGGCAAGCCGGATGGCCTGGCGGGAGAGAAGATCCCGCAGTCGGCGCGCATCATCGCCGTCGCCGAGACGTTCGAGGCTCTGACCGCCGGCCGCGGCTTCGAGCGCCAGGCGCCGAACGAAGCCCTGGCGCGAATATTCGAGGGCTCCGGCTCAGAGTTCGACCCGGCGATCGTCGAGGCGCTGAGCCGCGCCATAAGAGATGGGAGCCTCGATCTGGTCACCCCGGACCTTGCGCTGCCGGCGGTCGCGCAACCGGTTGTCGACCTTCCGCCGGAGCCGCAGGCGGCGTCCCTCTAGGCCGGTCGCGTGCTCGGGCATCCGCTGCTGAGCGGCCTCGACCACCGCCAGGGCAAGCTGAGGATCGCGACGCCGCCATTCGAACAGCCTCGCCCTCGCGACTGAGACCCGCATGTCGTCGGACGCCCTCGCCTCCAGCCAACCCAGCAATGTGTCGGCTGCGCCGACGGAGCCGCGCCGGATGAGGCGCCGGGCCATGAGCAGGCCGGCCGTCGCTGCCGCCTCTCCCTCGGCAAAGCTCGTCGCGTTACGCAGTGCGCGCCAGCCGTCCGCGCGCGCGCCGCGCCGGTAACGGTGGCGGCCGAGCGCCAGCCAGTCGGCAGCGTCCATGTCGGCGTCGCCGCCGCGCAGCCGGCGCAGCAGCCGCGAATGGAGGTAGACGAGGCTGATGACGTCCAGCCGGTTGTGCTCGAGTGCGGCCTCGAGCAGCGGGCTGAAGCCGTGGCGCAGGTACTCGAAGTACGCGTCCGGTACCAGCGCGCTGGATATGGGTTCTTCCCGCTCGTATCCCAGCACCCGCTCCTCCACCGAGCGCAGGTTGCAGTTTTCCAATCGGTGCTTGTAGAGGGCCCGGACCAGGGTGAGCAGGTCGACGTGCAGAGGACAGGGCAGCTCGCCAGGCATGCGCGCCATCACCCAGCGCGTCCGCAACACCGGCAGGTCGAACGAGCTTCCGTTGAAGGTTGACACCGCAACGGCCGGCGCCATCTCGCCCCCCAGTGCGTGCAGGAACGCAGCCTCCATTCCGGGCTGCGGGAGAAAGAGCTGGGCGACGCGAAGACCGCTGTCGATCGGCCGCGCGACGGCGGCCGCGAAAACATAGGTCCCGGCGCCGCCCGACAGGCCGGTGGTCTCGGTGTCGACGTATGCCACCGAGCCTGGATCAGGCTCGAGAGCCGGGAGCGGGATCACGTCCTGGCGCAGCGCAGCTTCTCCGAAAGGAGTCGGCACGAGCTCGAACCCACGGGGCAGAGCGCGCTCGAAATGCGCGCGAGGGCGGGGTGGAGCGCCTAGACGGTTAAGGCGCTCGCGGAGAGCAACTGAAGACATGCCTCCTTGGCTCCTTCCACGAGATGCAGGGGGCCGATGCAGGAAGGACATCCCGCCAGGCACTGACAGTCGCGAACCAGGGCGGCGGCGTGCTCGAGCAGCTCGCGATGGAGCTCGAACATGCGGATCGAATAACCGACGCCGCCCGGATACATCTCGTACACGGTCACCGTCGGGAGGCGCGTCGTCACCGAGCGCACCTCGGCCACAGAGCCGAGGTCGCGCGGGTCGCACATCAGTCGCAGGCTGGCGACGTGCCGAAGTGAATGCGCCATCCCCTGCAGGCCTGCCTCCATCGGGGTCCCCGCGAAATCGCCAGATTTCGTCGGGTGGTCCAAGGTCTCTCGACCGAGCGAGCGCCAGAGCTCCTCCTCGACGGTGATCCAGTAGCCCGTCGTGTGAAGCGTCTGCTCCGGCAGGTGGATCGGTCCAGAGCCGATGTTCTCGTGAGTGTGGAACCGGATCTTCTTGAACATGCTCGCGAGGGCGGTGATCTTCAGCTCGCCATGACTTCGTGAGAGGCCGGAAGAATCAGGACCTGCGAACGTGTCGAGCACCTGCACCGTCACAGAGGCGAGGGCGTCGGTGTAGTAGTCGACCTCCACCGGGTGCACGTACGCCTTCTTCTCCTCCCAGTCGAGGCGCTCGACGTGGAATTGCGCGCCCTCATGGAGGTAGACGGCCTCTTCGTGCAGGAGCACTGGGGCTGTGAACTGGTCCATCTCGCCTATGACCCTGGGTCTCGGTTGTGACTTGTCGATGATCACGACGTTGTCGGCGGCGATGCGCCGCAGGTGGATCTCGTCGGCCGGAAAAGCCTGACGGCTCCAGAACCACCTTCCGGCCGAACGCGAGGCGGAGCCGTCCTCCTCGAACAGCTCGAGCAGCTCGCGCACGTCGGCGCGTCCGAGACGTTCATCTTCTTCAAAGGGCAGCTCGAACAATCCCGCCTGCAGATGACCCGCGAGCAGCAAGAGGTTGTCGGGGTCGATGAGGCCCTCCTCCGGGTCCGCACTGAGGAAGTACTCCGGGTGCCTGACGATGAACTGGTCGAGCGGCGAGCTCGATGCGACGAAGACGCCGACCGAGCCGGATCGACGTCCAGCCCTTCCCAGCTGCTGCCACGTGGATGCGATCGTCCCCGGGTAGCCGACCAGGATCGCGGTCTGCAGGCTGCCGATGTCGATCCCGAGCTCCAGCGCGTTGGTGCTGACGACGCTGGTGATCTCTCCGCTGCGCAAGCCGGCCTCGATCTCCCTGCGATGAAGAGGCAGGTAGCCGGCCCGATAGCCGCGCACGCGCTGGGTCGCGTCGAGTCGCGGTGCGAGGTCCTGGCGCAGGTAGCTCAGCATCACCTCGACCTGCAGTCGGCTGCGGCAGAACACGATGGTCTGGGTGCCGGACCGGATCCATGGCGCGGCGATGCGACGAGCCTCGAGCATCGAGCTGCGACGGACACCAGTCTCGCGATTGAGGAGGGGTGGGTTGTAAAAGATCAGACGTCGCTCGCCGCGCGGCGCGCCGTTGCGCTCCACGAGCTCGATGTTCTCCTCCTCCAGCAATTTCTGCGCCAGCTGCAGCGGATTGGCGATGGTCGCTGAGGCGCAGATAAACGTCGGGGACGATCCGTAAAAGGCGCAGATTCTCTTCAGGCGCCGGATGACGTTGGCGACCTGGCTGCCGAACAGCCCGCGGTACATGTGAAGCTCGTCGATGACGACAAAGTCGAGGCTGGAGAACAGCCGGCGCCAGCGGGTGTGGTGAGGAAGCAGGCCGGAATGGAGCATGTCGGGGTTGGTCATGACGATGTGCCCCGCTTCTCTGATCGCGGTGCGCCGTCCTGGCGACGTGTCGCCGTCGTAGGTGTCGACGCGAAGATCGACTGGAAGGCCGTGCTTCAGCGCGCTCAGCTCGGCCAGCTGGTCTTGCGCCAGGGCCTTGGTCGGATACACGAACAGGGCTCGCCGGTCGGGGCGCTCGAGGAGACGCTGGAGGACCGGCAGGTTGTAGCACAGCGTCTTACCGCTGGCGGTCGGCGTCACCACGACGAGATGGCGGCCCCGCCGGACAGCCTCATACGACTGCGCCTGGTGAGAGTAGAGGCGTTCCACGCCCCGCCTGGCCAGTGCCGCGGCGAGCTCGGGCCGGAGGTCGTCCGGCAGCGGGGCGAACCTCGCCTCGGCGGCAGGGATCACATGGTCCAGCGTCACGTCACCCTGGAAATCGGTAGCGGCGAACCGGGGAAAGGCGGGCATCCTCGCCAGGGACGTTAGACGAACATGCGTTCGTAGTCAAGCCCGGCGGGACGCACCTGGGCTCGCAAAATGGGTAGTTCGCCGGCCTCAGTTGTCTCTTTTTCTCGACCGGCGCCTACAGCGCTGGCAGGGAGGAAACGTGAAGAGAATTCTGGGCGGCGCTGGCGCCGCACTCGTAGTCAAAGCGCTCACCGGCTTCGCGGTCGCGGCGCTCGCGGCAACGGCGGCCGGCGCCGCCACCGAGGCGACGATCACGGGCAGCCTCAACCCCGCGGATTGGGGGCAGCAGGTCAAGCAACAGGTCGCCGCGTGCAAGGCTGAGCTCGAGGCCGGGCAGCACGGCATCGGTCAGTGCGTCAGCGCTTTCGCATCGCAGCACGGAAAGCTGGTGTCCGCCGAGCACCGCGCAAGTGGCGCGCGCGAGAACCACGGCAACGGCAATGCCAACGCCAACGGCCACGCCAAGGACAAGAGCAACAATGGCAACGGGAAAGGCAAGGGCAACGGTCACGGCAACGGCCAGACCGGCAACAAGCCCGACAACTCGCCCGAGGTCGAGTCCGGAGGCTGATCGGGGCTAGTTAGAACCCTTCCTCAAGCGGGGCTGGGCCGCAAGGCCTGGCCCCACTCATTTCGAACCCTGCCTCACCGCTTGGACTCTCCAGCGCTGGCCTTCGGGCGTGTCGATGACCGCGATCCCCAGCGAGGCCAGCTCGTCTCGAAGCTGGTCCGACCTCGCGAAGTCCTTCGCCGCCCTGGCCTTCTCCCGAGCGGCCAGCACCTCCGCTGCGCCGGGGGGCAGAGCACGCCTTGGCTCGGGCCGTTCGAGGTCCAATCCGAGCACACGATCCCAGCTGCGCAGCAGTCTGGCTTTCACGCCCGGAGCCACTTTCGAGCGGGTCAGCTCAGACACCAGGGCCATCGCTTCAGGCAGATCGAGGTCGTCGGCGATCGCTGAGCGGAATCGCTTCTCCAGGGCGGCGTCGTCAGTCCCCTCGCCGGCGGCCACATCTCCCGCGCGCGTCCATTCAATGAGGTGCTCCCGGATATTGCGCAGCGCGCGGTCTGCGCCCGCGAGCCCATCGGTGCTGAAGTTGAGCTTGGTGCGGTATTTCGCCTGCAGCGCCAGGTAGCGAAACGCCAGAGGGTCGAATCCCTGCTCTTCGAGCTCGCGAATTCGAAAGAAGTTGCCTGCCGACTTGGCCATCCGCGACCCGGCGAGCAGGAGCAGGCCGCCGTGCATCCAGCAGCTCACCACGCGGTGACCTGTGACCCCCTCCGACTGGGCGATCTCCGCCTCGTGATGCGGAAAGATGTTGTCGGCGCCGCCTGAGTGAACGTCGAATCGGTCGCCCAGCAGCGACATCGACATCGCGGAGCACTCGATGTGCCAGCCGGGGAATCCCGGACCCCACGGGCTCGGCCAGACCTGCAGGCGGTGCTCGCCAGCTGCCTTCCAGAGTGTGAAGTCGCCAGGATGCCGCTTCCTCGGATCGACCTCGCCACGCACGCCGGCCAGGAGCTTGTCGGTGCTGTTCCCCGACAGCCTGCCGTACGCGGGGAAGCTCGCGATGTCGTAGTAAACGGTGCCGTCCACCTCATAGGCGTGTCCCTTCTCGATGAGCTTTGTTGTCAGCTCGATCATCTGCGGGATGTAGTGACTGGCCCGCGGATACTCCGCCGCGGGCCTGATGTTCAAGGTGGCGGCATCCTCCCGAAACGCCTGGGTGTAGAAGGCGGCGATCTCCTCGGGTGATTTTTTCTCCAGGCGTGCCGAAACGAGCATCTTGTCCTCGCCGCGGTCGAAGGTGTCGTCGGTGAGGTGGCCGACGTCGGTGATGTTCATGACCTGCCGCGTCCGGTGGCCGAGGTATTCGAGGGTCCGGCAAAGGAGGTCGGGAATCATGAAGGTGCGCAGGTTGCCGATGTGCACGTAGCGGTAGACGGTCGGGCCGCAGGAGTACATGCCCACGTTTCCGGCGCTGACCGGATGGAGCTCTTCCTTGGCCCGCGTCAGGGTGTTGTAGAGCCGGACTCCGGCAGGCGGTTCCAAACCGAATCTATGCTGCCAGTAATGAAGGCGCACCGCCTTGGAAGAGAGGCCCGGGTGCAGGATGTCACGGGGCGGGTGCTCGTCCACGATCTCGGTCCCGACCTGCGCAAGGGGACTGTGCTGTCCGCCGAGCACCTTGCGCGCGTCCAGGAGGCCGGCGATGTGCACGTCGTCGAGCTCGAGCCCGGCGACGTCCACGAAGACGCCGCCGCACAGCGGCTGGCCGCTGCGCTGTCAGGACCCGGCCTCGAGTCCCAGCCTCCGGTGCAGAGCCAGGCTCGGCTGACCGCGACGCATCGCGGCCTCGTACGCGTGCGGGCCGACCTCGTCGACGCCATCAACGCATTGGGCTTCATCTCGGTTTTCACACTCATGGACGGCCAGGCTGTCGCCGAAGGCGAAGAGGTCGCGGGGTGCAAGGTCACACCGGTCGCGGTGCCAGGACACTTGATCGCCGCAGCCGAGCAGATGTGCAGGACGAGCGGTCCGGTGGTGGAGGTGCTTGCCTTCCGGCCCCTCCGCACGTTCGTGGTTGCGACGGAGCGCTTGAAGCCCAAGGCGCGCGAGCTCTTCCGGGCGGCGGTCACAGCCAAGCTCGGGTGGTACGGCGCGGAGGTGCTCGCGGTCCGAGAGGTCGCGCGAACCGACGAAGCGGTGGCCGCGGCGTATGCCGAGGCGACAGCGACGGATGCGCAGCTCGTGCTTTTCGCGGGCGCGTCCGCGATCGATCCGCTCGATCCCGCCTACGCGGAGCTGACCAGCGCCGGCGGGCGCCTGCTACAGCTTGGTGCCCCGATGCACCCTGGAAGCATGCTGTGGCTGGGCCGGCTGGGCGACGCAGCCGTCGTCGGCGTGGCGTCCTGCGCGGGCTTCGGTAGGTCTAGCTCGCTCGACCTGCTGCTGCCGTTCGTCTTCGCTTACGGCCGGGCCGACGCCGGCGACCTGCTGCGCCTGGGCCACGGCGGCTTGATCGAGTCGGCGGCCGGTCGCCGCTTTCCGCCTTACTCCTGACTGATGGCCGGCATCTTCAAGTCCGGCCATTCACGCCCACCCATCGCGGCGAGGTCTCTGTCGATCGCCTCCACAAGGGGTGCCAGCTTGACGCCTCGGTGGGCGGGCAGGTAAGGACGGAGGTAGTCCGCGCCGCTCCGCCATTTGTTGACTGCTCCGCGGCGGTTGCGTCGCGAGTAGTGGAGACAACCGGCCGCGACCTGGATCAAACCCTTGAAGAAACCTGAGTCAGGCCCTTTCCGGTCTGGCATCCAGTCGCCCTCCCAGGCCTCGTGAGCCTCCCAGTAAAGCCCTCGGTTGAAGAGTTCGATTCCCTCCTGGAGACCGGTCGTCATGGCGATAATCGGCAGGTGAAGGACGTACCGCTCGAGTACTCACGCGTCAACCTGTCCAGCGATCCCATATATCGATACCTTCGCATCACGAAGGGCGGCGCCGGCGGCGCGCCGGGACAGGCGGCCGAGCAGGATCTCGTCGACAGCGCGTGGCTCCAGCGCCTCCGTCGCATCCATCAGCTCCAGAGCGCATGGTGGGTGTTCGCCACCGCCGAGCACTCGCGCTTCCAGCACGCGCTCGGCGCGATGCACCTGGCCGGTGAGTGGGCGCGACACCTGTACCCGACGCTGAAGGCCTGCTGCAAAGACACTCCTTCGGCCGGGTTGGTGGAGGAGACGATGCGCATCGCGGGCCTCCTTCATGACGTGGGGCACGGGCCGTTCGGCCACTTCTTCGATGAGAACTACCTCGACACGTGGCGGATCGACCACGAGGTCATCGGGCGGACCCTGATCACAGGCCCGCTGGCTCCCGTGATCGGCGGTCTTGGAGCGTCGCCGAGCGCCGACTTCGAGCATGGCGAGCTCATCGACCCGAGGTGGGTCGCTTACCTCATCTCATCGGCGGAGCTGGTGGGTTTCCGACCGCCTGAGTGGCTCGCGGCCCTCAAGCCCGCAATGGTCGGCGCCTACTCGGCCGACAACATGGACTACGTCCCTCGCGACTCTTATATATGTGGCGTCGCCACCGGGCCGGTCGACGTACAGCGCATCCTCCACTATTCGTTTGTCTCCGAACGCGGCCTCACCCTGCACGCGCACGCGACCGAGGCGCTGTACATGTTCTTGAATGCGCGCCTCTACCTCTATCACCAGGTCTACTTCCACCGCACGGTCAGGCGCATCGATCTGCAGCTTCGGGAGGTGTTCCGGCCGACGTTGGAGGTCGTGCTCGGCGGCAACCCTCTGGAGCGGCTGGATCGCTACCAGTCACTGACGGAGTGGTCGCTGCTGTCGGAGGTGGACCGTTGGGCGACCGGCGACGTGGACGCGGCGCGAAGGGAGCTGGGCCAGGCGTGGGCCGACGTCGTTGCCCGCAAGCTCAAGTGGAAGCTCATCTACCAGGGCCTCACAGACGCGAGGGAGATACCGACTGGAGCGCTCAGCGTCACCAGGGAGCAGTTCGCAAGCCAGCTGAGGGAGAGGTTGCCGGGCAAGCTCCGTGGCATCGAGTTCGAGGTCGATGTGGCCGCCCAGGAGTCGCGGGCCTTCAACCCGATGACGGAGACCGCCGACATCCTTATATATGAGCCTCTGGAGGACCGGTACCAGCAGAGCCGGGTGCTGGAGATCTTCAAGCGCCTGCCTGTGCGCATGGCGCTGTTCCGCATCTTCGCCCGCGACGACGCTCACAGCCCTCAGCTGATCAAGGCGGCCAATGAGGTACTGGCTATCTAGAAGTCATCGTCGCAAGGTATAAGAGGGAACCCAAATGGTTCCCTCTCATCGGCGGGCGCTTCGCGCGCGCCTGCTCTCTTTCCGGCATATCGATGGGACTTATCTACGGATTAGTCTCTCCCTGCGACGACTGGAGGGCATCGAAACAAAGTTTTGGCCGGGGAAACCCCGGCCAACCCTGCGACGCTGGCTTGGTGCAGGCTGGCTTGCGTAGACGAGGCTTTGGCTAGCTAGAAGTCGTCGTCGCCGTAGCCGCCGCCCGAGTCGTCGTCGCCGCCGCTGAAATCGTCATCCCCGCCGAAGTCGTCGCCGCCCCCGAAGTCATCGCCTCCGCCGTCGTCACCCGACTGCACTGTCGCGAAGGTCGAGACCAACCGGCGCAGCCCCGCCTTGCCGCAATGCGGGCAGAGCGGGTCGGGCGAAGAGAACCTCGGGAGCAGCGCCGAAGAGCGCTTACCGCACTCCTCGCACCGGTACTCATAAATCGGCACTAGAAGAGTATGCCCGGAGATCCCCGACGGATCTTCGGCGCCCATGCGGCCCATCTGCGTTGTTGCGGCACTCCGCTCCTCGCTTACGAATCTATCGATGCGCGCGCTGTGGTGCTCGGCCGCGCCTAGCAGCTGGACCACCTGGCCACCGAATCTCTCGCCGTGGCCTCCGGGCACCCTCTTTACGATTATGCGAAGTGATAGCAATCGAGCGCATCCGAGCGGCCGCGGATCGGGCGCGAAAGCACGTTCAGCGGACGCCGCTCGTTCCTGTCGAGGGCGCGCTGCTGAAGCTCGAGTGCCTTCAACCGACCGGGAGCTTCAAGGTGCGCGGCTTCTTCGCGGCGGCACTGGGTATGCCCGCAGAAACGCTGCGACGCGGCTTGATCACTGTCAGCGCGGGCAACGCGGCCCAGGCTTGCGCGTATGCGGCCAGGACCCTCGGTGTGTCCTGCCGGGTGGTGATGTACGACACCGCGCCCGCCACGAAGGTCGAAGGCGTGAAGCGATGGGGGGCCACCCCGATCCTGATGCCTCGGGAAGCGATGCTGGAATGGCTGGCGAGCGAAGGCTGGCGATCGGAGCCTGAGTCGTTCATCCATCCCTTCGCCGAGCCTGAGGTCATCGCGGGCCACGGCGGCCTGGGCCTGGAGCTGCTGGAGGACGTGCCCGACCTGTCGCGCGTTCTCGTGCCGGTCGGCGGTGGCGGATTGATCGGCGGCATCGCCTCCGCGCTCAAGGCAATACGCCCCGGTGTCGAGGTGATCGGGGTGCAGTCGGACGGCTATGCGCTGTGGACGCGATGTCTGGCCGCGGGCGGGCCGGTGACGGTCAAGCCGGAGACGATCGCCGACGGCACCACCGCGCCCTTCGACGCTCGCATGTTCGAGCTCCTGAAGGAATGCGTGGACCGCTGGCTGACTGTGCCGGAACCGCGCCTCCGCACCGCCATCCCAGAGCTGGCGGCCGCTGCCAAGGTGGTGGCCGAAGGCGCGGGCGCCCTCGCCTTTGCGGCGCTGGAGCAGCTGGAGCCAGGGCCGCCCACGGTCGCCGTGGTGAGCGGCGGCAACATCGACCCGAAGCTGCTGGCCCAGCTCCTTGGCTAGCCGGCTCTCCTCATCGCCCAGGGCCCCCGCCTGATCGCTGCGATCAACATCCACACGAACAGAGCGATCGCCGGGATTCCGAGCGCAACCGAGCTCGCGGTCAGCTCGGTCGGCAGCTTTACTGGATTCAGCGTCGAGCTCGCGAACGCGCTGATCACGGTGAACGGAAACGAGATGGTCTGCAGTCCCAGGAGGACCAGCACCACGTAGAACACCCAGGTCCATCTCCGCAGCGCGCCGATGATGGCGACAGCGGAGATGGCGACGCCGATCGCGGCGCCGATCGCCAGGCTCCAGGTCATCACCGTCGTCATCATCGACAGGAACTCGGCGGGTGGCGGCGTCGTGTTCGGGCTGAGCCGCGCCTGCTGCTGGATGACCTGGTTGAAGTAGTCCGCCATCGGGCCCGCCATCAAGAAAGGCAATGTGATCGCATAGATCGCCTGGATCAGGTACCAGGCGACGACCGAATATTGAAGAGGCCTCGTCCAGCCGGTTGGCACCCGGGCTCGTCGTTGGGGCTGAAAGTAGCCAGGCGCCGGCGCCGCTCCGACCGGGACCCAGGCCGTCCCATTCCACCGTGAGCGTCCGTCGTTGGACAGGGTGGTGACCCAGCGCTGCCCGTCCCAGTAGTACAGGCCGTCATCGGACAGGATCAGGTCAGGCAGAGACGACCTCCTCGCAGATGGCCAGCGCGGACTGGATGTCGGCTGAGGTTATCCCGTGGTGCGTCACGAACCGCACGCGGTGCTTGTCGGTCGCCTCGCCCAGCAGGCCGCGCCGGCGGCATCCGTCCTGAAACTTCGCCGCCGACCCCTTCGCCACGTCGAAGTAGACGAGGTTGGTCTGAACGCGTGTCAAATCGCAGCTGAGGCCGGGCAGCTCGTCGAGTCCTTCGGCAAGCGTCCGCGCGTTGGCATGATCCTCGGCGAGGCGGTCGACCATCGTGTCCAGCGCGATCAGGCCCGCCGCGGCCAGCACGCCGGTCTGGCGCATCGCGCCGCCAAGGCGCTTGCGCCACCGCCGCCCTTGGTCGACGGCCTCCCGGCTGCCGCAGAAAAGGCTTCCGGCCGGGCAGCCCAGGCCTTTGGACAAGCAGAACGTTACGGTGTCGGCCTGCGCGGCGACGTCGGCGACGGCGACCCCGAGAGCGACGGAGGCATTGAAGATGCGCGCTCCGTCGAGGTGCACTCGTAACCCCTGGCCTCGAGCCGCCGCCGACGCAGCACGCAGCGCATCGAGCGGCCATACGACGCCGCCATGAACGTTATGCGTGTTCTCAAGGAACAGCGCAGCGGTCAGGGGGACGTGCGGGTCGTCGCGCGGTCGCACTGCGGCTTCGACCTGCTCGGGGGACATGACGCCCGCCTGAGTCGTGACTGGCCGGATCTGCACCCCGGCGACAGCGGCCGAGCCGGCCGCCTCATATAGAAAGACGTGAGATTCGGCGTCGGCGATGATCTCTTCGCCGGACCGGGCATGGACCGCCACGCCGACCAGGTTGCCCATCGTCCCGCTGGGCAGGAACACCGATGCCTCTTTGCCGAGGCGCGCCGCCGCGACCTCCTCGAGCCGGTTCACTGTGGGGTCGTCGCCGAACACGTCGTCGCCGAGCGGTGCGGTGGTCATCGCGTGACGCATCTCGGGCGTCGGCTGCGTCACGGTGTCTGAGCGAAGGTCGATGACCATCCACCGCTACTCTAAGCGGCGCGCGTGAAAGCCGACCTGATCCTCGCCCGCGGTGTGATTCGCACGCTCGGGCGCGCCGGACTCCAGCCGCACAGCCATCTTGCGATTGCGGGCGGGCGAGTGATGGCCGCCGGCGGGTCCGAGGTGGTGGGGCTCAAGGGCCCGCGCACGCGCATGATCGACCTTGGGGGAGCGGCTGTCCTGCCGGGCTTCAACGACGCGCACGCGCACGTCGTGTACTACGGCCTGACGCGCTTCGGCGCGGACCTTGGTGGCGCGCGCAGCGTCGCCGATATCGCGGCCCGCCTACGCGTCCACGGGCGTGCTCTCAAGAAGGGCGAATGGCAGCACGGCATGGGCTACCGCGGAGATGAGCTGGCCGAGCTCCGGGCGCCCCACAGGACCGAGCTTGACCTGGCCACGGGCGGCCGGCCTGCCTACATCGACGAACGCGGCGGTCACTCTCGCGTGGCGAACACAGCGGCGTTGGAGGCGGCTGGCCTTATGGCGCCCGGCGCGGACCCGCCGGGCGGGCGGATCGTCCGCGACCGAAACGGGTTGCCGAACGGACTGCTACTCGAATCCGCGATGAGGCTGGTCGCCGACGTCGAGCCGCCGCCTCGGATCGATCGCCGCGAGCAGGGGATCCTGGCCGCGCAAGGGCTGTTCCTCTCGCGCGGCGTCACGTCGGTCGGCGCCGCGGTTAACAGAGGATTCGCGGACGACCTGCGCGCCTACCAGCGGCTCGCCGAAGGCGCGCAGCTCAAGATGCGCGTCAACGGGTTTTTGTCCTGGGAGCTGCTGGAGGCTGCCTCGGGCCTCGGCGTCCGTGCCGCTTTTGGCGGCCCGATCCTCCGGGGGGGACCGATCAAGGTTTTCGTCGACGGCGGAGCAGAGCGAGTGGCGATGCGCTCGGGCGGCGGCGTCTGGCGAACGGCGCCTGATGAGCTACGCGAGCTCGTTGCAACTGCCACCAGCGCCGGTTTGCAAGTAGCTGCGCATGCGATCGGAGACGGCGCCATCGAAGCCATGTGCGACGCTGTCGAAGCGGCCGGGGGCGTTGCCCTTCGACACCGAGTCGAGCACTGCACGATCTGTCCGCCAGACCTGCAGGCCAGGCTGGGCAGGCTGCGGATGGTCGCGGTGATGCAGCCGCTGGCGGCGCGCTTCGGCCGCGTCGCGTCAGCGCTCTTCTTTCCAGCTAGGGACCGCACTCACCTGGCGCCACATGCTCCGCTTCTGAAAGCGGGGGTTGCGCTCGCGTTCAGCTCGGACCTCCCCGTCACCACGGATCCCAACCCATGGCCTGGAATCCGCGCTGCGACAGAGGACCAGGTCAACGGCATCACCTTGCTTCAGGCTCTGCGGGCGTACACCTATGGCGGGGCGTTCGCCAGCTTCGAGGAGGGCTTCAAAGGGACGCTCGACCCCGGCATGGTTGCAGACCTGCAGGTCTACGAGCGAGATCCTCTCAGCGAACCATCGACTACCTGGGATCGACTCCGCCCAATGGCTGTTCTCCTGGGCGGAGCCCGTGTTTACGGAAGCCTCTAGCTAGAACGGACCAGTTTCGGGCGTCGGCTCAGGAGGCATCGCGGCCGGGGCCGCGGGAACCGACCTTGACGTGGCTCGCCTGGCCGCCGGCTTGCGCCTGGTCGCCGGCTTTCGCGCCGCTGCCTTTCTCGCTGCCGGCTTGCGGCGCGTCCGAGCGGTGGTCGACGCAGCGGGACGGGTAGCCAGGTTGCGGACCTGCTTGCTCAAGGCGTCCAGGCGCTTCATCGCCTTGTCGAGGTCTGCCTGACGGGCTGTCCGATCGAGGCGCGTCCGCACGTCCTTGATCGCACTGTGGATCGTCTTCTGCCCATCCTTTATGGTCCGCTCGAGCTGCTTGCGAACGTCCGGCGGCATCCGCCTCTCGGCTTCGCGCAGGGCGGATCTACCGGCCTTGACTGCTCGCTTCAGAAGCTTCGATCGCGTTGACGCGCGCTTCCTGGTGGCCATGCACCAACCTCCATCAACATGCGAAGCGGTCCGCATAACGCACCGCGTTAGAATGGGCCGGCGAGATGCCGACAGCTCCCGAAAGACACCTTATCAAGAAGTACGCGAATCGCAAGCTCTACGACACCAGGACGAGCAGCTACATCACCCTTGAAGGCATCGCGGGACTTGTGCGTGACGGTCACGAGATCAAGGTTGTCGACCGCGAGACGGGGCAGGATCTGACACAGGTGACGCTGTCGCAGATCGTGCTTTCTGAAGAGAAGCGCGGCCCATCGCGTCTTGTCGACGGAGGCGTGCTGCAAGAACGAGGGCAGGCGCTGCTCGATTACGTGCGCAAGACGCTGAATGTCCCGTCGGACCTGGTCAATCAGATGGAGCGGCGGCGGGGCGACCTCGAAGGAGTCTTTGACGAAGCGATCGAGCGTGCGCTGCGTCGGCTGAGAATCCCGAGTCGCAACGACCTCGACAAAATCAACAAGCGCCTCGACCAGCTGTCGGCCCAGCTGAAACGCGCAGGCGCTTCGGAGACGGCTAGGAGCCGTAAACGAAAGGCCGCTCGGTGACGATGGCCCGGATGACGAGGTCGGCCTCGACCCGGTAGGTCGCCTGACGCACGCGCCGGTCCGCGCGCATCTGCTGAGTCATCAAATCCGCCGCCTGTGCCAGGCGGTTGGCGTCGCCGATCGCCGAGATGGTCCACGGCGGCTGCACCTGCACGCCGCCGATCGTGACGCCGCCCGGGGTCTGCTGGACCGGCACGCCCAGGACGACCCGGCGATCGTTGACCGACATCGCCTCCGCGCCGCCGACTGCGAGGTTGTTGAGCGCGTCCTGCAGGTCGAGGGCCTGCAGGCCGGCGGCGCTCACGACGAGCACCACCCCGGGCCCATGCACCGGGACCAGGCCTTCGGCCGCCCGCAGCCGAGTCGCCTCGTCGGTCAGCACCTGGTCCGCGGCCGTGTCGCTGCCCGACTGCAGAGTGAGCTGCCGCTGCGTCAGGTCCGCGGTCTCGGCTTGCAGTGAGTCGTTGGCGCGATGGAGGTTGTCGATCAGGAATGCAAGAGAGGCGGTGTCGGTCCCGGCGAAGCTGCGCTCAACCTCGACCTGGCTTCGGATTTGCACTGTCGCCACGAGCGCGACCAGAAGCGCTATCAGCCAGACGCCCAGCACGCGGCCGCCCGCTCGGTTTCTATAGCGTGCCGACATGGCGCGTGTCCAGGCTCGAGTCGTAAGCGGGGAGGGCGAGGTCCGGTCGCCCGCGGAAGCTGATCTGCAGCTGGTACTGGACCTCACGAGCGCGGATGTCGGGCAAACCCGAGGGGTCGCCAAGGGCGGCTTCCATCCGAAGACGGTCGCCCACCGCCAGGACCATGATCGGCGCGCTGACGGGCGGACCCTGGTCGATTATCACCTGGCCGCCTGAGCCGGAGAACGCGCTCAAAGGCGTGATGCGCCTGCCGTTCACCGCTATCCCCTCAGCTCCGTTCGCGACCAGGAGGTTGACCAGGTCCTGGACGTCTTTGAAGTTGACGAGGTAGCCGACTTCGCCTCCGGAGTCCGCGCCTGGAACGCCGTTGGCGATGTCAATCTCGACTCCAGGCCCGTGCAGCGGGGTCAAGCCGGCATGCAACCGCAGGTCGGCGACCTGGCTCTGGAGGGCTTGCGTGGCCGCCGACCTCTGCGCCGCTGCAGCCTCCAGTGCGTCGATCTGCGAGCGGAGCACCGCGATCTTCAGGCGCGACTGGGCATTGCTCGCCTCGAGCTCCTGGACGCTGCGCACAAGGGCCTGGTACCTGGCGACCTGGTTGGATGGCGTCAAGAGCTGGACCTTGACCTGTCCGGCGACCAGGAAACCGGTCGCCAGGGCCACCGCCGCGACCACGAATATGCTGCCGACCCGCCTGCGCGACATGACGCCATTCTCACGCAAAGGGAAAACCCTCTCCCCCTCGGGGGAGAGGGCCAGGGAGAGGGGCGTAAGTTGGGACGAACGGGTTGGCGGCAGAGTAGTATCGGAAACCGCAAATGGCGGTCGAAACCCGCGCCTCCGCCTTCCAGACCGCCCAGCAGCGCTTTGACGCAGCGGCTGACGTAATCGGACTTTCCGACGACGCTCGCAGTGGCCTTCGGGACATCAAGCGCGAGCTGACCGTCCACTTCCCGGTCCATATGGACGACGGCTCTGTTCGCGTCTTCACCGGCTGGCGGGTTCAGCACAACATCAGTCGCGGGCCCGCCAAGGGCGGGATCCGATACCACCCCGACGTCACCCTCGACCTCGTCAAGGCGCTTGCCATGCTGATGACCTGGAAGTGCGCAGCGGTGGGCCTGCCGTATGGCGGATCCAAAGGCGCTGTCGCATGCGATCCCATGAAGCTCTCGAAAAGTGAGCTCGAGCACCTCACCCGTCGATATGCAACCGAGATCGCCATCCTTCTCGGCCCGGAGAAGGACATCCCTGCTCCCGACATGGGCACCAATCCACAGGTCATGGCCTGGATCATGGACACGATCTCGATGCATGCCGGCCACTCGGTGACGGCGTCGGTCACCGGCAAGCCAGTCGACGTCGGGGGTTCAGAGGGACGCGTCGACGCACCTGGGCGCGGCGCGACGTACCTGACGCTCGAAGCCCTCAAGTACCTGCATGTGGACGATGAGACGCCGACGATGGCGGTGCAGGGTTACGGCCAGGTCGGAAGGTCGACCGCACGCCTCCTTTCGGAGGCCGGCCTGTGCGTGGTCGCAGTGAGCGACTCCAGGGGCGGCGTCTACAACCCCAAAGGTCTCGACCTCGCCTCGCTGGAGGAGCATCGCCAGGTGCGTGGTGGTGTGGGCGGCTTCAAGAAGGCGGAGAACATCAGCAACGCCGACCTCCTGGAGCTGCCGGTGACAGTGCTCGTGCCGGCCGCCGTGCAGGACCAGATCACCGTCGAGAATGCGGGCAGGATTCGCGCGAGGTTGATCACCGAGGGGGCCAACGCCGCCGTCACGCCCGAGGCCGACCCCATCCTGCATGACCGTGGAATCTTTGTCGTCCCCGACATCATCGCCAACGCGGGCGGCGTGATCGTCTCCTACTTCGAGTGGGTGCAGGATCTCCAGGCTTTCTTCTGGGAGGAGGAGGAGATCAATACCAAGCTGCACCACGTCATCACGCGCGCGTTCTACGAGATCCTTCACACCTCGGTGAACAAGCGCATCGACATGCGGCTTGCTGCATACGTTCTCGCAGTGCAGCGTGTCGCGAACGCCACGCTGGTTCGGGGCATCTATCCGTAGACCCTCTCCCTCCAGGAGAGGCCAGGTGGGCGGGATAGGCCAAGCTCGATAATCGGGAGAGGATGACCTCCGAAGCCCTGGCCGTTCCTCGCCGCGTTCTCATCACCGGTGTCTCCAATCCGCTTGGAGCCGAGGTGGCCCGTCGCCTCGCACCCCAGGTCCCATACCTGTTCGGGTGCGATGTGGCGGACCCGGTGAGCGCGCTCGAGGACATGGACTTCGTGCATGCCGACACGCGCCACGCGGTGATCGGAAAGCTGGTGCGACAGCTTCGGATCGACACCGTCGTGCACATGGCAGTGACTGTGGACTCCGCCCGCGAGGATCGCGCCGCCCACGAGACCAACGTGATCGGCACGATGAACGTTCTCGCCGGCTGCACAGTGCCGGCCAGCCCGGTCACCAGAGTCGTAGTCAAGTCGAGCCAGGCGATCTACGGCGCCGGCCCAACGGATCCTTCCTTCTTCTCCGAGGACATGGTCGGCTCAGAGCGACAGGGGTCGCTCGCCACGCGCGACCTGCGCGAGATGGAGTCGCTCGTCAGCGAGTTCGCGCTCAGAAATTCAATGAGCCGCGTCACCGTCCTGCGCCTGGGTTATCGGGTGACTGCGGAAACGATGCTGGCGAAATACCTGTCACTTCCCATCGTGCCGACGTTCACCGGCTTCGATCCCCGACTCCAGCTGGTCGCCGAGGAAGACGCCGCCGAGGCGATTGTGCGCGCTGCGATCGGCGCCCACCCGGGCGTCTACAACGTTGCCGGCGCCGGGGTTGTGCTGCTGAGTCAGGCGATCGCGATCATGGGAGGCCGCGCCGCGCCGGTGCTGTTTCCGTACGCGCGCTGGATGGCGCGGTTCGGCCTGAAAGCCCTGACCGGGATCGACCTGCCCGGTCACGTCGCCGATGTCCTCGCGTTCGGCTCGGTGGCTGACTGCGCCCGGCTCACCGCCGAGTTTGGCTGGAGCCCGGCCTATCCGACTCGCGCGGTGATGGACGCTTTCGCTCGTGGGAAGGAAGCCGAGGTCATCGAGGCGCCGTCGCCGCCCCAGGAGTACGAGCTGCAGGTCTACCTGCAACGACGCCGGCGGCAGGAGCACATCGGCCATCGAGGCGGGAAGGCATTGATGGGGCGGCAGTGAGCGCAGAGCCCGTCGAGGTCCACATCGAGCCGAAGCAGCTTCGGCGCCGCAGCCGGAAAGCCGAGATCGTGGCCCCGCGTCCTCCCGGCGCACGGTTGCCCAGGGTGATCCGGCGTCTCCAGCGGAATGCGCCCACGTACGCGATGCAGGGGCTGGTCGATCTCTCGACGCGTTTGCGCCAGATGACGGGCCGGGAGGTCATCGACCTGAACCGGGTGATGGAATTCGTTCAGTTCGCGTACCAGCAGCGCGAGCTCTCTCGCCGCGGAGCCGACTACGCAGTCGACGAATTCGGGTTTGACCCGCAATGGACGGAATCGTTCCTCGGCGTCTTCAAAGTGCTGTATCGCGACTACTGGCGAGTCGAGACCACCGGCATCGCGCACGTCCCCGCCACCGGGCGTGGGCTCCTCGTCTCCAACCACGCCGGCGTTCTGCCGTGGGACGGGACGATGATCAAGACGGCGATGTTCGTAGAGCACTCCCAGCCCCGCCATGTGCGTGCGCTTGTCGCGAGCCTCTTCATGGGCATGCCCATGATCAGCTGGTTCCTGCGTCGCACCGGCCAGACCGTCGGTCACCCCGACGACACGCGGCGGCTCCTCGAGCGCGACGAGCTCGTCCTCGTCTTTCCGGAGGGCGTCAAAGGAACAGGCAAGCCTTTCAAGGAACGCTACCGGCTGCGCCGATTCGGTCGAGGCGGCTTCGTCGCGACCGCGATCCGCGCCGGCGCTCCGATCATCCCCATCTCGGTGGTCGGCTCTGAGGAGATCTACCCGATGATCGCGGACCTGGCGCCTGTGGCTCGCACTTTCGGTCTGCCGTACCTGCCTGTGACGCCGTTCTGGCCGTGGCTGGGCCCGCTCGGTCTGATCCCTCTGCCGAGCAAGTGGCGGATCCAGTTCCACCCTCCGGTCCACGTCGAGACGTATCCGCCAGAAGCGGCTGAGGATCGCAACCTGGTGATGGCAATCGCTGACGAGGTCCGGGACACGATCCAGGCCGGCGTCTACCAGAACCTGAAGCGCCGCCGGGGCGTATTCGTTTAGACGTATAAGGGAAAACCCGGATGGTTTTCCCTCATCGCCGGGCGCTTCGCGCGCGGCTACTCCCATTCCGGTATATCGATGGGATTGTTTTAGAAGAGTTTCTCCTCGCGACGCTGGGGGTTGAGATGGACAAAGTCATGGCCGGGGGGACCCCGGCCAACCCTGCAACGCTGGCCTTCGGGCGAATCGTTTAGCTGATTACCGGGACGGCGGCCGTTTCCTCAGGTTCCTCGACGATGTCGAGGGCGGTTGCCTGGCTGATCCAGTACTGAACGTCGGATTGGCTGGGTGATCCCGCAAGTCCGATCGCATCGGCCAGCTTTGCGTGCAGCTCCGCTGCATCCTGGGCGCGCAGATCCTTCATCGACTCGATGCCGAGACGGCGGATGACCGGCAGGTGCCGCTCCATCCCCGAAACCTCGAGCAGCGTGCACTGGTGCGCGAACTCGAGCAGGCGCTCGGGACTGATGCCGGTCCTCTTCGAAAGCCTCTCGCGATCGATGGCGAGCGAAGTCCGGTGCAGGAGCTGGTTGGTGTGCTGAATGCCGCGCGATCGCAGGCGCCGCACGTCGTCGTCGGAGATCCCGCGCAGGTACTCCAGGGTCCGATACATAGATAAAGGATAGGTTTGAAGGTGCGCGGCCGTGCGCGCCACCGACGCCACTGAACCCCTGTCGCGCTACCTGCATCTCGTATAATCGTGCGAACCCCCGCCACAAATGGAGTAAACACACCCTGAATCAGAGTCGGCTCGCAACCCGCGGAGTGGTTCCCGGGGAGCAGTCTGGCCTCGAGATAGGGATCGGGCGGCACGCGCGGCGTTCTTACGGTTTCGACGAGGTCGCACTCGTGCCCGGTGGCGTGACGCTGAACCCTGACGAGGTCGACATATCGTTCGCGTTGGGCGATCGCCTCAAGCTTCCGATACCGATCTGGGGAGCGGCGATGGACGGCGTGGTCGACGTCGAGTTCGCGATTGCGATGGGAAAGCTCGGCGGCCTCGCGGTCCTGAACCTCGACGGAGTGCACACCCGGTACGAAGACTCGTCTCCGATCATCAAGCGAATCGCGGATGCGGACAAGGCATCGGTCAACGCGCTCCTCAAAGAGGTCTACCGCGAACCGGTCAAGCCCAAGCTGATCTCCGAACGCATCCTGGCGATCAAGGCCGCCGGCGTGCCGTGCGCGGTTTCGAGCATCCCGGCGCGCGCCGAAGAGCGAGCCGAGATGGTGCAGAAGGCGGGGGCCGACGTCCTTGTCGTCCAGGGCACAGTTCTCACTGCGCGCCACTCGTCCAAGTCCTATCACCAGCTGTCGTTCGAGAAGCTGGTGAGGGCCTGTGACGTTCCCGTCGTCGTTGGCAACTGCGTCCATTACGAGACGGCGTTGGAGCTGATGGAAACCGGGATCGCCGGCATACTCGTCGGCGTCGGCCCTGGAGCCGCATGCACGACGCGTGGCGTTCTCGGGGTTGGAGTGCCGCAGGTCACAGCGACCGCCGACGTCGCGGCCGCGCGTGACGAGCACATGCGGAGGGGAGGCATGCGTGTCGCGGTGATCACCGACGGCGGCATGCGCATTGGCGCCGATGTCTGCAAGGCATTCGCGTCGGGCGCAGACGCAGTCATGATCGGAACCCCACTCGCGGGGGCGGAGGAATCGGCCTCGAAGGGCTTCAACTGGGGGATGGCGACGCCCGACCCCAACCTGCCGCGAGGGACGCGCATCCAGGTCGGCACCAAGGCGACTCTCAAGGAGATCCTTCTCGGTCCGGCGCGCGTGGACGACGGCAGCCAGAACTTCGCCGGCGCCTTGCGCTCCGCGCTGGGAGTGTGTGGGGCAGCCGACATCCCAGATTTCCAGCACGTGGAGATGGTGATCGCGCCCGCCATCACGTCCGAGGGCAAGAGCCTCCAGCAAGCCCAGCACGTGGGTATGGGGAAAGGCTGACCCTGGTCAAGACCGCCACTGCCGCCCGGCCTCGAAAGGAGACGAAGGGCGGAGCTCGTCAGCAGACAGTGCTGGTGCTCGACTTCGGCTCTCAGTTCAGCCAGCTGATCGCGCGACGCGTTCGCGAGGCCAGCGTCTACTGCGAGCTCGTCCCAGGTACAACGCCGTGGGCAGAGCTGAAGGAGCGGCACCCGTCCGGGCTCATCCTCAGCGGCGGTCCGGCCAGCGTCTACGAGAGCGGCGCGCCCCAGGTCGACCCGGAAGCGCTGCGCGCGGGAGTTCCTGTGCTCGGGATCTGCTACGGCATGCAGCTGATCGCCCACCACCTCGGCGGCAAGGTCGACCCGGGCCACGCGCGCGAGTACGGGCCGGCCCTCCTCGCGGTCCGCCAACCGGGGGGTCTTTTCGAAGGCCTGAACGACGAGCTGCCTGTGTGGATGAGCCACGGGGACCACGTCAGCGAGCTGCCTCCGGGCTTCCACTCGCTCGCCTCAAGCGGCAACTCGCCGGTCGCCGCGTTCACGGACGGCCGCGGCATCTATGGCATCCAGTTCCACCCCGAGGTGGTGCATACGCCGAGCGGCCGTGAGGTGCTACGCAACTTCCTCTATCGCGTCTGCCACTGCGAGGCATCGTGGACCGCGGGCTCCTTCATCGCCGAGGCGACAGACAGCATTCGAGCCCAGGTCGGCGGCGGCCGGGTGATCTGCGCACTGTCGGGTGGCGTCGACTCGGCGGTCGCCGCAATGTTGGTTCACCGCGCGGTGGGCGACCAGCTCACTTGCGTGTTCGTCAACAACGGGCTCCTGCGCAAAGAGGAGCCGGAGCGCGTACTGGCGGTGATGCACGGAAACCTTGACATGAACATCCGCTACGTGGACGCGACCGAGCGGTTCCTGGATGCTCTACGCGGGGTCATCGACCCGGAGCAGAAGCGACGAATCGTCGGCCGGGAGTTCATCACGGTGTTCGAGGCGGAGGCCCATAGCCTCGGCCGCATCGACTTTCTGGCCCAGGGAACCCTCTATCCCGACGTGATCGAGTCCACGGCGCCTGACGTGGCTTCGACCGCCGTCAAGATCAAGACTCACCACAACGTGGGCGGCCTCCCTCCGGGCCTCAGGTTTCAGCTCATCGAGCCCCTCCGTTACCTGTTCAAGGACGAGGTGCGCGCTGTCGGCCTTGAGCTGGGGATGCCGGAGGAGATGGTCTACCGGCAGCCGTTCCCCGGCCCCGGCCTGTCGATCCGCTGCCTTGGCGAGGTCACCCCCGAAAGGCTCGAGATACTCCGCAACGCCGACTGGGTCGTTGTCGACGAGATCAAGCGAAACGGCCTCTACCGCCAGGTCTGGCAGTCGTTTGCGGTGTTGACTCCGCTCGAGACCGTCGGGGTGATGGGCGACTTTCGGACGTACGCCAACGTGGTCGCCGTGAGAGTCGTGACCAGCGAAGACGCGATGACGGCAGACTGGGCGCGCGTCCCGTATGAGGTGCTCGCGCGTATCAGCAACCGGATCGTCAACGAGGTCAAGGGCGTCAACCGGGTCGTGTTCGACATCACGAGCAAGCCGCCCGGGACCATCGAGTGGGAATAGCGCGCTCCGACGCGTGATCCAATAGGTCTCGGGTGAAGGTCCTCGTCGTCGGTTCGGGGGCTCGCGAGCATGCGCTCGTTTGGAAATGCGTCCAGTCGGACCTCGTCGAGCGCGTCTACTGCGCTCCGGGAAACGGGGGCACCGGCGGTATGGCGCGAAACATCCCGATCGGAGTCGCCGACGTGGTGCGGATCGTCGAGTTCTCCAAGCGCGAGCGCCTGGGCCTGGTCATCCTCGGTCCCGAAGCCTCTGTCGACGCCGGCGTCGGCGATGCCCTTCGCAGCGCGGGCTTCAACGTGTTCGGGCCGAATCGCGGCGCCGGCCGCATCGAGTCCAGCAAGTCGTTCGCCAAGCAACTGATGGTTCGGGCCGGCATTCCCACCGCGGAGTTCGGGGTCTTCATTGACCCCCTGCCGGCGAAGGAGTGGGCTGCACAGCGCGATGGAAAGGTTGCCGTCAAAGCCGATGGCCTCGCCCGTGGCAAGGGAGTCATCGTCTGCGCCGACGTCAGGGAGGCGGATGCCGCCATCGACGCCATGCTCGTGCAGAAGCGATTCGGGCGCAGCGGGGCCACCGTGGTGGTCGAAGAGCTGCTCGAAGGACCCGAGCTGTCGCTGCTTGGGGTTACCGACGGAACGGATATCGTCCCGCTGGCACCAGCCAGAGATTTCAAGAGAGCCCACGAGGGCGACCAGGGTCCGAACACTGGTGGCATGGGCGCCTACTCGCCGCCGCTCGGTGTCGGCGACGATGTGGTGCGCGAGGTTGTCGACAGGGTGCTGCGCCCTGCCGTTCGGGAGCTCGCGGCGTCCGGCGACGAGTTCCGGGGGGTCCTGTATGCAGGGCTGATGCTGACGAAGTCCGGCATCCGAACCATCGAGTTCAACGCACGCTTCGGCGACCCGGAGGCACAGGTCGTGCTGCCGCGCCTCGAGACGGACCTGGTGGCACTGGCGCTGGCGTGCTCGAAGGGCACGCTGGCGAACTTCCCTGAACTGCGTTGGAGCCCTCAAGCGTCGGTCGCCATCGTGGTCGCCTCAGGGAACTACCCTGACGATGCCGCCATGAAGCTCGGCCTTCAGATCAGGGGCCTGGCGGAGATCCCTCGAGGCGCGCTGATCTTCCACGCCGGCACCCGGTTCGAGCCGGGCACGGGCCTGGTAACCGACGGGGGCCGCGTCGTGACCTCCGCCGCCCTCGGTGACACGGTCGCGGAAGCGCGCGAAAAGGCGCTGGCCGGGGCCCGACAGGTACGATTCCCCGGGGCGTTTTTCCGTTCGGACATTGCTGCGGAGGCGGTTATTTGACTCCAGTCGTCGGCGTCATCCTCGGCTCCAAGTCCGATCTTCCGTTGATGGAGTCGTGCGTCAAAGTCCTCGAGGAGCTCGGCATCGAGCACGAGGTAAAGGTCTGCTCGGCGCACCGAAACCCGCGTGGTGTGATGGAATGGGCCGTCTCCGCGCGCGAGCGGGGGATCAAAGTCGTCATCGCCGCCGCCGGCGGCGCGGCCCATCTCCCCGGCGTCGTGGCCGCATGGACCGACCTGCCGGTGATCGGCGTGCCCGTGCCCACGCAGCACCTCGGGGGGGCCGACTCCCTCTACTCCATCGTCCAGATGCCGGCCGGGATTCCCGTGGCCACTGTCGCGATCGGCGAGCCGGGTGCGAAGAATGCGGCGTGGCTGGCGGCACGCATCCTCGGCCTCAGCGATAGGGAAGTTGAAGCGCGCCACAGCGAAAAGCGCGCGGCGCTCGCCAGACCGTGATGGCCAAAAAAGTTCCGCGCCTGCGGCTCATCGACACTACGTTTCGTGACGCGCAGCAGTCATTGCTGGGCGGTCACCTGCGCGGTGACGAGATAGTGCCGATAGCCGCGAAGATGGATGCGATCGGCTTCACAGCCATGGAGGCTTTCGGTGGAGCGACATTTGAAACGCAGGTCCGCCGCCGCGAGGACCCTTGGGAGTATCTCCGAAACCTGTCCAAGGCCACGCCCCACACCCCTATCCAGGCGCTGATCAGGGGACAGAACCTGCTCGCCAATCGCAACTTTCCCGACGACGTGGTCGAGCTGTTCGTCAGACACGCGGCCAAGTGCGGCGTCGACGTGTTCCGCGTCTTCGATCCGCTCAACGACCTCCGCAACATGGAGGCGACGGTCGCGGCAGCGCTGAAAGCGAAGAAAAAGGTGCAGGGCGCTCTGAGCTACGCGATATCCCCCGCGCACAACCTCGAGCTCTGGTGCTCGCTAGCAAAGGGGCTTGTCAACATGGGCTGCCACGAGGTCGTCGTCAAGGACACATCGGGCCTCCTGAGCCCGCAGGCGACCTGGGAGCTGGTGACCGCTCTCAAGGAGGTGGTCAAGGTGCCCATCGACGTGCATTCGCACTGCTCGAGCGGGATGGCGCCCATGGCCTACATGGCCGCGGTGGAAGCGGGCGCCGAGATCCTGGACGTTGCGATGTCGCCGCTGGCTTGGGGGACGTCGCAGCCGGCGGTCGAAAGCGTCGTCGCAGCCCTGAAGGGAGGCGAGTACGACACCGGGCTCGACCTGGAGAAGATGTGGGACGTCCAGCACGACGTGGAGGTCCTCAAGCGCAAGCACATCGAGCATCTCAGCCCCGTTGCGGACCGCGTCGACGCGAGCATCCTCCGCTACCAGATGCCCGGCCTGATGCTCGAAGAGGTTTATCGCCAGCTGGCCGCGCACAATGCGGGCGGCCGCATGGCCGAGGTCCTCGAGGAGGCGAACCGCGTGCGCTTGGAGCTCGGTTATCCGCCACTGGTCGCCCCGATCCGGCAGATGATCGCCACCCAGGCCGTCTACAACGTGATCGGCGGCGACCGCTACGCGACCGTGACCCAGGAGCTGAAGGACTACCTGCAGGGTCTGTACGGAAGGCCGCCTGTACCGGCCGACCATGAGCTGCGCAGGCTCGTGCTGGGGCGCGAAGAACCAATCACGATCCGCCCGGCCGACCTGCTCGAGCCGCAGGTCGAGGGCGCGCGGCAGCAACTAAAGAAGATGGGCTTCGAACCCACCGACGACTCGGTTCTCATCCACCTCCTCTTTCCTCAGCTTGCCCCCGACTTCTTGCGCGGCCCTGCGCCCGAGGCCAAGGCATCTCCGCAGGCTCCGGTGGTGGCGACCGAGCCTCCAGCACCAGCCGCCAAGACACCGCCACCGGCTCCGCCCGCGCCGGCGCCCTCCACCAACGCGTCAGCCGAGTTCGACGTGGAGGTCGAGGGCGAGGTATTCAAGGTCCGGGTCAGCGGAGCGGGCATCACTGTCGCGCCGGGGGCCGGCGTCGCCTCCACCGCACCGGCAACCTCTGCTCCCCCGCCGCCGCGCACGGGGGAGGGCACTGTGATCGCACCGATGCAGGGCCTGATCGTCAGAGTCCCTGTCAAGACGGGCGACGATGTAAAGCTCGGCGACGTGGTCGCGGTCCTGGAGGCGATGAAGATGCAGAACGACATCGTCACCACGGTGGCGGGGAGGGTGCTGGAGGTCTACGTCAAAGAGGGCGAGGTCGTGACGCCGAGCCAGGCGCTTCTGGCCGTCGGCTGATAACGCGGTGAAAGGCAAGCTCTTCAAGAAAGTCCTCATCGCGAACCGAGGCGAGATCGCCATCCGGGTCATGCGCGCGTGCCGCGAGCTCGGGATCGCGACCGCCGCCGTCTATTCCGACGCGGACCGCAATGCGATCCACACGCGATATGCGGATGAGGCACACCACATCGGTGGCGCCCCGCCCGCGGAGTCCTACCTGCAGCTCGAGCGCATCGTCAAGGTCGCGCACGATTGCGGCGCGGAGGCGATCCACCCCGGATACGGGTTCCTGTCGGAGAAGCCGGCGTTTCCCGACGCATGTGCGAAGGCGGGCATCCAGTTCATCGGACCGCCGGCCTCGGCCATGCGCGCGCTGAGCTCGAAGCTGGCAGCCCGAAAGATGGCCGTCGACAACGGCGTCCCCGTGACCCCGGGCAGTGGCGCGGTCGCCGATGCCGCGGCTGCTGTTGCCGCGGCCCGCGAAATCGGCTTCCCCGTGATGGTGAAGCCTTCCGGCGGCGGCGGTGGAATCGGAATGAAGGTGGTCGAGTCCGAGGCGGACCTGGTCGCGGCTGTCGAGAGCAGCGCCCAGGCCGCGCGTTCCGCCTTCGGCGATGGGACCGTCTACCTCGAGCGCTACGTACGCAAACCTCGCCATGTCGAGATCCAGGTCATCTGTGACAGCCATGGCAACGCCGTGCACCTTGGCGAGCGCGAATGCTCCATCCAGCGGCGCCATCAGAAGATCATGGAAGAGACCCCGTCGCCGGCGGTGACCCCCGAGATCCGATCCGCGATGGGCGAGGCCGCCATTCGCGCCGCCAGGGCGGCCGGCTACGTCAATGCTGGAACCGTGGAGTTCATCTTCAGCGAGGGCGACTTCTACTTTCTCGAGGTGAACGCGAGACTCCAGGTCGAGCACCCGATCACCGAAGCCGTCACCGGCATCGACCTGGTCAAAGAACAGATCCGCGTTGCGGCGGGCATGGAGCTGGGCTTCACCCAGGACGACGTGACGTGGACCGGCCACGCGATCGAGATGCGCATCAACGCGGAGGACCCGCTGCGTAAGTTCATGCCCAACCCAAAACGGATCGCGCGATGGGTTGCGCCTGCCGGGCCCGGAGTGCGTGTCGACTCAGGCTTCGGTCCCGGCTCCGAGGTGCCTCCCAACTACGACTCGCTGGTCGCCAAGCTGATCGTTCACGGGAGCGATCGCGCCGAGGCCATCGCTCGTGCGTCGCGCGCCCTTCGCGAGTTCGTCGTCGTCGGACCGGCGACGACCATCAGCTACCACCGCGCGATCCTCGACAGCGCCGACTTCCGCGCCGGCAAGCTGAGCACCCGCTTCATCGACGATCACCCGGAGCTGGTCGACCGGGCCAAGAGGTTTGCGGGCGACACCTCGCCTTTCGACTACGGCCCCGACCCACGCCACATCGCGGCAGCCGCAGCCGCGGTGGCGGTGGTGGTGCAGAAGCACTGAGAGGGCTCCCGCACCCAACCACCGGCAGGCCGTTCGAGGTCAAGACTTCCTCGGTCGCGGGTAAATCGGGCCCGTTCACGCTGCGCGGGGACGTGATCCGCTTTCCCGACGGGGCGGAGGCGCTCTACACAGTCCTGGCCAACCCTGACTCGGCTTTCGTCGTCCCTTACTTCGACGACGGCGACACGATGCTCGTCCGCCAGTGGCGCCACGCATGGGACGAGTCCTCCTGGGAGGTGCCGGCAGGCACGTTCGACGGAGACGAGGACCCGCTCGAGTGCGCCCGTCGCGAGCTGATGGAGGAGACCGGGCTCGTCGCCGCGAGCTACACGAGCCTGGGCAGCGTGCACGGGGCCGCGTTCCTGACCGGCCGCGCGCACATGTTCCTGGCGCAATCCATCACGGAGTCGGAGCGCAGCCCGGAGACATACGAACAGGACATGGAGGTCCTGCGCCTTCCGTTCGTGGACGCCCTGGAGGCGGCGCTTGCGGGGACCATCGTCCACTCCGGCTCGGTGACGGCGCTGTGCCGCGCGGCCCGCGCCCTCGAGAAAGTGATGGGAGGGCTCTCGCCCTCGTCGCACGGAGGCTAGGGGGTGTGGCTTCTCACCGGGGACGGTGATGGCCGGATGCCTGGTCCCGGCGACGGGTTGACGACAGTTCCCTGACCACCGAGCTGGAAGACTGGGTCCGGCCCGACCAGGTTGAGGTCGTACTCGCTGGCCACATTCCGGCCGCTCACGTCTTGCACCGACGTCAGCACCACCAGCTTGTAGGAAGCGCCGGCCGCCAGCTGCAGGCCGGTGATGGTCGCTGTCCGATTCGCGTAGGTGGATCGTCCGCCGACGCGCTTTCCAGACCCGTCCAGCAAGACGACTCCATCCGGGACCGTTTCAGGGACCAGGTCGCTGTCGAAAGCGACTTTGATGGTGCCGACCCCAACCTCGACGCCTACGACCACCGCTCCCCTGCCAAGGTCACGCGTGGGCCCGGCGGTCGCCTGGTCGATCAGGAACGGTTGGCTGGACAGCTCGCGCTGCAGGATCAAGGTCTCCTCGTACTCGCTCACGTCCCGGGCGCCCTTTGTCAGCACCAACCGAACCACAAACCTGGCCGTCGCCGGCCGGCTGCCCGTGATCTCCTGGGTGACCACGTAATAGCGGGAGAATCTTGCATCGCCCCTGATGAGCAGGGCCACGCCACCGGTCGAATAGGCCTGCTTTCCACTGTCGTCGAGGTAGGTCATGGCCTGGATGGGCTGCTGGTTCAAACGCGCGGTCATGAAGGAGCTCACCACCGCCGCGGCGAGGTCCAGTGCCGACGACTCTCCTGGAAGAGGCGTGGCGTTCGCGCTCCAGAGCGCACCGCCGCGGACGAACGCGAACGTGGTTCCGTTCGGTGCCCAGACTGGGGAGCGGTACGTGCCCGCGCTCAGCCTCGTCCGCTCGGAGCCGTCAGGGCGCACCGCGTACAGTTCGGTGTCGGTTCCGACCAGGATCACATCCTGGCTCGACCAGCTCGAGTCGCCTGAGATGAACGTCGCGATAGGTTGACCCTGGGTGTCCGCGACAACTGTTGATTCGCCGGCCTTGTACAGGACGCGGGACCCGTCTGGGGACCAACCCAGGAACGCTCCGGTTCCGCCGCTCGCTCCCAGCCGAATGGTTGTCGAGGTGGCGAGGTCGAGCAGCATCAGGGATTGCCCTCCCTGGTAAGCGGCGTGAGTGCCGTCCGGCGAGATCGACACCGGGCCGGCGACGTTGCGGGGTATCGAAGCCACCTGCACCGGGCCGTCGGAGCCTGCTTTGAAGATGCCGTTGCCCGCTGCCCAGAGCAGCTGATCTCCCGCCCAGCTCAAAGCCGTCACGTCGGTTGCAGACGTGAGGTCCGCTATCGATCCGGTGGCAAGCGTGAGGATCTCGATCTTGCCTCCGCGCACGTAAGCGATTCGGTCCCCGACGGGTGCGATGGCGGGATACGAGACTCCGTCCGGGACGACGACGCCGGCGCGGCCGTTGACGTGGACTGCCTGGAGTGCGCCGTTGTCGCCGACGAAGTAGATCGTCGACGAGTCGGCCGACCACTGTGGCGTGTAAGAGATGCCCGTCGGAAGGTCGGCGAGGCGGTGCTCGCCGTTCAGGAGCGAGGTAGGCGTCGGAAGGCTGGTCGGCCTCGGCGACGGAACAGGAGACGACGGTTGGGTCACAAACGTGATGACCTTCGGGCGGGCCAGAAGCAGCTGGCCCGCGCGGGTCCTGGCACCCGGCCCGATCGTCACCTCGTACTGCGTGTTCGGCGCGAGGTTTCCGCTTCTCGGATGAACGGCCAGCGTGTTCCCCGACCAGGAGAAGGAGACGTATGTCGCAGGCTCGATCTGCACAGCCGCCTCGGTGGAAGGGTGGTCCATCGGCTGGTTGAAGCTCACGAGAATCGGCTGCTGCAGCTGCACGGCGTGCGCGTCTGCGATCGGGCTCGTGATGACCAGGTCGTTCTGTCCGGGCTGCTGATAGGCCATGAACACGACCACCGATGCGATGAGCACGACGCCCGCGGCCGCGCCGACCCAGGCCATCGACGGCGGCGCAGCGAGACGGCTCCACCACGGCGTGCGGGCTTCGCGAGCCCCCCACGCCTGCTGCATCAGCTGGCGCCGGAGCGCTGAGCGAAATGCCTCGTCAAGCGGAGGCTCGGCCCTGCGGGTGGCCTTCAAAAGGTTGGCGATGCGCACGAGCTCGTCGTCCTGCAGGACGTCGTCGAGCTCGGGGTCGTGGTGCATGCTCATTCGACGGGCCTCAGGGCGCCGGCGTCCTGGCGGAGGCGGCTGACTCCGCGATGGATGAGCAGCTTCACAGCGCCGGCTGACTTGCCCATCGCAAGCGCGATGTCCTCGATCTTCATGTCCTCCTGGAACTTGAGGACCAGCGCCGTCTTCTGCTGGCCGGGCAGCTGCTCCACCAGCGCCCAGATCCGCCGCAGCTCATCTCGGTGCGACGCCAGGTCCTCAAGCGCCGGGCCCGCGACCGACAGGTCGTGGAAATCGTCGAGCGACTGAGCTGGGCGGAGCGTGCGGTAGCGGTCCGCGATGGCGTTCACCGCGATCTGGTACAGCCAGGCAGCAAAAGGCCGCCCCGTGTCCTGGTATCGGGGCATCGCCTTCAGAGCCTTGATAAAGATCTCCGAAGTCACATCCTCAGCCGCGGTTTGCTCCCTCACTCTTGAATACACGAACCTGTAAATTTGCTGAAAGTGCCGGTCGTAGAGCGCCCCGAACTCTCGGGGATCCCGCTTGGCGCGTTCAACGAGCTCTCGCTCGTCGTCGCGTTGCAGATCGCTCACCGGCAGTACAGCCTGTGCGGGTTCAAACGGGGAGTCCAGCAAGCTGGTTACGAGGCGATGCCATGAGATCGCCCGCGATTATGGAGGGCCGGCCCGCCTTCCTGGCGGTTTGAGCTGACCCACACATCATCTTGTGGGCATCGGATACCCACCCACAACATCTGCTTCGACGACCGGCAACCGTTATAATCCTGACGTCCCCCATTGTTGATTGGGAGCCGGCGCCTTATTTGATCGAGCGATACTCTCCGCCTGCGATTCGGGCGGTATGGTCCGACCAGCACCGGTTCGAACTGTGGCTTCGCATAGAGATTCTGGCGTGTGAGGCCTGGGCGAGCTTAGGCCGCATTCCGGCATCGGCCCTGCCCAAGATCCGCAAAGCGACCTTCGACGCTGCCAAAATTGCCGAGGCCGAAGAGCGCGTCGGCCACGACGTGATCGCGTTCTTGACGGTCGTCAACGATTCCATCGGCCAGCCTGAGGCGCGCTACGTGCATCTCGGCATGACCAGCCAGGACCTCAACGACACCGCCATGGCGGTGCAGCTGCGTGAGTCGGCGCGGATCATCGACGCTGACCTCACCACCGTCCGGGATGCCGCAGCAGAGCTTGCCGTGCGTCACCGCCGCACGCTGATGGCAGGCCGTACGCACGGCGTCGTCGCAGAGCCCATCACGTTCGGCTTCAAAGTGGCCGGGTGGGTGGCGGAGCTCGATCGATCGAGGGCGCGTCTCCAGCGGGCGGCCGATGATGTCGCGGTCGGCCGCGTGAGCGGCGCGGTGGGCACGCACGCCACGATAGACCCGAAGGTCGAGGAGCACGTTTGCAAAGAGCTTGGCCTGACGCCCGACACCGTCTCGACCCAGGTCGTCGCCAGGGACAGGCACGCGGCCTACATGTCAGCCCTCGCTTCGGTGGCCGGGACCCTGGAAAGGATCGCGACTGAGATCCGCCACCTCCAGCGGAGCGAGGTCGGCGAGGCGTTCGAGCCCTTTGGCAAGGAGCAGAAGGGCAGCTCGGCAATGCCCCACAAGCGCAACCCGGTGCTCACCGAGCGAGTTTGCGGCCTCGCCCGCGTCGTGCGAGGCCATCTTGTAACTGCGCTCGAGAAGACCGCGCTGTGGCACGAACGCGATATCAGTCACTCGTCCGCGGAAAGGATCATCTTTCCCGACGCGTGCGCCGCCGTCGATTACATGGCGCAGGAGATGGCCAAGGTGCTGGGCGGGCTCGAGGTCCGACCTGAACGTATGCTGCGCAACCTGCAGTTCGCGGGCGGGGTCGTGTTCTCGCAACGTGTGCTTCTCGCTCTCGTCGACAGCGGTATGTCCCGCGAGGACGCCTATCTTGTCGTGCAGAAGTCCGCGATGCGCGCCATGGCGGAGGACGGACCTGGCTTTCGCACGATGCTGGAGAAGGACGAAGAGGTGATGAAGCGGATTGGGTCGCGGATGGAAGAGGTCTTCGATCCCTGGACCGGCCTCGAGCACACGGACCTCGCCTACGACCGACTAGGTCTGGGGGCCAAAGCGAAATGATCGCTGGACCTGCTCTGGTCAAGACCGATCTGCCGTTGAAGCTCTTCGCCCGCGGCAAGGTCCGAGACACCTATGAGCTCGGAGACGACAGGCTGCTGATGGTCGCCACCGATCGCATCTCCGCCTTCGATCACGTTCTGCCGAACGGAATTCCCGACCGGGGCAAGGTCCTGACCCAGCTGTCGATCTTCTGGTTCTCGCAGACCGACTTCTTCCAGGACAACCACCTGGTGTCGGGCATGGTGCCGGACCTGCCGTCGGAGCTCCGCGACCGCCGCGAGGAGCTCGCCGGCCGCTTCATGATCGTGCGCAAGGCGAAGCGCATCGACTTCGAATGCGTTGTGCGCGGGTACCTGGCCGGCAGCGCGTGGAAGGAGTACGAGGATTCGCAATCACTCGCCGGCGAGAAGATGCCGCCTGGACTCCGGCAGAGCGAGCGGCTCGCGATTCCGATCTTCTCGCCGGCGACGAAGGCCGAGACGGGCCACGACGAGAACGTGTCCTTCACGCGACTGAAGAAGGAGCTCGGAGACGAGCTGGCCACCAAGCTTCGCGACGCGAGCATCGAGCTCTACAAGTTCGCCGCGGAGCTGTCCTCGCGGAGGGGCCTGATTCTCGCGGACACCAAGTTCGAGTTCGGCACTATCGATGGCGAGCTGATCCTCATCGACGAGGCGCTCACCCCTGACAGCTCGCGTTTCTGGGAGTCGTCGACCTACCTGGCGGGCGCCACGCCGGACTCGTACGACAAGCAGTTCGTCCGTGACTGGCTCACGCGCTCCGGTTGGGACAAGGAATCGGAACCGCCAGAGCTTCCCAACGACATAGTGGCCCAGACCCGCGAGCGATATCTCACCGCATACCAGCGACTGGTCGGCAAGCCCCTGTTCCCACCGAAGGCCCGGAACGAGTGATTGCCAAGGTGATCGTTACCCCGAAGCCGGTCGTCAACGACCCCCAGGGAAACACGGTCAAGCAGGGCCTCGCCTCGCTGGGGTTTCGGGAGGTGTCCGACGTCAGGGTCGGCAAGTACATCGAGGTGAGCCTGGATGCGCCGAGCGAGCACGAAGCCAGGCAGCGCGTGGAGGCGATGTGCCAGCAGCTGCTCGCCAACCACGTCATCGAGGACTTTCACTTCGAGATCGAGCACGAAGGGCGCCACCAACGATGAAGTTCGGAGTTCTCGTCTTCCCGGGCACGTGGTCCGATCGCGACTGCGGCTGGGTCGTCGACCAGGTGCTCGGCGAGCAGCTGACCTACCTGTGGCACAAGGACGCGGACCTCAAAGGATGCGATTGCGTCATCCTGCCCGGCGGCTTTGCCTATGGTGACTACCTGCGCACGGGGGCGATCGCGCGGTTTGCACCGGTCATGGAAAAAGTGGGAGAGTTCGCGGACCGGGGCGGTCTTGTCTGGGGCATCTGCAACGGCTTCCAGATCCTGTGCGAGGCGGGACTCCTGCCAGGCGCGCTGATCCGCAACGCCTCCCTCGAGTTTCGCTGCCAGTGGACCAATCTGATGGTCGACCGCAACGATCTGCCCTACACATCGCAGTGCGCGGAGCGTGAGGTGATCCGTGTCCCAATCTCCCACGGCGAGGGCAGCTATTTCGCCGACCCCGCAACGCTCTCGCGCCTCGAACAGAACGGCCAGGTCGTCTTCCGTTACTGCGATGCGGACGGGCGAGTGACTCCGGGCGCCAACCCGAACGGATCCCTGCACAACATCGCGGGCATCGTCAACAAGCGCGGTAACGTGCTCGGGATGATGCCCCACCCGGAGCGCTGCTCCGAGCCTGAGCTTGGCGGCACCGACGGCCTCAAGCTGTTCCGCTCGGTGGTCGAATCCGCGACTCGGGCCTTGGTGTCTTGAAGGTCGAACAGTTAGACGAGCGGCGCCTGCGGGAGGTCGCCCTCACCCCGGACGAGTACAGCGCCATCGTCGACCAGCTGAAGCGAGCGCCCAATGAGGTCGAGCTCGGCATGCTCGGCGTGCTCTGGTCCGAGCACTGCTCGTACAAGAGCTCGAAAGCGCTGCTTCGCCGCCTGCCGTCAAGTGGAGCCTCTGTGCTGCAAGGCCCGGGCGAGAACGCCGGCGCCGTCAACATCGGCGAGGGCTGGGCCGCCGTCTTCAAGATCGAGTCGCACAACCACCCCTCGGCGATCGAGCCCTATCAGGGCGCCGCCACCGGGGTCGGTGGAATCATTCGAGACGTCATTGCGATGGGCGCACGCCCGATCGCCCTCCTCGATTCGCTTCGTTTCGGCCCGCTGCCTGCGTCCCGTCATCACGTGGACGGGGTCGTGGCGGGGATCGGCGGGTACGGAAACTGCATCGGCATCCCGACAGTCGCCGGCGAGATCTACTTCGAGGACTGTTATGCCCAGAACCCGCTGGTAAACGCGATGTGTGTCGGCCTGGTGCCCGTACACAGGCTGATGCGCGCTCGGGCCGAGGGAACGGGCAACAGCCTGCTGCTCGTCGGCGCGGACACCGGTCGTGACGGCATCCACGGCGCTTCGTTCGCATCGGTGGAGCTCGACGAGAACAGCTCGCAGCGCAGGCCGGCGGTGCAGGTTGGCAATCCCTTCCTCGAGAAATGCCTGCTCGAGGCCTGCATGGACCTGGCTCACACCGACGCGGTCGTCGCGATCCAGGACCTCGGTGCAGCGGGGCTAACATCATCCGTCGCCGAATGTGCGGGTCGTGTCCGTGGAGCCGGCGCGCGCATCGACGTTTCGCTGGTACCGCGACGTGAGAAGGGCATGACCCCCTACCACGTGATGCTCTCTGAATCGCAAGAACGCATGTTGGTCGTGGTGCAGCGCGGTCGTGAAGCCGAGGTCGAAAGCATCTTCCAGGCCTGGGACCTCACTTCGGCCGTGATCGGGGAGGTCACCGATGACGGCTGCCTGACTGTCGTCGACGGAGGGCGCGAGGTGGCGCAGCTGCCGGTGGCCCTTCTGACGGACGGAGCGCCGCTCCGCCGTCTGGTTGGAGTAGCGCCGGCGCAGCGGCCTGCGCTGGACCTGGACGAGCTCGCGCCGCTGGTGGACCCCGGCGCCGCGCTGCTGAGGTTGCTGGCGAGCCCCAACCTCAGCAGCCGTCGGGGCATCTTCCGCCGCTACGACCACATGGTTGGTGACTCGACGGTGGTGCCACCTGGCGGCGACGCCGCGGTTCTTCGCATCAAGGGCACACGTCTCGGTCTGGCGATGACCACCGACTGCAACAGCCGCTACTGCCACCTGGACCCGAATCTCGGCGCCCAGCTGGCGGTTGCGGAGGCCGCACGCAACATCGTCGCCACCGGCGCGCAGCCGCTGGCCGTCACCGACTGCCTGAACTTCGCCAACCCGGACCGCCCGGAGGTTTACTGGGAGCTCGAGGAGACGATTGCGGGCCTCGCGCAGGCGTGCAGGGTTCTCGAGCTTCCGATCGTGAGTGGGAATGTCAGCCTTTACAACGAGTCCTCCGGCGAGTCGGCCATCTACCCCACGCCGGTGATCGGGATGATCGGCCTGCTCGAGGATTACGGCCGGCGGCTCGAGGCAGGCCTGCGCAGCGAAGGCGACTTCGTGCTGCTCGTCGGCTCCAGCCACAACGACCTCGGAGGCAGTGAATACCTCAAGGTCGAGCACGGCCGCATCGCCGGCCGGCCGCCGGCGCTCGACCTCACCCGCGAGAGAGCCGTCCACAAGCTGATGCTTGCCGCGGCGGGGGGAGGCCTGCTTCGATCGGCGCATGACTGCTCCGACGGCGGGATGCTGGTCGCGCTCGCCGAATGCTGCCTGCTGGGAGGCATCGGGGTTCGGTGCCCGCCGGTGCAGTCAGAGGGTCCGGTCCGGACCGATGCTGCCTTTTTCGGCGAGTCGCCGAGCCGCTTCATAGTCAGCGTCCCCTCACGCGCGATGCCGGAGATGCAGACGCTGGCGCGGCGCCATCATGTCGAGGTCACGATGCTCGGCCTCGCCGGCGGGGATGTCATCGAGTTCGAGGGCCAGTTCCGGGTTTCGCTCGCAGAGATGCGTCAAGCTTGGGAAGGAACGGTGACCTAGAGATGTGCGGGGTGTTCGGGATCTGCGCATCGCACGGGATCGACGTCGCGAATCTCACGTACTTCGGCCTGTTCTCGCTGCAGCATCGTGGGCAGGAGTCGGCGGGGATCGCCGTTTCGGACGGGACGTCCGTTCGCGTTCATCGCGGGATGGGCCTCGTGGCCCAGGTCTTCTCGCCGGCGACAGTGCATGACATGGGCCCAGGTTCGATCCTCGCGCTCGGGCACACGCGCTACTCGACAACGGGTGCGAGCCGCGCCGAGAACGCCCACCCACTTCCGTTCCACCACCCGCAGCTCGGCCCCGGGGCGATAGCGCACAACGGGAACCTCTTGAACGCCGAAGCCCTGCGGCGCCAGCTCGAGGAAGAGGGCGCCGAGTTCGACACCTCACTCGACACAGAGGTGATGGCGCGCCTCATCGAGCACACCCACGGCCGCACCTGGGAGGAGGTGATCCGCAAGACCTTCGCCCGCGTCGTCGGCGCTTACTCGTGCGGCATCATCACTCCCACTCAGCTGATCGCGCTGCGCGACCCATATGGTTTCCGGCCCCTGTGCATCGGCTACATCCCGCTGCCGGGACAGCCCGCGCACGTGATCGCATCGGAGACGTGCGCCCTCGACACCGTCCACGCCACTTTCGTCCGCGAGGTTCAACCGGGCGAGATGGTGGTAATGGACGAGCACGGCGTCCACAGCGTCACCTTCCAGACCTCCAGCAAGCACGCCATGTGTGTTTTCGAGTTCATCTACTTTGCGCGGCCGGATTCCATCCTCAAGAACTGCGAGCTCGAGGAGGCCCGCATCCGGATGGGCCATGAGCTCGCGAAGGAAGCCCCGGTCGAGGCGGACATGGTCATCGCCTTCCCCGACTCGGGCACGCCTGCTGCGATCGGATATGCGGAGGCGGCCGGGATCCCCTTCCGCGAAGCGTTGATGAAGAGCCGTTACATCAACCGCACCTTCATCCAACCCGACCAGACGCTGCGCGAAGCAGGCGTGATGCTGAAGCTGAACGCCCTGCCGCGATCCATCCGAGGCAAGCGCCTGATCGCGGTTGACGACTCGATAGTGCGCGGCACCACGTCCCGGCGGATCATCGAGCGCCTGCGCGCGGCCGGCGCCAAGGAGATCCACATGCGGATCTCGAGCCCGCCGATGCGCTACCCCTGCTTCATGGGCGTCGACATCGGTTCCACCAAAGAGCTGATCGCCGCCGGCCGCACCGTCGAGGAGGTGCGCGAGCACCTGGGCGCCGACAGCCTCCAGTACCTGTCGATCCAGGGGCTCATGCGCGCGATCGGCCGCGGGCCCGCACAGGAGTTCTGCCGCGCCTGCTTCGACGGGTCGTACCCGGTGCCCGTCCCGCAGCAGCTCGAGATGGACAAGATGCAGTTCGAGATGCCCCCGAAGTCCGACCACATCCCGGGCCCACCCTCGCTGATGCTCGCCGAACCCAAGGCCTAATGAGGGACGAAGGTCTGTCGTACGCCGCGGCCGGCGTCGACATCGAGGCGTACGAGCGCGTTCTAGAGCGCATCAAACCCCTGAT
Organism: Chloroflexota bacterium; assembly: GCA_005880945.1. GTDB lineage: Bacteria > Chloroflexota > Dormibacteria > Dormibacterales > Dormibacteraceae > Palsa-872. The sequence continues at coordinate 16,676 of VBIU01000021.1, read as the reverse complement.
AGCTGCCACGCACGGCAAAGAGGTCGCGGTCGGCGTCGGCCCGTTCGCCGGTCTCTATGCGTTGCCGGGAGGCGGCCACCTCGCGGCGAGCGCGGATGGTGTCGGCACGAAGATAAAGGTCGCGATCGCCGCCGGATCGCACCGCGGAATCGGCAAGGACATCGTCAATCACTGCGTCAACGACATCGCCACCGCCGGCGCCCGGCCGCTCTTCTTTCTCGATTATTTCGCCACCGGGAAGCTCGACCCCGAAGCCTTCGCCCAGGTCGTCGACGGCATGACCGAGGCCTGCCGGGAGGCGGGGTGTGCGTTGCTTGGAGGCGAGACCGCCGAGATGCCGGGCATGTACGCGCTCGGCGACTACGACCTGGCGGGTTTCATAGTCGGGCTGGTCGATCCCGGCGCTCACCCCGATCCCAGCGCCATCCGCGCCGGCGACGCGATCGTCGGGCTGCCGTCAAGCGGCCTTCACACCAACGGCTACTCCCTGGTGCGAAAGGTGTTCGAGGATGTGCCGCTGACCAAGGTGTTCCCGGAGCTCGGGCGACCGCTGGGCGAGGAGCTTTTGGAACCTCATCGCTCGTACCTCGAGCCACTGGGCAAGATGCGTTGGAAAGCGGCCGCTCACATCACAGGCGGTGGGATCCTGGGCAACCTTCCAAGATGCCTCCCGGAGGGCCTGGGGGCGCGCCTGCAGCGAAAATCTTGGACTGAGCCGCCGATCTTCCGCCTGGTACGCAAGCGAGGCAGGATCTCGGACGATGAGATGCTCGGGACGTTCAACATGGGCCTGGGCATGATCGTGGTCGTCGATGGCAAGGACGTTCCCCCCGAGGCGCGTGTGATCGGAGAGGTCGTGCGCCATGCCGGGCCGGACCGGGTGGTGGTCAGCTGACGCTTCACCCCACAAAATCTGCGATTTTGCTGGGACCCCTATGAGACTGGGAGTCGCCGTTTCCGGCCGAGGATCGAACCTGCGGAACCTCGTCGACAGGGGCTTCGAGGTGGTAGCTGTGGCCACCAACCGTCCGTCCTGTGGAGGGGCCGAATTTGCACGCGAGCGAGGAATTCCTCTCGGTGAGCTTGCGCAAAAGGCCTTCGCCTCGGCCGAGGATCGCGACACCGCAATGCGCGACTTCTTCAAGGTCCACGGCGTGGAGCTGGTCGTCGACGCGGGCTACGACCGCATCCACACCAGGCCATTTCTCGAGGCGTTCAGCGGCCGGATCGTCAACGTGCACCCCTCGCTGCTCCCGGACTTCGGCGGTGGAATGGACGCGGTGGAGCAGGCACTGAAGGCCGCCGCACCAGTGAGCGGGGCGACGGTGCATGTTGTCACTGGCGAGCTCGATGCGGGCCCCATCCTCGTCCAGGAGGCTGTGCCGGTGCTGGCCGGCGATACGCTGGAGACGCTTCGCGCGCGGATCCACGAAGCCGAATATCGAATTCTTCCCGAGGCAATTCGTTTGATGGAGGCACGACTTGCCAAGAGCCCTGCTGTCGGTTAGCGACAAGACCGGGCTGAGCGGGTTCGCGCGCGGCCTACACCGGCTCGGATACGAGATCTTCGCCACCGGCAGCACGCTTACAGGGATTGTCGATGCGGCAGTCGATGCGAGGCCCGTGTCCGACCTGACCGGCTTCCCGGAGATGATGGACGGACGCATCAAGACTCTTCACCCAGGCGTCCACGCAGGTCTTCTCGCTCGGCGAGACAGGCCGGAGCACATGGATGCGCTGCGGGAGCACGGGCTCAACGAGATCGACGTCTTGTGCTGCAATCTCTATCCGTTCGTGGAGACGGTGACCCGCGAAGGCGTCACCTTCGAGGAAGCGGTGGAGCAGATCGACATTGGCGGGCCGGCGATGATCCGTGCCGCGGCCAAGAACCACGAGTCGGTGGTCGTGGTGGTGCGCCCGGAGCGCTATGCCGAGACACTAAGCGCGCTGCATTCCGGCGGCCCGGACAAGGACATGCGCCGCCGCCTCGCCGCCGAGGCGTACGCGCACACCGCAGCCTATGACGCGTGGATCGCGGCCTATATGCGGCGCGGCGCAGAGGCCGGCTTCCCACAAGAGGTGACATTCGCAGGGCGGCTCGCGCAGCCGTTGAAGTACGGCGAGAACGAGCATCAGCGTGCTGCGTTCTACAGATTCGGTCCGGACCCTGGTGGCCTTGGCGGCGCCCACCAGGTGCAGGGCAACGAGCTCGGCTTCAACAACATCCAGGACGCTGCCGCCGCATTCCAGCTGGTCAGTGACTTCGACCGGCCCGCTGCAGCGATCGTCAAGCACATGAACCCATGCGGCCTGGCGATCGCTGACGACATCGCGCAGGCCTATGTGCGCGCGTACGAATGCGACCCGACCTCGGCCTTCGGAAGCATCGTGGCCGTTAACCGGCCGCTGGACCGCTCGACCGCCGAGCAGATCGTCCAGATCGTGACCCATCTGGTCATCGCGCCCGAGGTCCTCGATGAGACTCTCGAGGTGCTGGCGCGCCGCAAAGGGATGATCGTCCTCGCAGCGCAGCCTCCTCGATCAGGGCTCTTCGACTACGACGTGCGCTCGGTTCCAGGCGGATTCCTGGTTCAGGATTGGGATCGTGCCGGCTTCGATCGCAAGGCGGCCAGGGTCGTGACCAAACGCGCCCCGACCGAGGTGGAATGGGAACAGCTCGGGCTCGCCTGGGTCGCGGTCAAGCACGTGAAGTCCAATGCGATAGTCCTGTTCCGGGACTGTGCGGCGGTCGGCGTGGGCGCCGGTCAGATGTCGAGGGTGGAGGCGGTGCAGATAGCCGTCCGGCGCGCCGCGCATCGCGCGAAGGGATCGGTGATGGCGTCGGACGCCTTCTTCCCGTTCCCTGACGGCCTGGAAGAGGGCATACGCGCGGGCGTGACCGCCGCCATACAGCCGGGTGGCTCGATGAAAGACGCCGAGGTGATCGCTGTCGCGGACAACGCGGGAATCGCGATGGTCATGACCGGCCAGCGCCACTTCAAGCACTGATCCGCGGTGGGATCTCGATTCGGCGAGGAGGGTCGCAGGCTTTCATACGGCTCGTATCTGAACGTGCCCGAGCTCCTCAACCTTCAGCACGGTTTGAGCGAGGAGCACGACGAGCTCCTCTTCATCGTCGCGCACCAGGTCTATGAGCTGTGGTTCAAGGTGGTGCTCGACGAGCTCGAGGCCGCGCGAGGCCGAATCGATCGGGACGACATCTTCTTCGCCCGCCACCATCTTCGACGCGTGCACGTCATCGAGCGCCTGCTCGTTCAGCAGATCGAGGTCCTGGAAACCATGTCGCCGCAGGACTTCCTTGCGTTTCGGTCGCAGCTCGCGCCCGCCAGCGGGTTCCAATCGGTCCAGTTCCGCGAGATCGAGTTTCTGTCCGGATTGAAAGAGCCGAAATACCTCTCGCGCATCGAAGGGACCCCAGACGAGATGGCGCGGTTGCAGCGGCGTCTTGACGACCGGTCTCTCCTGGATTCCTTCCACTCGCTCGTGGAGCGTCGTGGCTCACCGTCCCTGCTCGAGATCTTCAGGGACCGCGAGCGCTACGGCGATCTGTTCGACCTTTGCGAGGCGATGCTCGACCACGATGAGGCTTTCGCGCACTGGCGCGCCCGGCACGTTTTGATGGTTGAACGGCAGATAGGATCCAAGCCCGGCACTGGGGGCAGCAGCGGCGCGAAGTACCTGCGCTCGACCCTCGACAAGAGGTTCTATCCGGAGCTGTGGGAGGTTCGCTCGCAGCTTTGACGGAAGGCTTCGCGGGCGAGCGGGCTGAGCACCACATGAAGAAGACGCACGTCGACAATCCTCGCGTCACATGCGGGACGTGCAGGATGTTCGATGGGACCGCCTGGTGCCGGCACTGGAACTTCCACACCACGGCGGAGTCTCCTCCATGCCGTTTCTACAAGAAGCAGGTGGCGGTCCGATGAGCAGCGCCGCCAAGCGTGTGCCTGCCGCGCCGCCCCGGCCCCTCATCGCGTTCATGTTCAACACGACGCGGCGTTATTCGGGGCCGGCGCCGCTCGCCTTCTCGCCCGACGGCTCGACGCTCGCCTTCGTGTCTCCCAAAGACGGTCCCGCGGTTGTGTGCGAGGTACCCGTCGCTGGTGGCGAGCCTCGAACATCGTTCGCCATCGAAGGCGCGGCAGCGCACGGGCTCTCCTGGTCGCAGTCGGGCGACCTCTACGCCACCGCCCACCGCGGTGGCACCGAACGCTGGCAGGTCTACGTGCGGCGGCCCGACGGTCGGGTCCAGGACTTTGCGGTGAGCGAAGGCGATCGCGTGCAGCATCACCTTTCGCGGTATGCGACATCTCCCGATGGAAGCCTGGTCGCAATCAGCACAAACAGCCGCGACGCGGGCGACGTGGACGTCGCGGTCGTCGATGCAGTGACCGGCCGGCAGCGATTGGTCGCCTCGGGCCCCGCGTGGCACGTCGCCGGCGGCTGGTCGCCCGACGGCCGCTGGCTGTGCGTGATGCGCGTCGCCCAGAACACCGACCAGGACCTGCTGGCTGTGGACCTTGATTCGGGCGAGCTGGCAGAGCTGACAGCCCACACAGGGGAGATGCAGAACGTGCCGGCTGGCTGGCTCGCCGACGGGCGCCTGCTCGCGATCACGAATAACGGCAGCGAGTTCCTGCACCTCGAGGCGATCGACGTGCACAGTGGCGATCGGCGGGTCTACGACCGCACGGACTGGGACGTGGAGCTGGCGACCACGTCGGCCGACGGACGTGGGGTTGTCTGGAGCATCAATGAGGACGGCTACTCGAGGCTGCGCTGGCGACTGGACGGCGGTGCCGCCGAGGAGCTCGCCACCGATGGGACCGTCGGCGACATCGTCCTCTCGCACGACGGCAGTCGGTGCGCATACACGCTGTCGCCCATCGGCAGACCGGTCGAGATCCGAGTCCTCGACCTGACGGGCGGGCAGGACCGGCTCCTGGTGCGCGGCGAGGCCCTGCCGCGCTATCCACCGCGGCCTGAGTCGATTCGAATCCCGGGGACCGAAGGCGACATTCCCTGTTACGTGTACCGGCCTGCCGGCCCTGCGCGCCGCTTCCCGGCCGTGCTCGTCGTGCACGGCGGGCCGGAGGGCCAGTCGAGACCGCAGCTGACACACGGGTTGAGCGCGGCGTTGCTTGACAAGGGTGTCGCGATAGTGGTGCCGAACATCCACGGCTCGACAGGCTTCGGCAAGTCCTGGCAGACCCGGATTCACCGTGACTGGGGCGGGATCGACTTGGCCGATCTACGTTCTATCGCCGGCTGGATGCGCACGCAGCCCGACTTCGACCCGGAGCGCCTCGCCGTGTACGGCGGTTCCTACGGTGGCTTCGCGACCCTGACGTGCGTCACAAGACTTCCTGAGTACTGGTGCTGCGCAGTCGACGTTTACGGGCCGTCCAACCTCGTGACGATGCTCGAGAACGACCCGCCGAACTGGCGCCGGTGGAACAAGCTCTGGATCGGCGACCTCGAAACCGATCGAGAGAAGTTGATAGCACGGTCGCCGATCACCTACATCGACAACGTGAGGTGCCCGCTGCTGGTGATCCAGGGCGACAACGATCCGCGGGTACCGCGCGAGGAATCGGACCAGGTGGTCGAGCGCCTCCGCGCCCTGGGGCGCCCGGTCGAATACCTCACGTTCGAAGGGGAAGGCCATGGCTTCTCGCGGCGCGAAAACCAGGTCCTGGTGCACGAACGAACCACCGAGTTCCTGGAGCGCTACCTCCTGGACTGACCCCGGCTGCGTCGCGTCAGACCTTCACCACCAGCTTGCCGCCGCTGCTGCCGAGGACTTTGAATGCGTCTCCGGCTTGCTCGAGCGGGAACGTGCGGATGCGAGGTGCCTTCAGCTTTCCGCCCGCCGCCAGGTCCGCGAGGTGGGCGAGTCTGGCGGTCGTCACCTGCGTGGCAATGTTCACTCCGGTGATACCGCGCTTCGCCAGCTCTTCGACGGCAGCCGAGCCCTTCATCGAGGTGATGGTCCCGCCGCTGCGCACGACCTCGCTCAAGCGAGCGAGCGAAGGCGCGTCGCTCGCCGTGTCGATGATCGAGGCGACGCCATCAGGGTGCTTTGACTTCAGCGCATCCAGGACGTCGCCTGCGGTGCGATCGATCACCTCGTGCGCACCAAGGCTCTTGACGTACTCCTGGTTGGCCGAGCTCGTGACACCGATGACGCGCGCGCCGGCAATCGCCGCCAGCTGCACCGCATAGCTGCCGATTCCTCCGGAGGCCCCGATCACCACGACCACATCGTTTGGCTTTGGTGCGGCAGCCTCCACCGACATCAGCGCAGAAACCCCCGCGAGCGGCATGGCCGCGGCGTCGACGTCACCCAGAGCTTGGGGGCGCTTGGCGATCGTGCCGGTCGACGCTGCAGTCCGCTCGGCGAGCGTGCCTTCGCCTAAAACCATCCTTCCAGTGACGCCGAAAACGTGGTCTCCGACCTTGAACTGTTGAACGTTCGGGCCGAGAGCGTCAATGGTTCCCGCCAAATCGCCGGCGGGGATCACAGGAAAGCGGTGCTCCATTCGATCCTTGAGGTATCCCTGGATCACGAAGTTGTCGAAGGGGTTCAGCGAAGCCGCGGCCACTCGGACCCGTACCTCGCCATCGCCGGGCTTCGGGTCGGGCAGATCGTGAATCGAACCAGGCTGGCCGAATTCGTCGACAGCGAAGGCGCGCATAGGTGTCCTCCTTGCCCCAATCAGCTACTTGTGTGTTCAAACATCCAACCTGTGGCGAACCTCAGCTTATTTCGTTCCACACCGGCGCCGGAGGCGGCGATACTGAGCCCAATGGAGGCGCGCTGATGGCGGAGGTCGAACCAGCTGTGATCGAGGAGCTGGTCGGAAACGCCCACGGCAACCTCGCCCGGGTGCGCGACCTTCTTGACGTCCACCCCGATGCGTTGAACATGCGTGCACCGTGGAATGAGACAGCCGTTGAGGCGGCGACGCAGATGGGGAACAAGCCGATCCTCGACCTGCTGCTGGAGCGCGGCGCGCCGGTTGACTTCTTCACCGCCTGCGTGCTGGGACGCCTCGAGCAGGTGGACTCCGAGCTGGCCGCCGACCAAGCACGCGCCAAAGCACGAGGCGTTCACGACCTGCCGGCTCTCTACTTCGCAGCCATCGGCGGCAGCGTCACGATCGCGGAACGCCTGCTCGCGGCAGGCGCGGATGTCAACCAACGGGCGGAGGCGGCGTCGCCCATCCATGGCGCGGTAATGGGCGGTTCCGCGCACATGGTCCGCCTGCTGCTCGAGAGAGGGGCCGACCCAACCCTGCCCGACTACCAGGGCCGCGGCGCCCGCCAGCTGGCCGAGGACATGGACCGCCCCGACCTCGCGGGATTATTCGAACCGGCTAGGCAGCCTCCGCCGCACCCTCGGCCGCCGAGGGTCGCCTGATCGCCGCATCCCTGCGGACGCGGCCGTGCGAGCGCAGGAACACCAGCACTGTCAGCAAACCGACCGCCACGCACGCCGCGGCTATGCCGCCCATACGTTTAGATCGCGCCCGGCGGAATTAGGCGCGGGTGCTCGTCCGTTCTAGAGGTTGTGAAAGCCTCCAAGCCTTCTGGTTTCGCGGGCCTGGGCGAACGGCGCTGGGCGGCTCTCTACGTGCTCTGCGCCGGGATCTTGATGATCATCCTCGACGGCACCATCGTCAACGTGGCGCTTCCATCGATCCAGAGCGACCTCGGGTTTTCGCAATCGAGCCTTGCGTGGGTGGTGAACTCTTACCTCATCGCGTTCGGCGGGCTGCTCCTGCTGGCGGGACGGCTCGGGGACCTGATCGGCCGCAAGCGCATCCTGCTCGCGGGCCTGGGCGTGTTCACCGCCGCGTCGCTCCTTTGCGGCCTGTCGATGAGCCCCGAGGTGCTCATCGCTGCGCGATTCGTCCAGGGAGTCGGCGGTGCGCTGAGCTCGGCCGTGGCCCTGGGGATGATCGTGACGATGTTCCCCGAGCCGCGTGAGCAGGCTCGTGCATTCGGCGTGTACAGCTTCGTCGCCTCGGCGGGGGCCTCGATCGGGCTCCTTGCCGGCGGGATCCTGACGCAAGCCATCAGCTGGCACTGGATCTTCTTCGTCAACGTTCCCATCGGCATCGCTGCGGCGCTCCTTTCGTGGCGGCTGCTCCGATCCGATCGCGGCATCGGGCTGGGCAACGGCGCCGATGTGGTCGGGGCGGTTCTTGTGACCGCCTCTCTCATGCTCGGCGTCTACACCATCGTGGAAACCGCAGCCTATGGTTGGGCCTCCGTCCATACCATCGGATTCGGCTTGCTTTCGGTTCTGCTGCTGGTGGGGTTCGTCGCGCGCCAGGCAACGGCGCAGAACCCGCTTCTGCCTTTGAGCATGTTCCGGCCGCGCAATGTGTGGGGAGCCAACCTGATCCAGTTCCTGCTGGTCGCTGGGATGCTTGGTTTCTTTTTCATGAGCTCCCTGTATCTGCAGCGGGTTCTCGGTCTCGATCCATTGCAGATCGGGATCGCCTTCATGCCGGTCGCGCTGACCATTGGGGCCCTCTCGCTCGGCATGTCGGCGCGCCTGACGGCGCGGTTCGGCGCTCGAAGGATCCTGCTCCCGTCCTTGATCCTGGTCGCGATCGGGCTCGCGCTTTACATCCGCGTGCCCGTTCAGAGCACCTATCTCCTCGATCTTCTGCCCGGAATGGTGCTGCTGGGCATCGGCGCCGGCCTTACCTTTCCGGCCCTTGCAACGCTTGCCATGTCGAGCGCGACCGAAAGCGACTCGGGCCTTGCCTCAGGCCTCCTCAACACGACAGCGCAGGTCGGTGGGGCGCTGGGTCTCGCCGTCCTCGCCACGGTGGCGGCATCTCAAACCGGCCTATTGCTGGCCGAGGGCGAGAATGCCGCGTCCGCGTTGACAGGCGGGTTCCGCCTGGTCTTTGCGATCAGCACGGCACTGCTCGTCGCCGGCATTCTTCTCGCCGCCACCGTCCTGAGAACCGGCACCGCAAGGCAGGCATCAGAGGAATTCCGCGACGAGGCTACCGCCGAAGACGCCGCCTGACCTGAGCTGTTAGTTCAGACGCTCGACGATCATGGCCATCCCCTGGCCGCCGCCGACACACATCGTCTCGAGTCCGTATGTCTTGTCCTTCTCGCGTAGGCCGTTGAGAAGCGTGCAGAGGATGCGTGCGCCGGTCATTCCGAAAGGATGACCCAGGGCGATCGCGCCGCCGTGAGGATTGAGCCTGTCGCTGAACGGGTCGACCCCAATGCCTCGGGCTGAAGGGATGACCTGCGCAGCAAACGCTTCGTTGATCTCGACGATGTCGATGTCGCCGATGCTCATCTTCGCCCGCTTGAGCGCCTGCTTCGACGCTTCGATCGGTCCGAGGCCCATGAGCTCGGGTTCCAGCGCGGTGAGTCCGGTCGAGACCACGCGCGCGAGGGGCTTGATTCCAAGCTCCCTGGCCCGGCGCTCGGACATCACCACCACGGCGGCGGCTCCGTCGTTTAGGGGGCACGCGTTTCCCGCGGTCACCGTGCCGTTCTCGCGAAAGGCGGGCTTCAGGGTCGCCAGCACCTCGACCGTCGTTCCCGGCCGTGGACTGTCGTCCTTGGTGAAAACCTCGCCGTTGGGGAGTGGCACAGGGATGATCTCGCGATCGAAAAAGCCGTTGTCTCGCGCGTTGACCGCCGCAGTCTGGCTCTTGACCGCGTAGCGGTCCTGCTCGTCCCGGCTGATCTTCTCCCGGCCGGCCACGTTCTCGGCGGTCTCGCCCATCGCGATGTAGATGTCCGGGTACTCCTCGGCGTTGCCCCTGACGAGCTTGGCGTTGTACGTGTCTGGTGCGTCGGGATAACCGCTGCCGTAACGCGAAACGCATTCGACCCCGACGGACAGGAATGCGTCGCCCTCGCCTGCCTCGATTGCGTGCGCGGCCATACGGGTGGTCATCAACGAAGACGAGCAGTACCGGTTGACGGTGACGCCTGGGACGTCGAGGCGCGCCAGGATGGACACGACGCGGCCTATGTTGTGGCCTTGCTCTCCTCCCGGCAGGCCGCAGCCGCAGATGAGGTCTTCGATCTCGGAGCGGTCGAGCTGTGGAACCTGTTCCAGGACTTTCGTCACCACATGGGCGGCGAGATCGTCGGGCCGGACGTCGACCAGAGATCCCTTGCGAGCCCTACCGATCGCGGAGCGGCCGCAGGCAACGATCACAGCACTGTTCATGTCCGAATTATCCGCTGCTGCGCCCTAGCGCTTGCCCGAATGGGCGAACAGCCAGAGCGACGCAAGCACGACGGCGGCCACTCCAATCGCGGCCGGCGCGCTGCCGCCCATCCACGCAACCGCGGTAAGAGACAGGAGCAGGGCCGGGAGCCATAGAAAACCGGCGGCTTCGCGGCGTCCCACCGAGCGGAAGCGCCTCCCTTCGAGGAGGAGCTCACGCGGAAGGCGCTCGTCGGCGTCAAGAGGGGCGAAGATCTCGTACATGCGCCGCCGATCGAGGCTGCGCAGCTCCTCACGCGGCGGCATTGTCAAGGTCAATCGCTCCAGCTTCAGTCTGCCACTTCGCGCGCCGTTTGGCGTCCCTAGGACCTGGTGAGCAGAGCCTCACGTGCGAAGAGGCGAAAGGCGGCGAACCAGGAAAGGGCGCCCGTCGCCAGAAGGCTGATCGTGGTGACCCCGAGGGCCGGCCACGCGACAGTGTTATGCACGATGGCGTCCCGGAGGACGAGGACGGCGTTCAGGATCGGGATGAGGTAGTAGGCAAGCGAGGGATTGAAGTCAGGGATGAACAGGATCAGCGACGCCGGAAGGATCGTGATGAAGTACAGCGGCGTGACGTACGCCTGGCCCTGGCGGAAGCTCTTGGCGAGCGTGCCCAGCGCCAGCGTCAGCGCGCTGAAGCTCATGGCGATGAGGAGAGCCAACCAGATCATCACGGGAGCCGCCGCTGGGCTCAAAACGATGTGACCGGCCGATCCGCCCGGCCCTGGAATCGCGATCTGAGTCAGCGCCACGAACATCGAGCCGATGGCGGCCACGGCGGCGACCAGGCTGATGGTCGTGATCGCCGCGATCTTGCCCAGCAGAACCTGGATTCGTGGCGCCGGCGTGAGCAGCAGGCTCTCCACGGTCCTGCGCTCGCGCTCGCCCGCCGAGCTGTCGAGGGCGGCGGAGAAGCCGCCGGTGAGGATCATCGTGATGAGGATGTACGGCAGGAAGAAGCTCAGGAAGGCGTTCGACGCCGCCTGGACTGGCGAGCTCAATGGATGCGACACCAACCGCATCGGGGTGAGGATGCCGGGATCGATGCCCCGACTCTTGAGCGCCGCCGCCGCCTGCGCCGCGTCGTATTGGCCGAGCACAGTTTGCAGGCGCACGTCGGCGATCTGCGCGCTCTGCCGGTTGGGGTCGAAGTACTCGTCGATCTGCGCCGGAAGAAACGCGACCCCGAGGTCCACCTCATGTTTTGCCGCCTCCGATGGGTCGGCCACTGTCACCAGCTTGAGCCCGGTAGCGCGAAGCAATATGTCGAGCCCAACCGGAATTTCGCCCGAGTAGCCGATCGTGTACGTCTGGGTGGCCGTCCTGGTCGAAACCTGCGAGACGACGATCAGCACGAGTGGCGTGACCAGCGCGGCGAGTCCTATGGCCATCAGCGTCCGTCGATCCCGCACGATCTCCAGCAGCTCCTTCCGATACACGATCCACGCCGGGAGCATCAGTTGGCCTCGACCAGCGCGAGAAACGAGTCCTCCAGGTCACGGCGGCCACCGCGCACCTCGTCGGTGGAACCGCTGGCGATCACGCGACCGTGATGGAGGATCGTCATGTGGTCGCACAGGCGCTCTGCGTCGTGCATCACATGCGTGGAGAAGATCACGCACTTGCCGCGGCCCTTGGCCTCGACCATGAACTCGCGGACCTCCTTGGAAGCGAGAACGTCCAGGTTGGACGTTGGCTCGTCAAACATCAGCACGTCCGGGTCGTGGACGATGGCCCGCGCTATGGCGACCTTCTGCTTCTGACCTGAAGAAAGGCTTTCGGCGCGCTGCTTCGCGAATGAGCCCATATCCAGGCGTTCCATCACGCCGTCGACTCGGCGAGTCAGTTCGCCACCAAAAAGGCCGCACAGCCTCCCGAGATATTCGATGTTCTCGCGCGCCGACAGGCGTGGATAGACTCCGATGTCGGCCGTCACCACGCCGATCCGGCGCCTCACCTCCTCCGGAGCCTTCCGAGTGCCGAAGCCCATCACCTCGACAGTCCCGGCGTCGGGCGACAGCAGCGTGCAGATGATCCGGAGGGTGGTTGTCTTGCCCGCACCGTTCGGACCGAGCAGCCCGAAGATCTCGCCGGGCTTGGCCTCGAAAGAGACACCGCGCAGCACCTTGTTCGTTCCGAGCGTCTTCTCCAGGCGCTCGACCGCGACCGCCGCGGCGGTCACCGGGTCTTCTTTGGTGCCCGGCTCTTGGAAGCGGCTCCCTTCGTCGTGCCGCCCGTGGCCTTGCTCCGCGCCGCCGGTTTGGCGGCCGGCTTTTGCGGCGCGGCCCTCGGCGGCGGCACGTTTGCAGGAGGCGCCGACGGCCGCTCAGGCGACACCGCAACGGGTTCGAGCGCATCAGGCTCGAGGCTCGCCACGCCGATTGAGCTCGACAGCGTGCGGTGACAGGTCTCGCAGGTCACGATGGTGCGCACGAGCGCGCCGAGCTGATGCTGCTCGGTCCGCAAGGTGCGTGGTCTGCCGCAGAACGAGCAGACCGCAACCTCTGTCGTGACCACGACGTGCCCCGGTCGCCTGTTCATCCGCTCTAAGGTACAATCCGCCGAGCGCCGCACGTGCGCCGAGGTCCTTTAAGTCCGGTCCCTGAGAGGCCGGGAAGGAGTTTTTTGATGGCCGTCGGTTCTCGCCTCACGCACGTCATCGAGAGCCAGCAGTTCTCGCGGTCGACGCTCGAAGAGCTGTTTGCCCGATCGGAAGAGATCAAGCGTGAGCCGCACCGATTCATGACCCGCCTCAACGGCCAGGTCATGGCCGCTCTCTTCTACGAACCGTCGACGCGCACTCGCCTCTCATTCGAGGCCGCGATGATGCGCCTGGGCGGGTGGACCATGGGCACTGACAATGCCCGCGAGTTCTCGTCAACAGCCAAAGGTGAGACTCTCGAGGACACGATCCGCATCGTCAGCGGTTATGCCGACGTGATCGTGTTGCGACACAACGAGGAGGGGGCGGCCAGGAGGGCCGCAGCGGTCAGCTCCGTGCCGATCATCAACGCGGGGGACGGTCCCGGCCAGCATCCAACGCAGGCCTTGCTCGACCTCTACACGATCAAGGACGAGCTCAACCGGATCGACGGAATCAGGATTGCGATGGTCGGCGACCTGGCGAACGGCCGGACGGTCCGCTCTCTTGCCTACCTTTTGAGCAAGTTCAAAGACATCAAGATCTGGTTCGTCGCGCCGCCGCAGGTCGCAATGCGCGACGACCTCAAGGCCCATCTCACCGAGCACAAAGTCCCGTGGGTCGAGACCGAGGACCTCGATGCCGTGCTGCCGGAGGTCGACGTCGTCTATCAAACGCGAATCCAGAAGGAGCGCTTCACCGACCAGGAGGCCTACCAGGCGCTCAAAGGCGTCTATCGCATCGACAACCGAACGCTCGGGCTCATGAGGAAGTACGCGATCGTCATGCATCCGCTGCCACGCGTCGACGAGATCGCGCCCGAGGTCGACGCCGACCCGCGCGCCGCCTATTTCCGCCAAGCCCACAACGGCCTCCACATCCGAATGGCCCTTCTAGACAGAGTCCTGGGATGAGCGTCACCGACCGGCGCCTGAAAGCCGTGGTGATGGACGCGGACCAGATCAGACGATCCCTTTCGCGAATCGCTCATGAGATCGCGGAGCGCAACCGCGGTGTCGATGATCTCGTCCTGGTCGGCGTGTTCTCCAAGGGCGACCACCTTGCTCGCCGGCTCGCGGCGAAGCTGGCGGGCCTGGAAGGCGCGCCGGTCGCGGTGGGTGCGCTGGACACGAGCCGGCATCGCGACGACCGCCACCTCCGTGAGCCTTCGCACCGAGCGATCTCGCGCGTGCCCGATGTGGACGGCAAGGTGGTGATCCTCGTCGACGACGTCATCCACCACGGCCGCACCGCGCGGGCGGCGATGGACGCGCTCATGGACTTCGGCCGGCCGCGCTCCATCCAGCTGGCGGTCCTCGTCGACCGCGGGCACAGGGAGCTGCCCATCCGCCCGGACTACGTGGGCAAGAACGTTCCGACCTCCGACACGGAGCGGGTCGAGGTTCTCGTCGAGGAGGAGGACGGGATCGATCAGGCGGTGATCGTTGTCAGCTAAAGGGCACACGAACGGCGCCAGGAGAGAGCACGCGGCCCTGGTGCTCGAGGACGGGCGGGCCTTCGTGGGGCTTGCTCTGGGCGCGGACGTGCCCGGGCAGGGCGAGGTCGTCTTCAACACCGCGATGACCGGTTACCAGGAGGTGTTGACCGATCCGTCGTACGCGGGCCAGATGCTGTGCATGACCTATCCACTCCAGGGGAACTACGGCGTGCGTGAGGCTGACGCCGAGTCGGAGCGACCGTGGGCGCGGGCGATGATCGTCCGCTGGGCATGTCCGGCGCCGAGCCATCACTCGAGCGAAGCCTCGCTCGACGAATATCTGCGCCGATGGAGCGTTCCCGCCATCACGGAGATCGACACTCGAGCGCTGACCCGTCACCTGCGCAATCACGGAACGATGCGGGCGGTCCTTTCGCACGAGAACCGTCCGCCGAGCCAGGCGCGACTCGCGGAGCTGGCGTCTGCCGCGGCCCGAGTGACACCGCTTTCGGACCAGGACCTCGTGGCGGAGACATCGCGACCCGCGATGGTCGAGTGGCTCGACCCGCTGCCCAGTGAGCTGAGACCCCGGTCGCAGACTGATGGCGCCGGCCTTTCGATCGCGGTCGTCGACTACGGGGTGAAGAGCAACATCCTCCGCTCGCTGAAGGAGCGCGGCTGCCGGGTCATCGTGCTCCCGCACACCGCCGAGTGGGCGGACATCGAGGCGACAGGCGCGGACGGGCTCATCCTGTCCAACGGGCCAGGCGACCCGGCCGTTCTCGATGGGCCGGTGGAGCTGGCTCGCCAGGCGCTCGGCCGCATACCGATGTTCGGCATCTGCCTCGGCCACCAGATCCTGGGTCGCGCGGCAGGTGCCACCACCTCGCGCCTTCCTTTCGGCCACCACGGAGCGAACCACCCGGTCAAGGATCTCGAGACCGGTTTGGTTCACATCACGAGCCAGAACCACGAATTCCAGGTCGACGCGGCCTCGATCCCCGCCGGCGACATTTTCGTCACCCAGCGCAACCTGAACGATGGGTCGGTCGAGGGCCTGGGACATCGCAGGCTGCCGGCTTTCAGCGTCCAGTACCACCCCGAAGGCTGTCCGGGCCCGCAGGACAACCAGCACCTGTACGACCGCTTTCTGGCGATGGTCCGCGAACGCCACCCGGTGCTGCGGGCCGTGGGCGGGGCGGCGCAGCCCCCGAAGCCGAGAAAAGTGTTGATCCTCGGCTCCGGGCCGATCGTCATCGGCCAGGCCGCTGAGTTCGACTATGCGGGCACACAGGCGTGCAAGGCGCTCCGCGAGGAAGGCATAGTGACCGTCCTCGTCAACTCCAACCCCGCCACGATCATGACCGACGAGGAGGTCGCCGACCGCGTTTACCTCGAGCCGCTCACCGTTGAGGCGGTGGAGCGAGTGATCTCGCGGGAGCGCCCCGACGCGCTGCTTCCGACGCTCGGGGGGCAGACCGGCCTCAACCTCGCCACCGACCTTGCCAATGCGGGCGTCCTGGAGCGATACCAGGTCAGGCTCCTCGGCGCGGACATCGACACCATCAGGAAGGCCGAGGACAGGCAGGCCTTCAAGAAGATGCTCGAGGAGATCGGCGAGCCGGTCCCCACCTCGAGAGTTTGCGAATCTTTCGACGAGGTCAAGATTTTCGCCGCCGAGGCCGGCCTGCCGCTCGTCATCAGGCCCGCTTACACGCTGGGCGGCACCGGCGGAGGCTTCGTGACGACGGAGGCGGAGCTCATGGCGATCGCGCAGCGCGGGCTCGAAGCTTCGCCGATCCACCAGGTCCTGGTCGAGCGCTCGCTTTGGGGCTGGAAGGAGATCGAGTACGAGGTGATGCGGGATGCCGCCGACACCTGCATCACCGTCTGCAACATGGAGAACCTGGACCCCATGGGAGTCCACACCGGCGACTCGATCGTGGTGGCGCCGGCCCAGACCCTTTCGGACCGCGACCACCAGATGCTTCGGTCGTCGGCCATCCGCATCATCCGCGCGCTCGGCATCGAGGGGGGCTGCAACGTGCAGTTCGCGCTGGACCCGAAGAGCTCCGACTACTACGTGATCGAGGTGAACCCGCGGGTCAGCCGGTCGTCGGCGCTCGCTTCCAAGGCCACCGGTTACCCAATTGCTCGCGTCGCAGCGAAGGTGGCCGCGGGCAGGCGCCTCGAAGAGATTCGCAACGAGGTCACGGGCCGCACCTTTGCGGCGTTCGAGCCGGCCCTCGACTACTGCGTGGTCAAGATTCCCCGCTGGCCGTTCGACAAGTTCCCTGCCGGCGATCGCC
>VBIU01000020.1 GCA_005880945.1 Chloroflexota bacterium | reverse complement strand
CGTGCGCGACCTGCGCCGGGCCGGTTTCTCCGACACGATGATCGAGGCCCTTCGCGGCGACACTCTGGAGAGGTCGAGACCCACGTACAAGGTGGTCGATACATGTGCCGCCGAGTTCGAGGCGGCCACACCCTACTACTACTCGTGCTGGGAGGAGGAGACCGAAAGCGCGGCCGTCGACGCCCGAACCTCGCTCGTTATCGGGTCGGGTCCAATCCGCATCGGCCAGGGCATCGAGTTCGATTACTGCTCGGTTCACGCCGCATGGTCGCTCCGCCAAGCCGGCGTCCGGGCGGTGCTCGTGAACTCCAACCCG
>VBIU01000238.1 GCA_005880945.1 Chloroflexota bacterium | reverse complement strand
CGATTCCGGAGAGCTGTTTCGCTGCTGCCTGCTCCGAACCCTCGTCTCACACACCGGGCACTCGTACCGCGACGGCGGGGCCGACCTTCAGCCGGACCTGGCCGCCAAGCTTCCCGACGTGTCGAGCGACGGCCTTGTCTGGACATTCCATCTCCGGCGCGAGCTCCACTACGCGCCTCCGCTCGGCGACGTCGCCATCACGGCCGAAGACTTTGTACGGGCACTCGAACGTGAAGCTCGGGTCGAGCACACCGGCGCGGACTTCTTCTCGCCCATCGCGGGCTTCGACGGCTACCGGACTCGGCGCGCGAGCGCGATATCCGGCCTGGAGGTACCGGACCCATACACGCTCAAGGTCCATCTCACCGAGATCACGGGCGATCTCCCGTATCGCTTCGCTATTTCGGACACGGCTCCTGTCCCTCCGCTGCCCGGCGATGCCGCCGCAGAGTTCGGGGTCGCGACCGGACACGACACCGGGTATGGCCGCTTCCTCGTCGCCTCAGGCCCATACATGATCGAAGGGAGTGAGGCCCTCGACTTCTCCGCCGCGCCCGACCGGCAGCCGCCGGTCAGCGGCTTCCAGCCCGGTCGGTCTCTGACCCTTGTCCGCAATCCCACCTGGAATCGGATCGCCGATCCGCTCCGGCCTGCTTATGTCGATCGCATCGAGATCACGATCGGCATCTCGGATGATGAGGCCGCGGACCTGATCGATCGCGGACAGGCCGACGTCGTTCTTCGTGGGTCGCCTCCGCCGCAGGTCATGCCGTGGCTGGTCGACAAGATCCGCGCTGATGCCCGCCTCGGCCGCGTCGAAGTCAATTCAAGAGATTTTCTGCGAGCGATCAGCATGAACGTCGCCGTGCCGCCCTTTGACGATATTCATGTTCGCCGCGCGGTGAATTACATCCTCGACAAGCGTGCGTTGATCGAGGCGCACGGTGGCGATCTGACGGGAAGGGTCCTCACGCACTACGTGCCCGACAGCCTGGAGAACGATGCCCTCAGCGCCTACGACCCCTACGCGACGCCAGACGAAAAGGGCAGCCTCGAGCTCGCGATGCAGGAGCTGCGGCAGTCGCGCTACGACCCGCAGCACATCGGCACCTGCGGCGCGCCCGAGTGCAAGCACGTGCTCGCACTGACCATTCCGGGTGGGTCATCCCTGTTTCCACGGCTATTCGGTGGCTTCCCGCGGCTCGGCGCCCTGATCGCGGACGACCTCAGCCGCATCGGCATCACGCTGGACGTCCGGAGCCCGGCCGATACGGCCGGCCAGCTCAACAATCCGGAAAAGCACATACCACTCGGTTTGACGGTCGGGGTGGGGCCGAATTTCGCGAGCGCGTCGTCCACTTTCCCGGCCGACTTCGCGAGCGCTGAGATTGGTGCGACCAACAAGACCCTGGTCGGAGCGACGCCCGCACAGCTCCGCAAGTGGGGTTACGCGGTGAGCAGCGTGCCGAGCCTCGATGCCCGCATGCATGAGTGCATGCAAGGAGGTTTGCGTGAGTCGCGGTGCTGGACCGCGCTTGACCTGTATGTCATGGAGAAGATCGTCGCGGTAGCGCCCTATACCTCCGAGACCGTGATCGACGTCGTTCCCGCCCGGGTCGTCAACTACGCGTTCGACCAGTCGAACGACGAGATCGCCCTCGACCAGCTCGCCGTCGAGCACTGATTCCGGGCGCCTCGTGGCGCCAGGCAAGAAATAGGTAGTTCTCCCCATGCGATCTCGGCCACGAAGAGGCACCCTCGCGCCGGTCGCGTCTCGTGCCGAAATGCGCTGGGGGAGGCCTCTGTGCCTGTCAGGCTCTTTCGCCGGATCTCTCGGGTGCTGCCTGCGGTTGTTCTACTCGCCGGAACGATCTCGATGCCGATGCCCGCCATGCCAGGTGGTCGCGCGGCAAGCACGGCCACTTCGCCGATCTCTCATGTCGTTGTCCTCATGCAGGAAAATCACAGCTTCGACAACGTTCTCGGAAGACTCTGCGTCCAGTCCCACCGCTGCGACGGCGCAACGACCGGGCTCTTGCACGACGGCTCCGCCATTCCGCTCCCGGCGGCGAAAAACATCGTGCCGGGCGCCCCACACAACGTCCAGGCCATGACGACCGCGATCGACGGCGGCAGGATGGACGGCTTCGACCTGATGGTCACGCCGGATCATGACTGCGCCGGCCCCGATTACGACTGTTACCAAGCCTTCGACCCGAGCCAGATCCCGGACCTGGCGGCGCTCGCGCTGAGCTTTGCGGTCTCGGATCGCACCTTCCAATCCGACCTGGCGGCGTCGTGGGGATCACATCTCGGTCTCGTCGCGGCGACCATGGACGGGTTCAACGGCGACAACCCCTGCGCGGGGACGCAGTGCCCGGCGCTCGCTCCTCAGCCAGCGCCTGTGGCACTCGGGACGGGCTGGGGCTGTGACAGCCACCGCGATGCGCTCTGGAGTCGAGCTACGGATGGTCGTCTGAGCTA
>VBIU01000051.1 GCA_005880945.1 Chloroflexota bacterium | reverse complement strand
ACGCGCCGGTCCCGAAGTCCTTCTCGACCGCGTCGTCGCCGACGATGGGCAGCTTGCGGCCGACCAGAGGCAGTGTCGCCGTCTTGCCGATCAGGTCGTTGTAACGGCCGTCTGTCGGGTTGACGGCCACCCCGGTGTCGGCGAGCATCGTCTCCGGCCGCACCGTGGCGATCACCACCTCACCTCCACCATCAACCGGATATTTGATGAAGTACAGCGTGTCGTGATGCTCCTGCCACTTCACCTCCAGGTCTGAGATGGCAGAGCGATCTCGCGGACACCAGTTGACGATCCGCGGCGCCCGGTAGATCCACCCGCGCTCGTAGAACGCGACGAACGCCGTCATCACGGAGCGGACGTATCGCTCGTCCATCGTGAAGCGGAGCCGCGACCAGTCCAGCGAAACGCCGAGGATGCGGTCCTGGCTGACGATGGTCTCGCCGACGTCGCGATACCACTCCTCGACACGCGATTCGAATGCCTCGCGGCCCAGCTGCTCTTTGGTCATTCCCTCGGCCGCGAGCTGCTTTTCGATGACGTTCTGCGTGGCGATGGCCGCGTGGTCGGTGCCGGGCAAGAAGAGGACTTCGTGACCGGCCATCCGCCGGTAGCGGGCGCAGATGTCCTGCAGCGTGTGGTTGAGCGCGTGGCCCATGTGCAGCTCGCCCGTGATGTTGGGAGGCGGCAGGCAGATGGTGTACTTCGGCTTCTTGCTCGACGCGTCGGCGACGAACAGTCCCTCGCTCTCCCAGCGCGCGTACCAGCCCGCCTCGACGGCCGTAGGATCGAACGCGGTCGGCATCGTGATTTCCGTCTTACTCATAAGGGCGTGTTCCGATCAAGGATTCGGGAATCGATGGTGCCGGCGAGGATCGCTTAACGCGAGCGTGCCGGCTTGCGTACAGCTACAGGTACGAAGCGGCGCATGGTGCGAAATATGTTAGCGCTTGTGCTTTTGTCGCTTCTCCAGCTCTTCGCTCGGTCTCGTCGCGCCGGTGGAGCGCGCGACGGTAGCGGCGAGCCGCGGAGCGACGGCCGCGATCTTCAAGCCGGCGCGGAGATGGAGAGGCATGACGTCCACCTCCGCTCGATTCTTGACGATCGCCCTCAACACGGCGTCCGCCACCTGAGCGGGGGAAACCTCACCGGACATCGGGTGCGCCTTCAGGCCAGTCTCCGCCCACATTCCTGCCTCGTTGACGAAAGTCGGGCAGACGACCGACACGCCGACCCCGCTTCCCCAGAGCTCCTCGCGCAGGGCAAGCCCAAAGCCGCGGATGCCGAACTTCGTCGCGTTGTAGATGCTGACGCCGGCTGCGGGCGCCTTGCCCGCGACGGAGGACATGAAGACGATGTGACCGGCCTTGCGCCGGACCATGGCCGGAGCGAGCGCGTGCGCGAGGATCATCCCGGCACGGAGGTTGACCGCGATGGCCCGATCGATCTCTTCGACGGACCGGTTCGCGAGCCTTCCACTGGCCGGGATGCCCGCGTTCGAGACCAGGACGTCCACCGCGCCGGCCTCTTCGGCCAGTCGCTCCGCTTCACCGGCGCGCGAGAGGTCCGCGACGATGACGCGAGATTCACCAAGCTCTTGGGCCAGGCGGTTCAGTGCTTCCTCGTTGCGGGCGGAGAGCACGAACTTGGCCCCTGCCCCGTGGAGCCGGCGGGCGATGTGAGGGCCGAGGCCTGTCGAAGCGCCGGTCAGGAGGACGGTCCGACCCCGGATGTCCTGCACCGCCGAAGAATACTCGCCAACAGTTCCTAAGCTAGCTGTTTCTAGGCTAGCTGCGTCTCCAAGCCGTCGCGTGGAGAAATCAGTTTGTAATTAATCCAATCCCGGGAGAGAGAGCAGAGCCTGCGGCGAAGCCGCACGCTCGATGAGAGAGAACCGACTGGTTCTTTCTCATACTTCTTCTAGGCCGACTCTCCCACGAGCCGGGCCGGACCCTCGCCCTCTTCACCCAGCTCGAACTCGGGCTCGAGGGCTTCACGGATCGAGCGCTCGGAGATCAGGCAGCGCTTGATCTCAGGCCTGGACGGAATCTCGAACATCGAGTTCAGCAGAGCCTCTTCGATGATCGACTTCAGGGCGCGCGCACCAGTGCCTCGATGGAGCGCGAGCTCCGCAATCGCGTCCAGGCTGCCCTTCTGGAAGACCAGCTCGACGTTGTCGAGCGAGAAGAACTTCTGGTACTGCTTCACGAGCGCGTTCTTCGGCTCGGTGAGGATGCGCACGATGTCCTGCTGGTCGAGGTGGTGCAGCGTCACGATGATCGGCAATCGGCCGATGAACTCGGGGATGAACCCGTACTTCAAAAGGTCCTGCGGCTGCATCATCTTGAGCGTCTCGGACACCGCCTTGCGCTCGATCTTCGTGTGAGGAGCACCGAAGCCGATGGCCCGGCGGCCGATGCGCTGCTCAACCACCTTCTCGAGGCCGTCGAACGCGCCGCCGCAGACGAAAAGGATGTTTGTCGTGTTGATCTGGATGAAGTCCTGGTGCGGATGCTTGCGGCCGCCTTGGGGCGGTACGTTGGCGACGGTGCCTTCGAGGATCTTCAACAGGGCCTGCTGCACTCCCTCGCCGCTCACGTCCCGGGTGATCGACGGGTTGTCGGACTTACGGGCGATCTTGTCGATCTCGTCGATGTAGATGATTCCGCGCTCAGCGCGGCTGATATCGAAGTCGGCCGCCTGGATGAGGCGGAGGAGGATGTTCTCGACGTCCTCGCCGACGTAGCCGGCCTCGGTCAGGCTGGTCGCGTCGGCGATGGCGAACGGCACGTCGAGGATCTTGGCCAGGGTCTGCGCGAGGTACGTCTTGCCGCAGCCGGTCGGACCGACGAGCAGCACGTTCGACTTCGTGAGCTCCACGTCCCCCACCGACTTGGAGGCCGAGATTCGCTTGTAATGGTTGTAGACCTGGACCGAGAGGACCTTCTTGGCACGGTCCTGTCCGATGACGTACTGGTCGAGCGCGGCGCAGATCGTCTTCGGGTTGGGGATGAAGCCTGTCTTCTGCTTCTTCTGGCCGGCTGAGCGGTTGTCGTCCTCGAGGACCTCCTGGCAGAGGTCGATGCACTGGTCGCAGATGAAGACCCCCGGGCCGGCCACGAGCTTGCGGACCTGGTCCTGCCCTTTGCCGCAGAACGAGCAGCGCGTGTACCGGCGGCGGTCCTCTCTTTCGTTCATTGATTCCTTTTCGCTGTCGCTCGGCCTGTGTCCATCAGGACGAGGCGGGTGCTGCCGGGGGATTATGGCCCCACAGCATCTCGTTGGCAACGCTGATGCACTCGCTGCAGATGAAAACTCCCGACCCCGCGACGAGGCGCACGCCCAGCTCGCCTTGCATCTTCCCGCAGAACGAGCACTTCGGCTTGTGCCTCTTGACCTCGCCGTGCTTCGCTTTGCGTCGGAAGATCATGGCTAAGGAGCCGCCACCACCTTCTCCTTCTCCTTTTCTTTCTCCTTCTCTTTTTCCTTTTCCTTGTCGGCGGGCTTGATAGGAGTGAGGATGATGTCGTCGATCAGGCCGTATTCCTTCGCGGCCTCGGAGGTCAGGAAGTAGTCGCGCTCGGTGTCCTGGGTGACCTTCTCGATCTTCTGTCCGGTGTGCCGCGCCAGGATCTGGTTGAGCTGCTCGCGTGTGCGCAGGATCTCCTTGGCGTGGATCTGGATGTCGGTGGCCTGCCCCTGCATGCCTCCCCACGGCTGGTGGATGAGGATGTTGGCGTGCGGGAGCGCGTAGCGCATACCGTGCGCGCCTCCGGCGAGCAGCACCGCGGCCATCGAATAGGCCATGCCGATGCAGATGGTCGAAACGGGCGGTCGGATGTACTGCATGGTGTCGTAGATCGCGAGTCCCGCGGTGACCTGGCCACCCGGGCTGTTGATGTACAGCGCTATCTCCTTCTCGGGGTCCTCGGACTGAAGGAAGAGGAGCTGCGCCACCACCAGGTTCGCGACCTGGTCGTCGATGGGAGTCCCGATGAAGACGATTCGGTCCTTGAGCAGTCTCGAGTAGATGTCGAAGGCGCGCTCGCCGCGCCCCGTGTTCTCGACCACCATCGGCACCAGGTAGCTGGAAGGGCGCTGGCCTCGGTTCATATCGTGCACAACGTCATTCTAGACACGCCTCCCCCCGATCCCGTCAAGTCAAGCGGGGGAGACTCTCCCCCGCTAGAGCGGCGGGCCCGGCAAAGCCGGATCCCGGCGCACCCCCTCTGTTGAGAGGCGACTGCTCTCCGGGAAGCTAGCCGCCGCCTTGGGCGCTCTACGCTGAAGCCCCGCGTCCCTCCGTCAGCCGATCCAGGACCCGGCGCCGGCGGAGCCTCGAAGCGAAGTAGCGCCGCGCGCTCTGGCTCTGCTTGAGCTCGTCGACCTGGTCCTTCAGCTCGTCGTCCTGGCCGGCCTGGTCCTCCAGGAACTGCATCGCCTCCTCATCAGTAGGCTCGAGCTGGTTCTGCTTGGCGTACTCGCCGAGGACGAGGTCCACCTTCAGCCGAGCCTCTGCGTCAGGCCGCTCCTCGGCGACCCACTGGTCGACCGTCTTGCCCAGGTACTCGAGATAGCGATCCAGTCGCAAGCCCTGTCGGTTCAAGCTGCGCTCCATCGACTCCAGCTGGCTCGTCAGCTCGCGATCGACCAGGGCCACCGGGACCTCGACGCTCGATGCGTCGACCAGGGCTTTGACCACCGCCTGCTCGCGATCCATCTTCGCCACCTCACGAGCGGATTCCTCGAGCGCGACGCGGGTCGAGGCGCGGAAGGACTCGACGGTTTCCTGCGCGCCGTTGCTGAGCTGCTTGGCCAGTGCATCGTCCAGCGGAGGCAGGACCTTCTCCTTGACCCCCTGGACGGTCACCTTGATGGTCGCCTCTTTGCCGGCCAGCTGAGGTTCGCTGTAGGTGTCGGGAAACTTGACCGCGGCGGCGCGAGTCTCCGCGACTTTGGCGCCCGGGATCACCGCAAGCAGCTCGGGGAGCAGAACCCCGTCCCTCAGGTCGGCTTCCATCGCCTTCCTGGTCTCCGAGTCGACGATCGCGCCGTCAACCTCCACCTCCACGTCGATGACGACCACGTCGCCGAGGCGCGCATCGCGCTCGACCGGGGTGATCTCGGCGAGCGGCTGGCGCAAGTCCTCCAGTCGCCGCTCCACCATCTCTTCGGTGACCTCGATCGGTTGCTCCGGCACGTCAATCTTGGACACGTCGCCAAGCCTGACCTCCGGCATCACGGTGACGGTGGCCTTCAGCCGGGCGGGGCGGCCGCGCTCTAGCTCCAGGACCTCGACGTCAGGATTTTCGATGGGGTCGAGCGACTTCTCATTGAGGGCCTGGCGCACGACCTCAGGGACCATGGTCTCCACCACCTCTTCCCGCAGGACGGCGGGCCCGATGCGCGCTTCGACCAGCGAGCGGGGCGCGCGGCCGGGACGGAATCCCTCGATCTTGGCCCTGGACGTGAGGCGGTTCAGGACCCTGTCGTACGTGGCATCCACCGTTTCGGCGGGCACCTCGATCGTCATGCCGACCTGGCTCTTCGGCAGCTTTTCGGTGCTGACTGAAAGCGGAGACGCCATCAAGGCGATTGTAAGTGCGCTCTCGCGCCAGGCAGACCTATCCGACGGCGCGCGGTTCTACGGACAGATCGGGAACGTCGAGCACGGGGATGGGGTCGGTTGCGGCGGCGGGCTGGCGAACACCGGGCCTGTTCCGGGATCGTTCGGGACGATGTAGGGCGGCGTCTTCGGGGTCGGGCTTGGCGGGCTGTCGCCCGGCAGCCTGGCGATGCTGCGCGTGTCGCTGAGGAACCAGCTGTTGTTGGCGCCCTTGACCACGTCCGGAGGCGCCGTGAACCAGCGGTTGCCGGCGACGCCGTTCAGCGCCTGCGCGATGAAGGTGTGCATGCCAGGCGAGGCCACGTAGATGCCGTCCGAGTTTCCGACCATGAAGTGATTGTTGTTGAGCACGTCGCCGACCCAGATGGCAGCGGCGAGGTCGGGCGTGAAGGCGACGGTGACGGCGTCCTTGAAGTTGTCGGTGGTGCCCGTCTTCGCGGCCACTATCCGGTCCGACCAGTGGAGCGCGCTGTTGCAGCCGAAGATCATGCAGCGGTTCTGGTCGTCGGACATGATCTGCGCCATGATGAACGCGACCCCGGGGTCGAGGGCCTGGCGGGCGCGCTGGTTGGCGTGCGTCTGGTACAGCACCTGGTTGTGGGAATCAGTGACCGAGATGATCGACTCGGGCGAGTGGTACACGCCCATGTCCGCGTAAGTCGCCATGCCGCCAACGTGCTCGAGCAGAGTGATCGGGTAACCCCCGAGCGTGAGGCTCGGGCCGTATGTGGCGCCCGGAGCCTTGGTGTCGTAGCGGCCGTTGGGGTTGATGTACCGAGGCAGCACGCCAAGGTTGCGCATGTAGGTGAGCACGGCCGGGACGCCGATCGACAGCTCGACCTTGACCGCGGCGATGTTGAGCGAGTTGCCCATCGCCTTCTTCAGCGGCAGAACGCCGTGGGTCCGGCCATCGTAGTTGTAGAACTTGGTGGTGCTGTACGCGTCCTTGTAGATGAGGGGGCTCGGGCCGTCGTAGACGGGCGTGTCGACCGTCGCCGCCCGGGCGTTGATCACCGCTCCATACGTGTAGGGCTTCATCGACGAGCCCATGTTTCTAGGCGTGGTCACGTAGTTGATCTGGCCGGCCTTGGCGTTGTAGTTGGGCGAACCGACCATCACCCTGATCTCGCCCGTCCTCGGGTCCTCGGCGACAAGGCCTGAGGAGAGCAGGCCGCCTGGATCGCGCCACAGGTTGGCGGCGAGGTTCTGGCGCACGATCTTCTCGCCGATCAGCTGCATCTTGTAGTCGAGGGTCGTCTTCACGTTCAGCTGCTGGACACCCGGCTGGTAACCGAGCTGGCGCAGCTCGGCCAGCACGTAGTCGACGAAGTGAGGCGCCTTGAAGCGGTTGACCGGCGCCTGGTAGACGAGCTTCTCAGCGAGCGCCGTCTCCATGTCCGCCTGCGAGATGAAGTTTGACCGGACCATCGCCTGCAGGACCTCGGTCTGGCGCACCTTGGCGGCGTCGGGATGGAGCACCGGGTTCCACTCGGTCGGCGCCTGGGGCAGACCGGCCAGGACCGCCGCCTGAGCCAGGTCGAGATGCAACGCGCTGATGTGGAAGTAGCTCTGCGCCGCGGCCTCGATGCCGTATGACTGCGAGCCGTAGAAGCTCTTGTTGAGGTAGAGCTCCATGATCTGGTCCTTCGTGTAGGCCTGGCTCAGCTCATATGCGAGGGCGAGCTCTCTCAACTTTCGCTGAACGGATTGGTCCGGCGTCAGGAACTGCTGCTTGGCGAGCTGCTGCGTGATGGTGCTCGCGCCGCTGACGATGCGCCCGGCGCGGAGGTTGTCGTAGGCGGCCCTCATGATGGCCGAGATGTCGAATCCAGGGTTCGAGTAGAAGCCCCTGTCCTCGATGGCCACTGTGGCCTGGATGGCGACCGGGCTGATCTGATTGAGCCTGACCGCAAGCCTGTGGTCGCCGTGGTTGCCGACGTCGGCGAGGATGACGCCCTTCCGGTCGGTGATGATCGTGTCGCCCGCGAACACTGCGCTGTCGAGGCCCTGGATCGAAGGCAGGCTGTCAAAGAAGGACTGGGCGTAGGCGTCCGCCGCCAGGCCGACCATGATCAGGAGGGCCAGGACGACGCCGACCACGCGCAGCATCGCGTTCCGGCGGAGGCGCTGGCCGATCGGAGACCAGCCGGCGTGGATCCGGGCCCTGGGGCGGTGACCGCCCTTCGTCGTGATCTTCTCGGGTATCTCTCTAGACATGGTTGAGGGGCGCGTAGATTCTACGGTTCCCTCTGCTCCCAACGCCGCGGGGCTGCCTGGGGTTACGCAAGCCTGGTTTCACCCGTCGGCGCTCCGAGGCCGCGCGAACACCTCGTCCGACGCTGCCAGCCGCTCCTGGCGCGTACCTGGAAAGTGGACCCTGACCCCCGGACGGCCCGGGCTCCCCAGCTCCCAGCCGGCCGCGTAAAGGCGCGCGACCTCGGCGAAGTCCTTGGCCTGGGCGACCTGGACGCCGTCGGTCAAAGAGACGGTCTGGGCGCGAGCGCCGGGGAACCCGAGCCGAACCTCGCCGCCTGTCTTGAGGTGATAGACGAACTCGTCGAGCGAGCCCGCTTCGACGGCGGCGACAAGGTCCGCCATGCTCGGGAACCGGCCCTCTTTCATCGCCGCTTTGACATCCGCGCGCGAAAGCCGGTGGGCCAGGCGCTCTCGCCGGCGCAGCTCGGTGAGCAGGACGTCGCGCTCGGCTCGAAGCGTTGTCAGCTCGCGCTCCACCGGCCGCATGCGCTCCCGAACCTCCGCGACCCTTCGCTCCAGCTCCGCAGCCTCGAGCGAGCTCAAGTCCTGCGCCACGACTCCACGTTAGCGCTCGTGGTCCGCTCGGCGGTTGTGAAATCCCGCGTACAGGGCGAGGTCGTAAACGATCTTGAGGCCGCCGCCCGCGAAGAATGGAAGGCCGAAGCTCGCCGCGCCGATGGCGAGGCCGGCAAGCACCGGCCCGAGCGATTGGGCCACTCCGCGCACCGCGCCGGTCATCGCCACGGCGCCCGCGCGCTCCGCGGGGGGGACGATCGAGACGACGTATGCCTGCCGGACCGGTACGTCCATCTGAGACAGCGCAAACCGCGCCAGGAGCAGGGCGACCGCCAATGCGAACGACGGGCTGAACGGGACGAGCAGCAGGAGGATGTTCGAGGGCAGATGCGTGAAGACCATGGTGTTGATCAATCCGATCCGATCGCCAAGGCGGCCGGAGACCTCGTACGAGATCGCCTGCAGAAAAGCGATGGCGGCAAATAGCGGCCCCAGGGCCTGGACGTCCGCGCCGAAGCGAACATGCAGCCAGTAGACGATCACCGCGTTGGCAACGAAACCACCGCCCAACGAGTCGAGCGCGAACAGCGCGGCCAGCCCGGCGAGCGGACGGAACCTGCCGAATGCCACAGCCTGGCCGGGACCTTCGACGCGTGAGCTCATGAAGAGGGGCAGGACGGCGGTGGCCGCTCCAATCCCGGCATAGAGAAGAAAGAAGGCACGGCCTCCTTGCACCCCCGTCGCGAGCGCGGCCGCCAGGCCTCCGGCGGCATTGAACAGGCCGCCCGTCAGCGAGTACCGTCCGAAGGCCACGTTGCGATTGCCGGGCGGGACCGCCTCTGCAAGAACCGCCTGCTCGACCGATGCGAAAGGACCGAGATCGACGCTGGCGGCTCCGAGCATCCCGGTCAGGCCGGACGCGATGAGCAGCCCCGGCTGATCGGCCAGCGCGAGGTCCAACCCGGTCAACGCCATCAGCAGCCCTGATATGGCCAGCGCGCGGCGGCGGCCCAGGCGGGCGGCCAGGCTCGCAGACGCCAGGCCGGAGAGGGAGGCGGCTGCGAGACCCAGCCCGAGGGTCAGCCCGATCAAGCCTGGAGAAAGGCCGCGCCGCTCCAGGTACACGCCGATGAGGACCGCGGAAAAACCGAAAGCGAAAGCTCGAAGGCCGCGGGCCCCGAGCAGCAGCACGCGATCCACCTCGCTAGATGATCAACGGCGCCGGCGTAGGGCCTGCACGCCAAGCAGCGCAAGCAACGCCAGCAGGATCAGGAAAGCGACTGCCGGAATCCCCCAATCGCCGATGAACGCCGGCGGCCGGAAAGGGGCCGATGGAGTCCGCGCACCGCCCGGGGTCGCGGTGGGGCTTGCCTGTGCAGGATTCAACGTGAAGGCGATGTGGCCTTCTCCATGAGCCTTCGACGCAACCGTCACGACTGGAATCGCAGCGCACGTTGGATCGCAACGGACGGCCACCAGATTTGCCCCGCCTTGTGAGTCGCAGCAAGCTGTCGGTTCCGGGGTGTGGATTGTTGCGACTGAACCGATCCGGGTAGTAGACGGAGCCGCCCCGACTCGTGAAGCCGGGGGGCACGAAACCGACGCTCTCGACGCCGATGTCGCTTCCGGTCCGCAGCCTGGGCCTTGCGACGACGCTGACGACGCCGCCCGGTGTGATCGCGTAGATCTTTCCACTGAGCTCATCTGGGGCGATCAGCGAGCCGCCGAAGGCGCCGAAGCCGGTGGGAGCGACCGCCAGCCCTCCCTCCAACGCCGGAGCCGAGCGGGTGATCATCTGGACGTTTCCGTTGCAGTCGACAGCGAATATCACAGTCTTGCTGCCCGACCGGCCGCTCACCAGCAAGCGGTGGTCGAAGGCGCCCCCGGTGTCGAACACGATCCCATTGAGCGCGCTGACGCCAGGAAGGTTGGCGAAGGACCCGGACTCATCGCCGGCCGCATTCACTCGATTGACGCCGATTGGTGTGTGCAGCCGCAGCAGGAAAGTCTCGTCGCGTACGAAGGTGCAGCCGGCCGCGCCGACCGTGCCGCCTGGTGATGAAGCCAGGTAGGCCTCCGCGCCAGCGTCCTCGTGGTACCCGCCGGGCCCACGAGCGAACGGGGCGACCTTACCCGCGGGATCCACCAGGTAGAGCGCCGCCGATCCGGCGACGACGAGCGAACCGTCGCTTCGCGGGCCGTCGACGTCGATTACCCCTGGGATCTTCTGCCAGCGCTCCCAGTCCACAGTCGCGCCATGCGCGGTCGCCGGCGCGAGCGCCGCCTGAGCCGCCAGCAGCAGGGCCAGCAGGCGCGGCAGCGCACCGAGACCATCGCGCCTCAATACCCGCTTGGCCGTATTTAAACCTCCATGTTGAAAAACTCGTACGATGAGTTCGTGGATTCCCGGCGCGAGAGCATTCTCGCCTTCCTCAAGACCCGGGGGCACGCGACACTCGGCGAGGTCGCCGCCCATCTCGAGGTCTCGAAGCAGGGAGCGCTGCGCCACCTGGAGGCCCTGGAGGCCGACGGGCTGGCGACCGTGGCTCACGCGGAGCCACACGGGCGCGGCCGCCCGGAGAACGTCTACCAGCTCACGCCCGCTGCCGGGGAGCACTTTCCCGACGGCCACCGCGAGCTCGCCGGCGACCTCGTCGCGTTCCTTTCCGAGGAGCAGCTGAAGCGCTTCTTCGAGCGCAGGGCGGAGCGCCTGGAGGCCGAGTACGCCCCGAGATTGGCCGGGCTAGACTTTGAGGGGCGCGTCCGCGAGCTGGCGAAGCTGGCCACCGAGCACGGCCACATGGCCGAGGTGGTGGAGCTTCCGGAGGGTGGGCTCGCGATCCGCCACTGCAACTGCCCGATCCAGGACGTCGCCGCCCGCACCGGGCTGCCCTGCCACAACGAGCAGGAGATGTATCAGCGCCTGCTGGGCGCATCCGTGAGCCGCTCGACCTGGATGGCCGAGGCGGCGCCTGACTGTACATACGAAGTGAAGGAGAAGTAGGAGAGAGTTGGCTGATTTCGAGATCCGAGACCTGCGGGCCAGCGTGGAAGGCAAGGAGATCCTGAAGGGCGTCACGCTCGCCATCAACAAGGGCGAGGTGCACGCCGTGATGGGGCCCAACGGCTCTGGCAAGTCGACGCTCTCTCACACGCTGATGGGCCATCCGGGCTACACGGTCGACGGGGGCGAGGTCGTCTTCAAGGGCAAGAACGTGCTCGCGCTGCAGCCCGACGAGCGCGCGCGTCTTGGCATGTTCCTCGCGTTCCAGTACCCGGTCGTGGTGCCCGGCATCTCGATGACCAACTTCCTGCGCACCGCGCTCAACGCCAAGCGCGGCTACGACGGCAAGGACAAGTCAAAGCAGATCTCGCCCAAGGAGTTCCGCTCGATGCTGAAGGGCGAGCTCGAGGTGCTGCACATGGATGACTCGTTCCTGCCGCGCTACATCAACGACGGTTTCTCCGGCGGCGAGAAGAAGCGCGCGGAGATCCTGCAGATGGCGATGTTGAAGCCCGAGATCGCGATTCTCGACGAGACCGACTCCGGCCTCGACATCGACTCCATCAAGTTCGTCGCCGAGGCCGTGAACCGCATGCGCGGTCCGGAGCTGGGCGTGCTGATCATCACCCACTACACGCGAATCCTCGAATTCATCAAGCCGGACTACGTGCACGTGCTTGTCGACGGAAGGTTCGTGCTTTCGGGTGGTCCCGAGGTCGCCGATCGACTCGAGAAAACCGGTTACTCGGAATGGGGCGACGTCGAAGACAAGCCCGAGGAGGTTGCCTGATGGCGACGGTACCCAAGCAAGTCGACGTCGGCACCGATTACAAGGAGAAGTACGGCTTCTTCGTCCCGGAGGAATACGTCTTCAAGGCCAAGCGCGGCCTGAACCCCGAGATCGTCAAGGAGATCTCGTGGATGAAGAAGGAGCCCGAGTGGATGACGAAGATGCGTCTCCGCTCGCTCGAGATCTTCCGCAAGAAGCCGATGCCCACCTGGGGCGCTGACCTGTCGGTGATCGACTTCGAGAACATCTTCTATTACCTCAAGGCGTCCGACAAGCAGTCGAAGACGTGGGAGGAGCTGCCGCCCGACATCAAGAAGACATACGACCGGCTGGGCGTGCCCGAGGCCGAGCGCAAGTTCCTGGCCGGCGTCTCGGCGCAGTACGAGTCGGAGGTCGTCTACCACTCGCTGCACGAGGAGCTGTCCAAGAAGGGCGTCATCTTCACCGACACCGACTCCGCGCTGCGCGACCACCCCGAGCTCTTCAAGGAATACTTCGGCACCGTCATCCCGCCCGCCGACAACAAGTTCGCGGCGCTGAACACAGCTGTGTGGTCGGGAGGGTCGTTCATCTACGTGCCGAAGGGCGTCCACGTGGAGATCCCGCTGCAGGCGTACTTCCGCATCAACGCGGAGAACATGGGCCAGTTCGAGCGCACGCTGATCATCTGCGACGAAGGCTCGTTCGTGCACTACATCGAGGGCTGCACCGCCCCCATCTACACGACCGACTCGCTCCACTCGGCGGTGGTCGAGATCATCGTCAAGAAGGACGCGCGGTGCCGCTACACCACGATCCAGAACTGGTCGACCAACGTTTTCAACCTCGTCACCAAGCGGGCGCTGGCATATGCCGACGCGACGATGGAGTGGGTGGACGGAAACCTTGGCTCGCAGATCACCATGAAGTACCCCAGCGTCTACCTGATGGAGCCAGGCGCCAAGGGCGACGTGCTCTCAGTCGCGTTCGCGGGCAAGGGCCAGCACCAGGATGCGGGCGGCAAGATGATCCACGTCGCGCCCAACACCACTTCAACCATCACTTCGAAGTCAATCTCCAAGGGCGGCGGGCGAACGTCGTACCGCGGCCACATCAAGATGTACCCCGACGCCAAGAACTCCAAGTCGTTCGTGAAGTGCGACGCGCTGCTCTTGGACGATGAGTCGCGGTCGGACACCTACCCGTACAACGACGTCGACGCCGAGAACGTGACCCTCGGCCACGAGGCGACTGTGAGCAAGGTCTCGGACGAGCAGCTCTTCTACCTCATGAGCCGCGGGATCACGCGCAACGAGGCCGAGACGATGATCGTCAACGGCTTCATCGAACCGTTCACGAAGGAGCTCCCTCTCGAGTACGCGGTGGAGCTGAACCGCTTGATCCAGCTCGAGATGGAGGGGTCGGTAGGCTAGTGCCCTTCAACAGCCAAACCCTGGAAGAGCCGACCTTCCGGGGGGAACCCGACTGGCTGCGCGATCGTCGCCGCAATGCGTTTGCCGCATACGAACGCCTGCCGATGCCCAGCCGCACGGACGAGGAGTGGCGCCGCACCGACGTGACCGGGCTCGACCCCTCGACGTACGCAAAGCTCGAGCACGCCAACGGCTACAAGCAGGAGATGCCGGGCCTGCCCGCGGGCGTGATATTCGAGCCGCTTTCGGTGGCTGCGGTGAAACACCGGCAGCTGGTCGAGCCGCTGCTCTTCTCGACGGGGCACCCAGACCGCGACCGCTTCTCAGCCCTGCACGCCGCGTTCTTCACCGGCGGCAACTTCCTCTATGTGCCGGACGGCGTCGTGATCGAGGAGCCGATCCTGCGCCAGCACTTCTCGCATGAGGGCGGCACCACTGTGCTGCCCCATACCGTGATCGTCGCCGGCCGCGGCTCGCGCTTCTACTACCTCGACGAGTACATCGGCGAGGAGGAGGAGGGCGCGGGTTACAGGAGCGGTTCGGCGGAGATCTTCGTCGGCGAGGGCGCGGATGTCGGCTATGTGTCGATCCAGAAATGGGGCCGCCACGCGTGGCACCTGGCCGACCAGCGTGCGCGTCTGGAGAAGGACTCGCGGCTGCGGCTCTTCAACGTCACCCTCGGCGGCCGGTTCTCGAAGAGCCGCGTCGAAGCCTCGCTCGTCGGGCCTGGCGCGAGCGCTGAGCTGAAAGGCATCTACTTCGCCTCGGGCAAGCAGTTCTTCGACTTCCACACGCTGCAGGACCACCAGGTCGGCAACACCACCTCGGACCTGCTCTTCAAGGGCGCGCTGCAGGACACGGCGAAAACCGTGTACGCAGGGTTGATCCGCATCGAGAAGGGCGCGGCCCGCTCGGACGCCTACCAGGCGAACCGCAACCTGGTCCTCTCCGACCACGCCAAGGCGACCTCGATCCCAATGCTCGAGATCGACAACAACGACGTCCGCTGCACCCATGGCGCCACAGTGGGGCCTGTCGACCCGCAGAGCCTTTTCTACCTTCAGTCCCGCGGCATCCCGGCGACAACCGCCAAGCGGATGATCGTGCAGGGCTTTTTCGGCGAGGTCCTCGAGCGCATCCCCTTCGAGCAGGCCCGCAGGTTGGTGGAGACGGAACTGGAGGCGCGCCTTGGCTAAGGTGCGCGTGGCATCCGTCGACGAGCTCCCTGTCGAGTCGCTGAAGGCGGTCAGGGTCGACGACACGGAGATCTGCCTGGCGCATGCCGAAGACGGCAACTTCTACGCCATCAACGATGTGTGCACGCACGAGAACTTTCTCCTGAGCCTGGGCGAGCTCTTCGGCCTGGACGTCGAATGCCCGCAGCACGGGTCGCGGTTCAACCTGAAAACAGGGAAGGTGACCGGCCTCCCCGCGGTCATCCCGACCACGACCTACCCCGTCACGGTGGAAGGCTCCGATGTCTTCGTCGAGGTCCCGGAATGAGCACCAATGGAGCTCCGCGTCTCGACGTCGCCGCGATCCGCAAGGACTTTGCGATTCTCGAGACAGGCATCGCCTACCTCGACTCAGCCAACACGTCGCAGAGGCCGCGCCAGGTGACCGGCGCGATGATGGACTACTTCGAGAAGTTCAACTCGAACATCCATCGCGCCGCCTACAAGATCGCGGAGGAGGCGACCGAGCGCTACGAGGGCACGCGTGAGAAGGTGCGCGCTTTCATCAACGCTGCATCGACCAAGGAGATCATCTACACGCGAGGAACGACCGAGGCCATCAACCTCGTCGCCTACTCGTGGGGTCGCAAGAACATCAAGAAGGGCGACCTGATCGTTCTCACCATCCTCGACCACCACTCCAACATCGTGCCGTGGCAGATCCTGGCCGCGGCGAACGGCGCGACCATCGAGTACGTCGACATCGACGAGCGCGGCGAGCTTCGGCTGGACCAGTTCCACGAGCTGTTGAAGCGCTCGCCAAAGCTAGTGGCATTCAGCCAGGTCAGCAACGCGCTGGGCACCATCAACCCGGCGATTGAGATGGTCGCCGCGGCCAAGAAGGCAGGCGCCACGGTGCTCGTGGACGGCGCCCAGGGGGCGCCCCACCAGGGCGTGGACGTGCAGGCGCTGGGCTGCGATTTTTACGCCTTCAGCGGCCACAAGATGCTGGGGCCGACGGGCGCCGGCATCCTGTACGGTCGGCGCTCGCTGCTCGAAGAGATGGACCCCTTCATGTCGGGCGGCGACATGATCAAGACGGTCCGAATCGAGGGCACCACCTATCACGACCTGCCTTGGCGGTTCGAGGCGGGCACGCAGGCGATCGCCGAGGTCATCGGCCTCGGGGCCGCTGTCGACTACCTGGACGGGCTGGGGATGGAAGCCGTGCGGGCGCACGAGCGGGAGATCACCGAGTACGCCTACGAGGCGCTCAGCGACATCGAGGGCCTGACGCTCTATGGACCTCCCCCCTCTCGGCGCGCGGGCGTCATCTCGTTCTCGCTGGAAGGCATCCACCCGCACGACCTGGCGACCATCGCCGATCGCGACCAGGTGTGCCTGCGCGCCGGACACCACTGCGCGATGCCCCTGATGACCAGGCTTGGGGTGGCGGCGACCGCGCGCGCTTCCTTTTATGTGTATACGCAGAAGGATGAAGTCGATCGGCTCGTCGGTTCCATAAGAGAGGCCCAGAGGATCTTCAAATGAGTACCGGCACCGCCGCTGACGACCAGTTCTACCGCGAGTACATCCTCGACCACTACAAGAACCCGCGCAATTTCGGGCGCCTCGAGCACCCTGACATCAGCCACGAGGAGGACAACCCGCTGTGCGGGGACGTGGTGGGCATGGACTTTCGCGTCAAGGAGGGCCTCATCGAGGACGTGCGGTTCCATGGGCGAGGGTGCGCCATCTCGCAGGCGTCCGCCTCGCTGCTCACCGAGCGGCTCAAGGGGATGGCGCTCGACGACGCGAAGAAGATCGGCAAGGAGGACGTGCTGGGTGAGCTGGGGATCCAGATCTCGCCGGCCCGCATCAAGTGCGCGTTGCTCTCCTTGAAGGTGCTGAAGGTGGGAGCCTATGGGCTTGCCTCAGACGATGAGGATGAGGAGTAGGAGATGAGCCAGGAGGAGCTGTACCGAGACCTGAATTTGGAGGACGTGCGCAAGTTGATCGACGAGGGTTATGAGGTCGTCGACGTGCGCGAGGATTGGGAGTGGAACAAGGGGCACGTGCCCGGAGCTCGGCATGTTGTATTGAGCTCGCTGCTGGCCAACCCTGGGGGGCAGAAGATCCGCGACAAGACGATCTTCGTGTGCCAGTCCGGCGAGCGGTCCTCAGTCGCGTCGGAGATGGCGGTCGCTTTGGGGACCAAGGATGTTGTCAACTTCCGCGGCGGGACCAAGGCGTGGAAGGATGCCGGTTTGCCGGTGGAGGTGCCATGAGCGATTTCGCCCCGACGTCAACTGTTGCGCCGGAGTCGTCGGTCAAGCCGGAGGACGTCATCGAGGTGCTGCGGGAGTGCTTCGACCCTGAGATACCGGTGAACATCGTCGACCTCGGGCTCATCTATGACATCGCTATCAAGCCGGAGCGGGTGGACATCAAGATGACGCTCACTGCGCTCGGGTGCCCGATGGCCGCAGACGTGATGGCGGACGTGCGGGACCACCTGCTGACGCTGCCGGGGATCAAGGACGCGGGCGTGGATATCGTCTATGAGCCGGTGTGGACCCCAGAGCGCATGTCAGAAGAGGCGCGCTGGGAGCTGGGGATGGTCTAGGCCCGGTCCATTCCGCACATTTCCGCAATCTCGTGCGGAATTTACCGTCAGGCCCCGCGCGGCCACCCGTCGATCACCGACGTGATGATGGATCCCGATTCGGTGCCGCTCACCAGGTCATAGATGTAGGTGCTGCCGCTGGCTATTCCTGGAAATCCCGCATCGCATTTTCCAGTCAACAAGCAAGCAGGCTCAGCTTGGTACCAGATCATCTGCGATGTCAGGTAGGCGGGTTCGGATCGGCCCGACGCGAGCTCTCTGACCTTGCGGGTGCCGGTGTCAACAATGAAGACGTGCGTGACGCGCTTCGCGTCTCGGGTCTCATAGACGATCTGGCCACCAGCTGGCGAGGCCTTCGGTCTGATCCAGGCGACGCCCGGAAGGAAACTCGAGATCTTGCCGTTGTGCCACACCTCGACGCCCTTGGCGTCTCGAAAATAGAGATTCGCCCCAGACCAGACGGACATGTTCGCGTCCCGGTCATCCGAGCTAACCAGCTTGCCGGCTGAGGTCCAGACCCGCAGGAAGCTGCCAATCCCGCCGTACACCACAGATATGAAGGCTTCGTCGGACGAGTACGACAGCCGAAGGTCCCATTTGTCGCCGGGATCCTGAAAGGGTCCGGGACACGGGTAGGCTTCGCATCCACCAACACCCATCGGCGGCATCGAACCGATCACTCGATCTACTCCATCTCGCAGTTGATGCAAATCGAGATCCCCTGAGTAGCCGTCGGCGTCAAGCGCTGGCGTCACGTACACGAGCGCGCGTCCGTCTCGGCTCCAGGCGAACACGAAGACCTCCTTCCCGTTGATGACGAGCTTCGAGGGTCCAGACAGGGGTGAGCGATAGATATTGGTGGGAGTGGCCGCGGCGACGTCGACGACTTCACCGCCGATGTACGAG
Source organism: Chloroflexota bacterium (assembly GCA_005880945.1). Taxonomy (GTDB): domain Bacteria; phylum Chloroflexota; class Dormibacteria; order Dormibacterales; family Dormibacteraceae; genus Palsa-872. The sequence continues at coordinate 1,198 of VBIU01000051.1, read as the reverse complement.
ATCTCGGTCTCGCAGACAAACTGGCCGGTGGCGCCTTCCATGCCAGCGCTCCCTCCGACCGGTGCCGGGTAGATCTGCAGATTGCTGACCGTTTTGGCGCGGCTTATGTCAGTGATGTCCCTGACGACGATGTGGTCGCTTCCCCGGAGAGTGACCAACGCCAGGCGCCGGCTGGAGGGGGCTTTGCACGGGGCCGCCAGGTAGAGGGGGCTCGGGGTTGCGGCTGGCGTGGGGCTCGCCGCAGGAGGGGAAACCATCGGAGGAGCGGACGCGGAGACCGTCGGCTGAACCGACATCGCGGCCGAGGGCGTAGCCACGTTGCGTGCTGCAGGCGGGTTGACCGAGCCGCAGGCGCTTGCAAGTAGGGCGGTCACCGCCAGAACACGAAGCCAGCCGGCCGTCCTCATCAGTACCACTTGTCCGCTATCAAGCGGCGTGCGGCCAGACGTCGGACACGCTCGTGATGATCGATTCCGTTTCCGTCCCGGTCTGCAGGTCGTAGATGTACGTCTTCCCGTTTAGCGGGTGGAACGGCGGCCGCGCACCACATACATCGCTCGCGACACATGCGCGCTCGCCCTGGTACCAGACGTACCGGGAACTCAAGAAGACGGCGTCAGTGCGAGCACTCTTGAGCTCGCGAACCTTTCTCGTGGTGGTGTCCACAACACGCACGTGGCCCCAGCCGCCGCTGTCGCGCACCGTATAGACGATCTGGCCGCCGGCGGAGGACGCCCGGGGCTTAATCCACGTCACGCCTGGAAGAAACAGGGAGATGGCGCCAGCGCGCCACACCTCGACGCCCTTCTCGTCCCGGAAATAGAGTGTCGGTCCCGACCACGCCGACATCGTCCCGCCCCTCGAGTTATCGGCCTGTAGCACGGCTCCCGCTGAAGACCAAACTCGAAGGGAGCTTCCGCTGAAACCGGTGGTCACCAGGGAGATCAGACTCCCGTCAGGTGAGTAGAGACGTCGGAAGTCCATATAGTTTGAGAACCCGCAGTTCGAGATGGTTTGGCAATCACCGCAACCCCCGGCGGGAACTGATCCCAACACTTGATCTCGGCCGGCCCTGAGTTGATGCACGGTGATCGTCCCTGCGCAGTTTCCAGAGACGAAGGTCGTGTAGACAACGCCCTTACCATCTGGACTCCAGTCCCCGGTACCGCCGTCCTTCACTACGAGGGTCTTTGGGGAG
>VBIU01000050.1 GCA_005880945.1 Chloroflexota bacterium | reverse complement strand
ACCAGGGAAGCCACAACCGCCTTAGAGCTCGACTAGAAGGCGGCCGTCCACCCAGCACGAAGTGCCGCCTGGTCGGCTCACCTGGGCCCAGGCACCCGACCGCTCGAGCACCTCGACGTCGAGCCCTCCCGACAGCGAACCGAACGGCTGAGACTTGGCCACTGGTGACTCCCACGCCTGTAGACCCGAAGGTGGTACGCGATGCGTGGCCCGCCACACCATCGGGTGAGCCGCAGATGCCGGGGGCAGCCACGATTTGCTAAGAGCTTCAGGCAACAGCTCGTCGTGAGCGAGGAACGCGGCCAGCGCCGCGCGGACCGCTGTCAGGCTCTCGTCCTCGAGCTTGTCACGCGCCACGACTCGACTTTGGTCAGGCGCCCTGTCGACTTGCTGCCACCGCCCCTGGCTGAAGCGATGCCACCGTGCGGTGCGTAAGCCGACGGTCCAGATGCCGCCGTCGTCCTCGACCGCGTATAACGCGCCAGACGCGGCCTCGGCTGCGTCCGAGCTGAGCCGGCCCGCGCCATACGCGGCTGCGATCTTTCCGACCGCGGCCTCGATTGCTGGGCCCAATTCCAGCTCGGGGCTGCCTGCCGCGTTCCTGGGCGACGGCGACTCGGTCGGGGCCCCGGGCAGGTCGGAGGCCGGCCCCTCGACCTTGTCCGGCGGGTCGGCGGCGTGCCAGGCATCCGCGCGCCAGGTCTGCCAGCGCCCCCCTGCCACTGTCCACCACACGCCACCTTCGTCGCGATAGCGCGGGCTATCGAGCGCGAGACGGGCAGCCGTATCAGCAGCCGTGGCGGCCGCACACCACCGCAGGTTCATGCCTGTCCTCCAGCGGGACCATGGAGATCGCGGCAGCGATTGAGCGAGTCGTGTGCGAGGTCCATCTCGTTGACGGCCGATTCCCATCGCTCCTCGGCGGTGAAGATGTGGTCGTCCACCGTCGAGATGGCCTTCCGAATCGCCTCCAGCTTCTCGGCAACCTTCATCGCGCTGGAGCCGAGCTTGACGACGTCCACCATCTGGCCGGCCGCGTCTGCGATGGGCCCGCTGAAGTCCTTCTCGATTGCCGCAAGGTCGGGGACCTTGCCGGTGCCGACAAGCTCCGCTGCCGCGCGGTCGAACTCGATCTTGGTCAGCTGCTCTTTGATCAGCTCAATGGCGAGGCTCTTGGTGCGCGATTCGCCCGCCTTGCCGAGCACGTCGATCCAATCGATGTGTTGGTCTTCCAGATGTTTGATCAGGTCCTTCGCCAACTCCTTGCCGAGCGCCTTGAGCACTGACTCGGCCGCCTTCTCGGCGAGGGCCTGCTTGGCCAAAGTCACCCCGACTCCGGCGGCAAGCGGCTTGGTCCACAGCGAGCCCGCCATCATCCCGATGTCGACCACCGCGCTCAGGTAGCCGGTCTCACGGGTGCTCTCCCAGAGCGAATCGAGATAGCCTCGCTGCGTCCGTAGGGTCTGGAGCGCGTTGAAAGTCGTCCGTGCTCCGGTCCGGGCTGTGGTGAACCGGACCTGCTGGTCAAAGCAGGGATCCGCGTGGTGCGGAGGCTCAGGCTCGCGGCGTTGCACGGGCGGTTGCGGCGAAGCGGGCCGAGGTGGCGGCGCGGGCCGGCGGCCTGGCAGTCCCACGAATGCGATCACGACACCCACCACGGCGACCACCGCCCCGATCGTGACGCTGTAGGTCTGTCCAGTCCGGAGGCAGTCCTGGATGTTGTCGGAGCTGCCGACGTCCTGAAGCGACTTGATGCGGGCAGCGCAGTCGTGCGCTTGCACGGGGCTCGCCAGCGCTAGCGCCGAGGCGAATGCGACGGCTGCTGCGGCCAGCACGATGCGAAGTTGGATCATGGCGCCCTCCTGGCCAGGACGCCGAGGATCGATCCATATACAAAGTGACCACTCACGCTCAGGGTGAGGAACTCGGTGGTCAGCGGCACCCGCAGCCAGCCAGGGTAGAGGCTGACCATCATCCCCTCTAGAAAAAGGGCGAAGACGATTCCCCACCACCAGGCTCTGCCTGCCGCGACGAGCGTGTACGCGACCGCAAAGCCGACGCCGTTGACGGCATGAAAAGCCCAACCCGCCGCCACCGCGACCGGGTCGGCGGGCGGAAGGCCGGTCAGCCCGCTGCCAAAGAGCGGAATGGCCAGGAAGCTCTTGCCTGCTGCGAGACCGAACTGCTCAAGGATTGCGCGTGTTACGTCGTAGCCGGCGGTGCCGAGAATGCCGGCGACCGCACCGACGCGGACCCGCGCGAGAAACAGGTCTTGCTCTTCGCGCCGAGCCGTCGCGGAAAGCGCCGCCACGGCCACCAGCGCTGGCACGGCGATGAAGGCTGTGGCCAGCGCGAGCGACCAGCCGAGCGTGATCGTCGCGACCAGCGCCGCCCCGGATGAAAGCCCCGCCGCGACCCCGACCGCCGCAACCATCGGGCGTAGACCCGGGGGTTGATCGATCGACGCCCTCAACTCGGAGCTCCAAACCCGCCGCGGCTGGGCCGGATGAGCGCATATGCCAGAGCGATGGAGACATAAAGCGCGGCCTGAAAGTGCGCGATCTCGTGGCCGACGGCGCTCGGTCCGAGTTGTCCGATGGAAAACCACGCGGCGACCGCGAGCGCCACCGCAAAGCGAACAATGCCTGGAACCTTGCCCAGCATCCGCCAGGCAGGCGCGAGCAGCGGATCGAGGAGTCTCAGCAGGACCAGGCCCGCCCATGTGACGCCGGCGCGAGCGAGGGACGCGTTGAGGTCGTGCGTCGGCACCCAGAAGATCGCGCCGGTCGCCAGCGCGCCGGCGATCGGACCCAAACCGAAGATGGCCCTCGCCAAGCCAGGTCCGGGCGCCTTGCCTGACGTCGGCGTCCAAGCGGTGCCATCCCAGCGCCACCGGCCGTCTGGCGAGGTAGTTGCGACCCAGGCCCGTCCGTCCCACCACCAACGGCTGTCCGGGCTGAAGCTCATGACGACTTGCGGAGTCGGGCGGCGCGCATGCCTGCGGCCGCGATCAGCAGCACGACCGCTCCCGCAGCGAGCCAGAGGCCAGGCGCGGCGTTGAGGCTGCAGCTGATCCCAACCGGTGCGCCACTTCCGCCTGGAAAGGCTTCGAACGGGGTCGTGGCGATACCCCAAAGGAAAATCACAGAAAGACCGGCAGCCGCCACGGCAGCGACTTCAGTGGCGAGGCTGAACCGACCAGGCACGAATCCGGCTCCGAAGGCGACGCCGATGCCGCCGATGAAGGCATAGCTCCAGATGCTGGTGTCGAGGAGGTCGCCAAAGGTGACCGCGACATCTGTCGATGTGCAGGTATCGCCGGCCACCGACCACTTGAACGCAATTGCCGTGAGCGCGGCCAGGCCGCCTGCGATGACTAGCGCCTTCTCGACGGTCGGCAGGGTGTTCTCTCGCAATGTTCTCGGCCGCCTAAAGGGTAGGCCCGAGGCGCCGACTTTGACGGGCCGCACGGAGTCGGCCCGGACCCCGACTGCGTTTGCGAGTGCCGCTGCTGCTGCCGAACCGACAGCTGACACGCCACGCGGCTTGCCTAAACTCGTGCCAGCGCTACACAATCGGACGATTCGCGTATGGAGCGGAGAGGAGGCCGGGCGCCGGACCCCGAACGCGTCCGAGGATCGCCGCGGCACTCCTCGTCAACGAGTACGCAGTAACAGTTCATCAGCGTTCCCCGTTGATGGGAAAGAGATGACCAAGGCCATGACGCCCGCCGTCGGGGTGATTCTGGCCGGCCTGATCTTGGTCGGCTGCGGTACCCCACCTCGGATAGAAGGTGGCGTAGTAGCCACCGCGTCGGCCTCGCCATCCGGGACTGTTGGCCCAAGCCCATCTGGCGCCGCCAGCCCGCCGCCCGGCGCGACACCAGGTCCTGGCTGCAGTAGCGGCGGGTCGGGACCGGCGCCGGAGCCGACCCTCCAGGCTTCTCCAGCGGCGACCGCGCCACCGTCAAGCGCTTCAGGGTCAATCACCGGAAGCGCCGGCTGGCCGCCCAGCGGGCCTGCTCCTCAGCTCATCTACGCAATCAGCACAGCCGGCGCTTCTCATGGCGCCTACTCCAGCGAGACTGTTGCCGGCCAGTTTTCCTACACGATCAAGGGCGTCGCGCCAGGTACGTATTACGTGTTCTCGGCTGTGCGACCTTTGGTCTGCAAGGCTCAGGGAAGGGTCGTGGGTGCGCCGTACTCAGCCTTTCCAAGGTGCGTGGGCACGTCGTGTTCTCACGCGCCCTTGCAGGTGATCGTCAAAGCAGGTGAGATAACGGATCAAGTCGATCCTGGCGATTGGTACTCATCTGATAAGACAGTCCCTGCTCCACCCCTTGAGCTCGTCTCCGATCCGCCGCCCCAGGTCGTGGGTAAAACCTACTCTTCCGCTCGGGAGGCGGCGATAGGGACCGCCAGATCTCATGCGGGAGCGCTGCTTGTGGCCAGCATGGCCGCCTGCCCTGTCAATCGAGCTTGCGTATCAATTGGGAAGCAGCACGATGGCACGCAGGCCGCGTACTTCGACGGTGAGGGCGGATCCAACGGGGATCGCCTTGCCTGCTTGACCTATGTCGTTCACGACCCGAAGGGTTGGCGCGGGGTACGTTCGCAATGCCCGGCGGGTTTTCCAGCTGTCGGCAAGGGCGGCCTCGTCTGGCTCGGCGGTGTTACCGCCAGCTGCGGCGCCAACGTACGCTCGTCGCCAGGGCCAAAGGGCAAAGTGGTCGCCTGCCTTCAGCACCACACGCCTGTGAGCATTGACGGCGGCCCGGTGTACGCACCGATGTCGTCGACGGATGGCATCTGGTGGCACCTCGCGGGCCGAGGCTGGATGGCCGACAACTTCCTGATCTACCCAGAGATATGCGGCTGTGACTGAAGAGCTGGACTGACGTCTTGCAACGGGAGATCGCGACGCAAGCTCGCGCGCATTAGAGGGCACGCGGCCAGCTCATCGCAAGGTCTTTATGATCAGTCCGGCCAAATCGAGTGCGCGAACTCAGTCCGAAGCAGCGCCTCAGCAAGCGGGAGCTCGAGGTCGCCCGCTTGGTGACTCAAGGGCTCACCAACAAGGAGATCGCGAGCTCCCTCTTCATCTCCCAGCGTACTGCTGAAGGGCACGTCGCCCAGATCTGCAACAAGCTCGGTTTTTCGACCCGGGCCCAGATCGCCGCCTGGGTGGCAACCTTCGATCCAACCGCTGCTGCGCCCGTCATTGCGCCGAAGGCCGATCAAACCATGGTGTCCGCGGCCGCCCCGCGTAGAAAGGGCTTTGTGCCTAGCGGCGCGGCCGCGCGCTTGATGGGAGTCGCGATCGTCGTCGTCGGCCTACTGGGCGGCGGCTTTATTGCGCTAAAGTTGCTGCCCCAAACGGCGCAGCCTACTGCGGTCACGATCGCAGACGAGCTCAGCCGTCCCAACGGCATCGCTATCGACTTCTCGGGAGCGATCCTGGTGATGGACAACGACCAGGTCCACAGGATCAGCAACGGAAAGGCCACCCTGGTTGCCGGGACCAGCACCAACGGGTATTCCGGTGATGGTGAATCCGCCACGAGTGCAATGCTGAGCCTCTTTGTCTTTCCGGGGATGCAGGCTGATGGCGTCGCCGCGGACCGGGCCGGGAACATTTATATCGCCGACTACGGCAACCACCGCATTCGAAAGGTGACCACGGACGGGAGGATCACAACGGTCGCGGGCACAGGCATCCCTGGTGGGTTAGGCGACGGCGGACTTGCCACGAATGCTCAACTCTGGTACCCGCGCGGGTTGGCCATAGACCAGCAGGGAAATCTCTACGTCGCTGACAGCGGCACCAATCGGGTGCGCATGATCGACCTGCAGGGCAAGATTCGCGCTTTTGCCGGCACCGGCGTTAGTGGAGACGCCGGCGACGGGGAGTCTGCGTTGACGGCGCTACTGAGTGGCCCGACGGGTCTCGCGATCGAACAAGGAACTGGCACGGTGTACATCGCTGACACCGGAAACCATCGGGTGCGCAAGGTCACGGATGGAAAGATCAGCCCCGTTGGCGGCACAGGCGTAGCGCTCAGCTTGCCGGTCGCGATCGCCACCGACGACCGCGGGGACGTCTTCATTACCGATAAGGCAACAAGCCGAGTGCTGCGGGTCGACGCCGGCGGAACGATGACCACTGTCACCACGCCGGGGATTACGCTCAGCTCGCCGCTCGGGGTTGCGGTCGACTCGAGCGGCTACGTGTATATAGCTGACACTGACAACGATCGCATAGTGAGATTGCCCCGGTGACCAGGCGGGTGCTCGGGTTGCTCGCAAGCCTGAGTCTCGTGGTGAGCGGCTGCGAGTCCTCGCCGGCTCCCGTGCAGTTCGACCCCAACCAGGTCCTGCATTTGGTGGTTCCGAACGATGCGCGGACTCTCGACCCTGCAAAGATTCACCAGCCAACCGTCGAGCTCAGCCTCGCACGCAACGTCTTCGGCGGTCTGTACAGGTTTGGCGACGATCTCGTCGAGGAACCGGACATCGCAAAAGGCATGCCGGACATCTCCCCCGACGGCCTCATGTGGACGTTTCACCTCCGCACCGACGTCCGTTTCTCCAATGGCGACACCGTGAAGGCCGCGGACGTTATCTACAGCTGGAACCGGGTGGCGAGCTTGAATGGTGATGAGTATCCCAGCGCGTCCATTTTCGAACGGGTTCAGGGGTTCGCGGAAGTGCAATCGGGGCGGGCCACAACGTTGTCAGGACTCCGGAAATCCGATGATTACACGGTCGTCGCGACGCTCACCGCGCCGGCCGGTTACTGGCTGGTGGAGCTGGGACTTTGGGCCGCTGCAGTTATCGACCAGGGGGTGGTCGCCGGGAAGGGCGAGGACACATGGTGGACGACGCCCGAGGGTCTGGTTGGGACCGGTCCCTTCAAGATGACGGGCCGGCAAAAGGGCAAGTCACTCGACTTCGAGCCGGTGGTCAACTGGTGGGGCGGATCCACAGGGCACCTGAAGCAGATCCACGTCGACGTGATCTCCGATAAGGCGGTCGCCGAGAGCCGTTATCGAGCAGGCGAGTTCGACATCGTTGGATACGCGCCGAGCGATGATTTTGGTCAGGTTAGCGACCAGACAATAAAGACCTATCGGACGGACAACACACTCAGCAGCGAGCTGCATGTTCGCCCCTGGCTCGGGACCGGCGATATCCGATTCCGGGTTGAGGGCCATCTCGACACCGAGGCGGACGTGCAGGTGCGGCGCGCGCTCAGCCTGGTCCTGGATCGCGACCGGCTGGCGAGCATCTGCTTTGGCGGAGCCCAATGTCAGCCCGCCACTGGGGGCCTCCTCACCAAGGGCCTGGCGGGCTACCTGGGAGATGGCGCCGACCTCAATGCGAAGCGGAGCGTCAGCGCAGCCAAGGAGTTGTTGCGTGCTTGGGATCCGGCAGGCAGCAAGCGCAACGTTCGGATGGGTACGTTCCCAGATTTCATTCTGCTAGCCAGGGAGATCCAGGCTGAGTGGCAATCCGTCCTTGGACTCACGGTGCAGCTTGACTTCGGCGAAGTCCAGACCATCCGACGCAAGGCCTTTGAGGGCTTTTATGACGTCGTGGTCGGTGAGTTCACCGCTGACTATGACAGCCCGCACAACTGGTTCGCCAACATCGACAACGAGTGCCACATCGCCGTCGTCGACTTGCAGTTTCAAAGCTTGGTGGCCAAGGCGGACGCGAAGCGACCAATCGAGGCCCTTGGCGAGTACAAGAAGGCCGGCCAGCTTCTGCTTGACGATGCCGCTTGCCCGGCCCTCGTCTATCAGGAGGCAGTGCAGCTGGTTAAGCCCTGGGTTCGGGGAGCCGGCGGCAATACTCTGTACGAGAACTACTGGACGAGCATCAGCATCCTCAAGCACTGAGCCGCCTCAAAGGCGGCATCAGTAGCTCGAGGGTCTGCTGCCGCAACCTTAGTGGCCCACCCCATAGGGGGAGGTCAGGATCGGGGAGAGGCGGTCGTGCTCCCGCTCCATCATGTTGTCGGTCTGCTGCGTGAAGTGAAGCGTAGGCAGCGCAACCGGCGGGTTGGCGGAGGCACCTCCGCCCCTGAGGACGTAGCCCGCCGCGCTGGCGAGCAGCAGCGCCGCCAATAGTCCGAACGCGAGCGCGATGAATCGAACCTGTACGAACTGAACGGTTTTCTGGGCCTGCACGGCTGGTTCCTCCTGTCGGCCGGTGTGTGACCGGCGCATGCCCTCGACGCTAGGGGGAGGCCAGGGCCCGCACACCGTGGAAAACCCGCGCGTACCTACCTGTTTATTCGGAATCAGGTACCGCTAAGGCTGATCTGGCTCAAATGTTCGTCGAACTAAGCCTTTAACAGGCTGTGACAGCGCCAAGCTTTTGGATTGCTTCACGTCGCATCGTAGTGTTGACGGCAACGTGAGCGACCAGGCGCCGGAGCGCGCTTGACGGTGCCCGTTGGCTGCGCAGAAAAGGGGAAAGACCATGCAGGTCACAAGGAACAAGATCGCAACCACGGCCGGGCCGAGCGAATGGTTCACCGGCACCGTGTACATAGACGCTGTGGCAATGCCGTCAGGAGATGCGCGCTTGAGTGCGAGCAGCGTGCATTTCACGCCCGGCGCGCGAACCGCGTGGCACACGCACCCGAACGGGCAGACGATCTTTGTAACGGAGGGTGTCGGCCTGGCCCAGCGGCGCAATGGCCCGATCGAGGTGATCCGCCCGGGCGACCGCGTGTTCTTCGACCCCGGGGAGGATCACTGGCACGGAGCTGCGCCGACGCGTTTCATGACCCACCTCGCGATGCTCGATGTAGACGAAAAGGGCAAAAGCGCCACTTGGGGCGAGCACGTCAGCGACGCCGAGTATGCCGCGGCGCCGGCGATCGAGGAGGGCTAGCCGTGCGGGCGGCCATCTACTACGGACTTCGCTCGATCGAAGTCGGAGCGCACCCCGACCCGGTGATCACCGCGCCAACCGACGCCATCGTCTGCGTCGTCCTTTCATGTGGGACAAAGGAGATGCGCCGATGACGCAGTGGACAGACGACCAGCTCGACAAGGTCGGAAGAGCGGAAGAACTGCAGATCGCGTCAGTCCGGCGCGATGGCACGCTGCGAAAGCCGGTGACCGTGTGGGTCGTCCGTCACGGCGACGACCTGTACGTTCGATCCGTTGGAGGGCGCAGTGGAGGCTGGTTCCGCGGAGTCCAGGAGATGCACGAAGGTCGCATACGGGCTGGCGGGGTTGAGCAGGAGGTCACTTTCGTCGGGGCCGGCCACGACCTTGAAGACGAGATCGATGCTGCTTATCGTCAGAAATATCGCCGATACGCTGGGCGGATTCTCGACAGCGTGCTGACTCCTGAGGCGCGATCCACGACGATCAAGGTCGTTCCGCGCTCGACAGGTTCTTAGCGCCGCCACTCCTTGGAACGCCGAAACGGCGATAGTACGGAACTGCAACGCGGGCCGCGCCGTCGCGCTCATTTTCACAGTGGTCGGCACGGTCTGGGCGAACCACCGGCTCGCGTTCAGCAAGCTTTCCCGGGCATGTTATAAGTGCCGTGATGGCCGAGATACTGCTGTTTCACCACGCACACGGACAGACACCGGGATTCCTCGCGTTCGCCGACGAGCTGCGAGCTGCCGGACACGTCGTTCATGCCCCCGACCTATACGACGGCAAGACCTTCACCGACCTCGATCAGGGCATCGGTTACGCGAAGGAGGTTGGCTTCGCGACGATTGGAGAACGTGGTCGACTCGCCGCCGATGGCTTACCGAACGAACTTGTCTATGCCGGATTCTCGCTCGGCGCGATGCCCGCGCAGGAGCTTGCCCAGACGCGCCCTGGCTGCAAGGGCGCGCTGTTGTTTTCCGCCGCTTTCCCGGCTTCTGAGTTCGGCGGCTCTTGGCCGCCGGGAGTTCCACTCCAGATCCACATGATGGAGGACGACGAGTGGAGCGCGGAAGACCTCCCTGCCGCGCGCGAGCTCGTTGCGACGATCGAGGGCGCGGAGTTGTTCCTCTATCCCGGCGATCGACACCTGTTCGCCGACAACAGCCTGCCCGACTACGATGAAGGTGCCGCGAAGCTGCTCAAGCAACGCGTGGTTGGCTTCCTCGACAACATCGAGTAGCCTGCGATAGCGCGCTGGCGTCAGGAGTGGCGTGCTGCTTTCGCAGCACACTGACCGCCGCCTGTGGTGTAGCCAGGGCTCGATCCTAGGTTCAAGGATCATGCAACTCGTACCCTATCGGCCATGGCAAGAATCGCGAAACTGCTCACCGAACTGGTCGGCACTTTTCTCTTCTTTTCCGTGATCGCATTGTCCGGTCCTGTTGGAGTGTTGGCACCGCTCGCCATCGGATCGGTGCTGATGGTGATGGTGTACATGGGCGGCCACATATCAGGAGCCCACTACAACCCGGCCGTTTCCTTCGGGTTCTTCCTGAGCCGCAAGTTAGGCGCCACCGATCTGGTGCTGTATTGGATTGTTCAACTCATAGGTTCCGTGCTGGCCTTCACGTTCGCCTATCTCGTGAGTGGCCGGACTCCGGGTATACATCCCGGTCCCAACGTCGGCATCGCCTCTGCTCTGGCGATCGAGATCGCGTTCACTGTCGCGCTGATGCTTGTGGTTTTGAACGTGGCTGCCACCAAAGCGACGCAGGGGAACTCCTTTTACGGACTCGCGATCGGATTCGTAATAGCGAGCGCTGTCTTTGCCGGAGGGCCTATCTCGGGCGGAGCGTTCAATCCTGCCGTTGGGTTTGGGGCCACGCTGGGGGAAGCTCTATTCGCCAACGGCTCTTGGTCCAGCCTCTGGCTGTACATAGTTGGGCCTCTGGTTGGCGCGGGCATCGGCTCCGGAATCTACTATGTCCAGATGGCCGGGCTCGAGGCCGCCACGGCCCCGCCCGAAGGATACCCGTCGCCGGGCGCGCCTCCGCCGGTGCCCGGCTAACTTGGATTGGCAGCATCGACCCAAGAGGTTCCTTTGCCTTTCAGAGGAGGCCCGTGAGTCGTGGTTTCGACCGCAGTAGCGCCGTCGGGATCTGGGTCCCTCACGGGACACCTGCCCCTCTGCCCAAACAAGGCCGTGACGTCGCTCGATGATGTGGCGGACAGTGCGGGCGTCTACTTCAGTCTGCCGCGGGCAGCCGTGTAGGTGTCGCTGTCAGCTCGTTGAGCTTTCGCATCGTGTTCGCGCTGCGGATGCTGATCTTCTTGTACAGGGGCGTGCCGACGATTCTGTTCATCTGGCTCCTGCCCACGTTCTCGCGATCGACGCGCCAGACGACAGCGCCAGGCGTGTACCGGAGCTCATCGACGCCGGGCTTGATCGGGAGACGGTCGAGGATCCTGCGATCGTCGAGCTCCTTCCATAGCAACAGGACATAGGTCCGCATCGTTTTGTCGTCGACCCAATTACGCGGAATTGCGCCGACCATTTTCTTCAGGGTCTTGTGGTCCATGACAAGCACCTTGATCGCCATACCCGTGTGCTGCTCGAGCGCCTTCTCGATGCGGGCCGTAAGCTGCTGAGCGTCCGATGCTCGGGTCGAGAAGATGACATTGCCCGAGTTGATGTAGGTTCGTACATCTGACAGACCGAGGGCGACGAGGGCCTCTTTAATGGCCGCCATCGACACGATGCCCTTTCCCCCGACGTTCACGCCCCTCAGAAAAGCGATGTATGTCATCGACGCTGAGTTTGACTGCAATCAAAGGTCGCGAACGTGACGCATCTCGGCAGACTGACCACCGCATGTATCCCCCGTGCGGTAGGCGTGCGCCAGCAGCGATCGGCCTACGAGCGTAGGGGCCGAGCACGCTCCAGGCATCACGGGTCGCCTGCCTGTGGGTGCATCCGGCAATTTGACGCGTTGTGACGCGCTTCGGGCGTGAAAGAGGAAGGACCGAGCTACGGAGGTCCCGGCGCCAGGGACGGTACTCAGATCAGGCCGGGCGCCTTTCCTTCACCACCGGCTTCAGATCGCCCTTCAGCGCGTCCTCATACGCGGCCCACAGCACCCCATACGCCGCCACCAGGCCTTCGGGGCGGGGCTGGCGCAGGGCCACTTCGAAGCGCTTTGTGTACGCATGGTCGCCGAGCTCATCTCGCAGCAAGGCCTGAGTCTGCGCCTCCCATTTCGACGCCGAAGCGAGGTCCTTGCGCTTCTCAATCATGAGCCGGCCCCGGCTCATCATCTCCTCCAGGCGTGCGACGAAACCGTGCCGGTCGAATCCCTTCGGCGCGCGCGGCGGGCCCTCGCGGCTTACCGTCTTCCATTGGACGGGGCGACCGTATGACGGGGCCGACGCGGAGGGGCGCCAGCCGGCGGCTGCCCGCTGTCGGTCGTATGCCGCGCGCTTGGTGCTGGTGGTCAGAACGTCCTGCGCCAAGTTGATCAACTTCGCGTGCTCGAGCGCGTCCGGATGGTTGCCGCGGTCAGGGTGCCAGTACTTGAGCTGCCGGCGCCAGGCGGCGTGCAGCTCCGTCTCCGTTGCGTCAGGCGGGACGCCGAGCACGAAGTAGTAGTCGGCTAATGGACGGCGGTCGTCAGGCGAGGCCGCACCTCCTTCGTCTCACAGGCAGAGCTGGGCCATCGAAAGCGCAGTCTCGCACGGCGGCCAGGGCTTGTGGCAAGCCCCCTCGCCAGTGGGATAATGGTTATCGAGGCACCCGTTTTTCGCAGCGCTTTGCTCGACTTTGCCTACCGCCTTGTACCTCTGCTCGGTCGCTCCCGCATGCGAGGGAGTTGTCAAGAATCAGTCGGGACACCTGTAACGCATCAGCCGAAAACACTGACAAGGATCAGGCGGGATCTCAATCAGAACTCACCCCAGAGAGCGCTTAAAGGCGTCGATGGTCCGGCCAATGGCGTCACTGCGGAAGTCCCCAAAAATCACGCCGTGCTTGCCACCGTCATAGAAGTGGGACTCTACCGAGATCCCCAAATCCTTCATCAATTGCTCGCAGGCCCTCTCTGAAACAACCCCCCCATCGTCCGTCCCTCCCAGGATCAATACGGGAGCAGTTCGATAGCCACCTGCTGCACCTTTCAGACCTTCGGCAGGCATTCTGCGCTTCATCAATCGGACCTGCCTAAAGCCCTCTACTGTTGCAGGGGATTTCGTGTCCCCTGCACTGCTCTCGGGGGAACGCGCTGTCCAAATACAAGACGAACTTTAGGTCGAAGGTTTTCGAGCGGTCGATCAACTTTTCGAGCTGTCAACCAAGCTGTCAGTCGTATCGACGGGGTCTGGGACGCCCAGGTCGACATCGTCATCCTCTGCCGGTCGGTCCTCGTAACATGGCGGCTCGGAGGGTGGCGACGCGATGGCTGATCCGGTCGGCGACATCATCGGGGACTACCGCGGATTCGCGGCGATGCAGCACGAGCGCCTGCTCGCGCGCGGCATCGACATCCGCCCGTACCCGCTGAGCCACCTGGCGGTCCGCGTCCCGGACTGGGACCAGTACGTCCATCTGTGCAAACTCCTCGAGCGCCACGCGACCGCTAACCACGAGGACGTCTGGAACGGCCGACCGATATCGAAGATCCTCCTCGCGGACCCGCTCCGCGTCCTCGACGGGACGCCGGTCCCCCTCATCGAGCTCATCCCGCCGGTCCACCAGCGTGTCTACCGGATGGGCCTCGAGCATCTCGGGGTCGTCGTGGGCGAGGACGTCGACGCGTTCTCGCGGGAGCACCGCGCCGCCCTGACCGGACAGCAGTTCCAGAACGCCGACAACGAGCCGTACTACACGCTCTTCGAGGACTTCACCCACGTGAAGTTCTATCGCCGTTCGCTGTACGAAGTGTGCGTCCTGGAGGGCGCCTCGTTCGACGGCTTCGTTCACGTCGACGACTGGGTCCCGCAACGCCTCGTCACGGCGACCGGCCCGAACCCGCTGCCCCGGTGACCGATGACCAAATGCACCGGCCGACACGACCGATTGCCGAGGCCCTCCAGGCCATCGCACTCGTAGCGCGCTAGCCAGCGATGCATCGTCTGCCTGCACACACCTCACTGGCCTGCCACCTCACCCACCGTCCGACCGTCCGCCACAACCGCTTTGTACCTTTGCTCAGTCACGCTCATCTCCCTCATGGCCGGGGAGTGTCGCGTAGGTACCGAAGTAGCTGTAGCGAATCAGCCGAAGGTCTGTAGCACGGCTGCCGAAGGCGTTTTGTCGCCCAGCAGCCGAACTTGCACAAGATGTTGGTGCTCGCGCAGGGAATCGAACCCTGAACCTTGGGATTAAGAGGACATTGACCTTCCTTGCCAGGAAGCGTCAGGACGTGTCACGGCGTGTGTGATGTACTCGGCGGCTTGACGCGTTTGTGTCACAAAGCGTCCTGGCGTGTCACAGACTGCCACGGATAAGCTGTCAAATAAGCTGTCGAATGACGTCCGTACTCATCTAGCTGCGTCAGCCAGCGCGGCTTCGGCATCCCGCACGAGGTCCCGAACGATTTCGGCCGCCGGTTTGATGTCGTTCACGACCGTGCAGGATTCACCCACCAACATTGGCACGCGCTCGAGGTCGCCCTCGAAGTCCGGGGGAATGGCTCCGACTGCGTACCGCGGCCACTCCTGCCACTCACCCGACGAGCGGCGTCGCTGCCCGATGGTAGTCCCCTCGCCGGGCCGTTTTCCTGGCGGCGGCCGTCCCGCTGCATCCCATTCTTCGAAGGTCTTGTTGCGGAGCGTCCGGTGCGGCGCTCCTGGCCACCATGCGTCGTACAGCTCGCTGAGGACTGTGTCCTTCGCAATGCTCTCGACGATGCGTTGCTTGTGGGCGGGGTGGAACGAGGCCTCATCGCTGGCGACGAAGCGCGTCCCGAGCGAGACGCCCTGCGCCCCAAGCCTTAGCGCGCGTGCGACTCCAGCTCCGTCGCCGATCCCCCCAGAGGCAAGCACTGGCACAGGCTTGATTGCCTCGACCGTTGCCGGCAGGAGCTTCCATATTGACGCCGTCCCTCTGACGTGCCCAGCCGCCTCGATGCCTTGGACTATCACAGCGTCAACTCCGGCGTCGGCCGCGGCCCGTGCTTCCCCGACCGAGCCGACCTGGATGAAGACCTTGACCCCGTTGCTATGCGCAAGCTGAATGAAAGGCGCCGGATCCCCCCAGAACAGCACGACAGCCGCCACACGTTGAGCGACAACGGCAGCGACCTCGTCTCGAAAGAATGCCCGGTCCTCCTCTTCCGCGTCTTGAATGATGAAGTTGACGCCGAAGGGCAGGTTGGTAAGCCGTCGTACGCGCGTGATCCGTCGCTGCATCTCATCGCGAGGGATCTCCGAGCCGAGCACTCCGAAACCGCCGGCGTTTGAAACGGCAGCGACCAGCTCGGGCACTGCACCTGATCCGAAACCCACCGAGAAGATGGGGTACTGGATGCCCAACTCCTGACAGAGCGGCGTGCGCAGATCCCATCCCATGAGCGCATTGTCGCGCAGCGCCTCCGACGGGGGCGTGCACTATTCACTAAACATGATGGTGCTCGCGCAGGGAGTCGAACCCTGAACCTTGGAATTAAGAGACTCCCGACATTTCGTCTCAGGACGTTTCAGAGGTGATCAGAGCGTCTCACTCGAACTTGGACCTATGGCGCATCCGTGTCACCGTGTTTCCTGAGGTGTCACTGAGCCTCCCAGCCAAGCTGTCAATGAAGCTGTCAACCCGATCTGGCGTTGATCAATTACGGTGGTCCGTAGCTGACGGTGAGAGCTCGAAGTCAATTTGATCAGGTGTAGGTGTGGTTGAGCATGTCTTACGGCTGAGGCACGCGCCACAGCGAGGCCACGTCGTGGGCTGTGATCCAGACTGAGTTCTCCGCAATGGCAACGCTGCCGCTGCCAGCCGGCGGGCCAAGTCGATCGATGACCTTGTTCGTTTGTGGATCGATCTTGGCGGCCAGGACATCGGATACACGGACCCAGACCGCACGGTCGGATGCCGCGATGTCCCCACCGTCGATCGCTGAGGATGACACCTTGATCGTGGCGATCACAATGTTGGATTCGGGATCGACGCGGGACACAGTTCCATCCTGTTGGTTCATGACCCACACGGCGTTACTGCTCAGTGCGAGGAACCGCGCCCCCTTGCCAAGTGGGATCGTCGCAATCACCTTGCCGGTGCCAGGCTCGAGCCGGACCAAGCTCCCCGGGTTGGTCGTCGACACCCAGACCGCGCCTAGGCCGGCCCGCACCGCTGCGGCGTTCTCGGGAGCTTGAAAACTTCGTAGCACCTTGTCGGAGCTGGGGTCGACAAAAATCAAGTGCTGCGGTACGCCGCGGGACAACACCCACACGCCACCTTCACCGGCCCCCACTGATGACTCCTCGGCAGGGCCGCCGTCGGGGAGCTCGACACTTGCCCTTAGCCGCCCCGAATTCACATCGACCCGACTCAGCGTGGGTCTGTCATGGGTGCATGAAGCGGCCCAAAGCGAGCCGAATCCTAGGTCCATGGCAAGACAGACGTTCTGAATAGGGAGCCCGCCTTGCCTCTGTCCAGTCGCCGCGTCGAATCGCGCAAGTCCCGGCTCGACACCCGCCACCCACAGGTGACCGCTTGCGACAAGGGCCCAATCTGGGGATGGCACCGCGTTGATTTTCATAGCACGCGTGGTTTCGATATCACGTTCGGCGGGAAGTTCGGCAGCCTGCGACGGGCTGGAAGCGCCGACCCGAGACGAAGGCGTGGCGGAGCCGGAACAAGCGGTGAGAAGTGAGACTGCGATCACGGCGACAGACAACGGACTGCATGCACTATGTCCAGCTGCCAGAGCTCCATGGTGACGCATCAGCCGAAGGTGTGAAACCCATCAGCCGAAGGCCTTTGGGGACGTGTCACCCGAACTTGCACATCGTTCGCCTGGACACGCCCCAGTCTGTGGCTACCTCGCTCACTGTCCGACCATCGCCGATTATTGCCAGGACTGCCTTGTACCTCTGCTCAGCCACGCTCATCTCCCTCATGCGCGGAAGCGTGACAAATCACCCGAAGTAGGTGTAACGCATCAGCCGAAGGTGTGTAACCCATCAGCCGAAGGCCTTTGGGGACGTGTCACCCGAACTTGCATACACGTGGTGGTGCTCGCGCAGGGAGTCGAACCCTGAACCTTGGGATTAAGAGGAGATTGACCGATCTTGCCAGAGCGCGTCAGGACTGGTCAGGCCGTGCCTCCTGAACTTAGCGGTTTGACGCGCTAGTGCCACAGAGTGTCCTGGAGTGCCACAGAGTGTCCTGCGTAAGCTGTCATACAAGCTGTCAAACGCCGGAACAAACCGGTGTTTTGAGCCAAGAGAGCTGTTGAGTTTCGCTACCAGCTCGCGAGCCACAAACCGCCCACTAATGCGTACAGCTTCGGGTTGCTCGCTTGGGACCGGCCGGTAAGAGGTGCAGTCCGCTCCGCGTTAGCACCGGGAAGCGTTCCCGGCCGCGGTACTGGCTCGCGCGCCCGAGCCTTTCGAGCTCGCCGACGAGCCGGTGTCCGCAGCCGAGCTAGTCAATGGCGGTCGTCAGCGCTTAAATACGATCGTATTTACGACCTCAGCCAGCTCCGTGCGGTCCTGCTCGGTTGCCTCCGGCATGTAAGTCGCGTCGACCAGCAGGCGGTGGCCCTCGATGGCGAGGATCCACAGCCGGTCGACCTGCCCCGGACCTTGCTGATAGCGGTCACCGTCGGCGTCATTCCAGCTCTTGAACCTGCCGCCATCGCAGTCCGCGAAGTTCGCATCAACGGGGACAGACCACTGTAGGTACTTCCCTTGGTATCCGCCGAGGCTGACCGCCACCGGCGCGGTCGCATTCCGGAGCGGCCGCGCCGCGAGCACCGCAGCGAGCTCGTCCACCGTCGCCCCCGGGTGGATCATTGGGCCGGCCCAGTGGCAGCCGTTGGCATACACGTCGACCACGTCCCAGATGGTCACAGCTAGTTGTGCCGGCGAGCCGGCGTGGCCCAAGAGCGCAAAGCCATCGTTGATGCTCCAGCCATCCGGAACCGTGATCAAGGCCTTGGGAAACGGCTTTCCGGGGGCGTCAAGCTGCGGGAACGCGAAGGCGTAGGTTCCGGCCTTGAGATCCTGTGTTCCCGAAGGCATCGCCTGTGGCGGCGCACCCGAGGCGGCGGTCGGCGGGGCGCCGCTCGTGCACGCGCTTGCCAGAAGCGCGACAGCGATCGCTACCAAAACAGTAGACGCGCGGAAGTAACCATTCATTTCGTACGTTCTCCTTGAAATCTGCCAGGCAGTAGGGGTCGTCAGCGCTTGAATGCGATCGAATTCACGACCTCAGCCAGCTCCGTGCGGTCCTGCTCGGTTGCCGCGGGCATGTAAGTCGCGTCGACCAGCAGGCGGTGGCCCTCGACGTCAAGGATCCACAGCCAGTCGACCTGACCCGGGCCTTGTTGATAGCGGTCACCGATGTCGTCGGTCCAGCTCTTGAAGTAGCCGGCGGGGACGCCGTTTTCAGTGCCTATATCGCAGTCCGAGAAACTCTGGCTAGCTGCATCAAAGCGAATGTCAGAGGGTACAGACCACTGTAGGTACTTCCCTTGGTATCCGCCGAGGCTGACCGCCACCGGCGCGGTCGCATTCCGGAGCGGCCGCGCCGCGAGCACCGCAGCGAGCTCGTCCACCGTCGCCCCCGGGTGGATCATTGGGCCGGCCCAGTGGCAGCCGTTGGCATACACGTCGACCACGTCCCAGATGGTCACAGCTAGTTGTGCCGGCGAGCCGGCGTGGCCCAAGAGCGCAAAGCCATCGTTGATGCTCCAGCCATCCGGAACCGTGATCAAGGCCTTGGGAAACGGCTTTCCGGGGGCGTCAAGCTGCGGGAACGCGAAGGCGTAGG
>VBIU01000019.1 GCA_005880945.1 Chloroflexota bacterium | reverse complement strand
CCGAGGCGAAGCGAAAGCTGGCCCTGGAGCTTGGCGCCGACGCCGCGTTCGACTCCAGCGCCTTCAGCAAGGGAGTCCGGGAGGCGACGGGGGACGGTGTCGACGTCGTGTTCGAGCACGTCGGGCCCGCAACCCTTGAAGAGTCCATGCGTTCTCTGGCGATGGGCGGCCGCATCGTGACGTGCGGCTCCACCTCGGGCGTCAAAGCCGAGGTCAGCATGCCTCGCCTGTTCTTCCGGCAGGCCTCGCTCCTCGGCTCGACGATGGGCAACGCGTCGGAGTTCGAGTCGGTCCTCAAGGCAATCGACCACGGGCTACGTCCGGTCGTCGACCACATTTTTCCGTTGGATCGAGTGCAGGACGCACTGGTGCGCGTTGACAATACGGAGCAGTTCGGGAAAGTCGTGCTGTCGGTTGCGGGAGGTTCGGCGTGAGAGGGTTCAAGGCTTTCCTGCTGCGCGGCAACGTCGTCGAGCTGGCGATCGCCGTGGTCATCGGCGTCGCCTTCGGAGTCGTCATCACAGCCTTTGTCAAGGACCTGGTCACCCCGCTGATCGCCGCCATCGGCGGCCAGCCCGATTTCTCGTCCCTGTCCTTCACGATCAATAAGAGCAAGTTCCTGTACGGGGACTTCCTCAATGTGCTCCTGGCGTTCTTGGTCATCGCCGCGGTCATCTACTTCTTCGTCATCGTTCCGTACACAGCGATGCTGGCGCGCTCCCGCAAGGAGGCGCCGGCGGATCCGACGACGCAGAAGTGTCCCGAATGCCTCAGCGAGATCCCGGCCGACGCCCGCCGCTGCGCCTTTTGCGGCGAGATTGTGGGAGCGCACGCGACGGTCTAACCGAGCGCGTCGAGCTGCTCGAGGTGGTCCTCCAGGTGGCCGACGATCAGGATCTGCATGAGCTCGCCGAGCCGCGCGTCGCGACGGCCTTCGCGTGTTTGAAAGACGACAGTTTGAGCGAGGTCGGCGGGCGACATCTCGTCCATGAGGGTCAGGACGCCGCCGATTCCCTTGTCGACGTCACGCCTGAGCTGCGCCTCGGCGGCCGCGTTACCTTGATCGATACCCTCACGGCGGTGCAGGGCGCCCGACTCATCGCGCCCAATCTCTCCTGAACCGTGAGTCGCGCGGCGGATCTGCTCGGTCCAGAACGGCAGCATCTCGTTGAGGTGGCCCAGCACGTTCCCGCGGTGCCAGGCCTCGCCAGTGGTCGGATCGGCGGGGCCGACGTTTCGCTCCTTCGCGACGGGAAGGCGACCCAGCCGGACACGAGCTGCCTCCAGCCTTCGGCGTAAGGCGACGAGGTCGTGGCTGTCATCGCGCTCGCTCATACGGGCACCACCCACAGTTTGGCGGCGGTGTCATGGCTGAGCGTGACCGAGCGGTTGCCGGCGCGGATCCGGATCGTGCGTGCGACACCGTCGACCTCGACCACCGAGATTTCCCTTCCCGGGGTCAGGCCACGCTCGTGCAGGTACGTCAGCAGCATCGGGGCCTCGCGCTCAGCGACCTCCGAGACTCGCGAAACCGTCGCCTTGGCGTGGGGCTTCATGCTCGCCAACCTATGCTCGTTCGGCAAAGCCTTCGAATGGCCGGGGATTGGATTTCCGTGGGGGCACGTGCTCGGCTTTCCGAGCACCTCGTAAAGCCGCCGCTCGACGACCTCAGAGACAGCGTGCTCGAGGCGGGCCGCCTCTTCGTCTGCGGTGACCCAATCCAGTCCTAGCCCATCGGTAAGCCAGCGCTCCATGATTCGGTGTCGCCTGACAATCGCCTCCGCTGCCCGGCGTCCGGACGGAGTCAGCTCGATCTCCTTGCGCCCGTTCATGCGCACCATGCCGTAGCCGCCCATGCGGCGCAAGGCGACCGTGACGGTAGGCCGGCTCACGCCCAGCCAGTCGGCGAGGCGGGCGCTGCGCAGAGGTTCGCCTTCCGACCACATGTAATAGATGGCCTCGAGGTAGTGAGATACCACCTCCGAAGGGGGTCTCGAACCGGCGTTAGACTTATCTAATCGCGCCTTTTGCACGTACTAATCCTATGAGCCCACTATGAGCCAAGCGACTGCGGTTTTCCTGGGAGCCATCGCCGGCGCCACCATTTTCCTCGGCTTGCCTGTGGCGCGGCTCCATGGGCTCCCGAAAGCGGTCCAGGGCTTCCTGAATGCGTTCGCGACCGGGATCCTGGTCTTCTTGCTGTGGGACATCTTGAGCCACGCGGGCACCCCGGTGGAAGAGGCGCTCGTAGGTTTCCGGACCGACGCTCGTGTCGGGCCCTTCGCGTTCATGGTGGCGATCTTCGCCCTGGGCATCGCCGCCGGGCTGCTCGGGCTCGTCTACTTCAACCGTGCGCTGTTCGGCCGCCTGAAGCACGGGGCCCACAGCCCTAGCCCCCAATCGCTGTCACTCGCGATCGCCACCGGCCTAGGCCTCCACAACCTGTCCGAAGGGCTGGCGATAGGTCAGTCGGCGCACACCGGCGCTATCGCATTCGCCGGCGTCCTCGTCGTCGGTTTCGCGCTGCACAACATCACCGAAGGGTTCGGGATCGCCGCCCCCATGACGATGGAACCCAAGCCGGCGTCGTGGACCTTCCTCGGGTTGGCGGGCCTGATCGGGGGCGGCCCCACGTTCGTGGGCACCTGGATCGGCTACCTGGCCAGCTCGAACTACTTCTACGTGGCGTTCCTGGCCATCGCCGCCGGGGCGCTGCTGTACGTCGTCAACGAGCTGTTCAACGTCGGCCGCAGGCTGAGCACACCGCCCGCGTTCGCGTGGGGGATGCTGCTCGGTTTCCTTACCGCCTACTCGACCGACCTCGCCCTGACCTTCGTCTCCGCCTAGCCGGCGTCAGGAGGCGTAGTCGAAGTCGTCGGGCTCCGTGTCGTCCCAGTCCGGGAACCGCCAGCGGAAGAGGCGCTCCTGAACCTCGAAGAGGCTGTCCAGGGTGTCCTGAACCTGGCCGATGTCCCTCAGGGGTTCGCGGATGTGGTTGGGCATCGTCTCGACCGCTTCCCGAATCTCGGCGCGAACCGGAGCAGGCACGGTCTTGACGCCGTCCCGGTTCATCTCCTCGAGACGCCACAGGACCCGGTCGGTCGCCTCCAGCATCCGCTGGAAGGCGTAGCGGCGCCGGTTCTGCCGGCGGAGGGCCGTCTCCTGCTGCTCGATACGCGTGCTTGTGTGATCGATCATCTCAGCTACCTTTCTTAGCTTAGTGGCTCCAGCACCCATTCACCAAGGGGGCCCCTTGACTGAGTTGCCGGCTCGGCTCGAACGTCTGTTCCGCCCGATCGAGGGATGGGGCGAGTTCAGACGGGGGGCTCGGAGGGCGGCCGTCGTGTTCGTCCTGTACGAGTCTGGCGGGCTCTGGCAAGTGCCCTTCGTCAGGCGCCGAGCCGACCTCCGCGATCATCCGGGACAGGTCGCCCTGCCCGGTGGCGGCGTCCGCGAAGGCGAGTCGCCCTGGGCCGCGGCGCAACGGGAGGTCGAGGAGGAGATTGCCGTGCCCACCGGCCGCCTCGTTCCGCTAGGCGCGGGAGAGCCGATCTACGCGGCAGTATCCAACTTCTCGGTCGTGCCCTTCGTCGCCCACCTTCCCGACCCGGTGCCCGTGTTCGCCCACGACCCGAGCGAGCTGGACGGAGTGCTCCAGATACCTCTGGACCGGCTGCTCGACGACAGCGCATGGCTCGAGTCAGCGGACCCTTGGCGATTTCGCTACCTGGCCCACGAGGAGAGTGTCGTCTGGGGCCTGACCGAACGAATCGTCGCTGGTCTTGCGCCCAAGCTCAGGCAAGCGCTCGAGGAAACCCGGCAACAAGGGGGCTAGGCCGGCCTGCCTCCGAGCGAGCACTCGACGCTGCAGAAGGTCTGCGTCCCGCGGAGCACCGCGCCGAATTCGATCGGCCCGGCGCAGGTGTCGCAAAAGGCAATGGCGTTTACGTCCTGTTTGGGCGTGAGCCGCAGCCTCCGCCCTTGCGTTGACGTCACGGCCAACCCCTGGCGAAGCGCCGAACGCTCCGATGTTTGCCCACGAACGCGCCCAACCGGGAGGTGTATCGCCCCCATGATCGCCCCTCCTCCGCTTGGAAACGGAACCTACTGGAGAAGTATCGACCCGCTCAGAAAGTTGTCAACCCACAAATTTCGTGGGTTCGACACCCCTTTTCGAAAGGTCGCGAAGGCTGCGGAGTGACCACGCAAGATAGCCGCCGAGGATGACCACCGCAGCCGCGTATGCCGCGACCAGGTAAATCATCGTGCGAGCTCCGGCTCGCGCTGGGTTCCTCGAATCGTTGCTTCGGCGCCGGATGGGGCCTCGTCAAGCAGGGTCTCGATCCGGTATCGGATGCCGACCATCACGGCGGCCAGGAAAAGCGTGCAGGCCATGGTGACGAGGAATGTGATGAGCATCTCGGGCGGCAGGGCGTTGGTGACGATCACCGGCCCCGGGTGCACGGTCCGCCACCAGGTCACGCTGAAATAGACGATCGGCACGTCGACGAAGCCGAAAATGCCGGCGACCGCCGCGTAGCGCGCGACTTGAGGACCCGGCTCGGCGAGACGCCGGAGTAACAGGTATCCGGCGTAGATGATCCAGAGCACAAGCGTGGATGTGAGCCGCGCATCCCATGTCCAGAAGGTCCCCCAGATCGGTTTTGCGTAGAGCATTCCCATCACCAGGGTGACTGTGGTGAGGACGACTCCGACAAGGGCGGCAGCGCGCGCGAGCCGGTCCGCGCGGGCGTTCTCAGTCCGGAGGTAAATGACGCTTCCCACCAGCACCGCGAGGAAGCATGCGAATGCGGCGATTGCCGCGCTGACGTGCAGATAGAAGATGCGCTGAGGCTCCTTCTGCAGGTAGTCCTCGGGGGCGTAGAGAAAGATCATCCCGGCCGCCAGGAGCATCAGAAGCACCGCGACTGCCGTGAGCCTCTCGTACGTCTTAGTCATCGAGCACGAACCGCGCGGCCAGCGACGTGAGCACCACGAACAGTATGTCGAAGTCGATCAGCAGAGCCACTGCCTGGTTGTAGCTGCCGCTCGCGCCCATCGCGACCTGCACTGCCTGGCCGCCCGCGATGATGAATGGGATCCACAGGGGCAGCGTGAGCAGGGGGAGCAGCACCTCTCGCGCGCGCACTCTCGCCACCATCGCCGCGAAAAGGCAGCCCAGTGCAGCCATGCCGACAGTAGCCAGGAGCACTGCCGCGACGAGGGCGACGTTGAGTGGCGTGCCAAAGAGAAGCGCCAGCGCCGGGAGGAGTACCACCTCGCAGGCGATGAGCAGAAGCGCCGCCGCCAGCGCCTTGCCGGCGAAGATCGCCACGGGAGACGCGGGCGTGAGAAGCATCGCCTCGAGGGACGCCTGCTCGCGCTCCGCCGCGAAAGCACGGCCGAAAGCGACAAGGCCCGCGAAGACGAGAGCCAGCCAGAGCACGCCCGGCGCGATGGTGGCCGCGTTTTGAGAATCGATCTGAAATCCGAAGTTGGCGATGACCAGCGCCAGCACCACGAACTGGCCGAGCGCCGGCACCAGCTCGCGAGTTCGCCACTCGGAGGTGAGGTCTTTCCTGGCGACGGCGAACGCCACCTCGACCGAACGCGTCATTGGACCACCCGCAGTCGGGTCCCCGCGCCCAATGATCGTCCGCTGCGCAGCACCTCAGTGCGCTGGCAGAGGCGGTTCGCCAGCGCATGATCGTGTGTGGCAAGGACCGCGGACCTTCCGTGCATGACCCTCGCCAGGAGGTCGGCGCCGCCGGAGTCCAGGCTGGCGTCGGGCTCGTCCAGGATCAGCAGCCGGGGATCGTGGAGGACGGCTCGTCCGATCGCCAGCCGCTGCTGCTCGCCACGCGAAAGTCGGCCGGCCGGTCTATTCGCCACATCGGCGAGTCCGACGAGCTCCAGCGTCTCGGCTACTCGGGCGCGGCCGACGCCATGCAGCGAGCCGAAGAACTCGAGGTTCTCGGCGGCGGACAGCGCCGGATACAGCCCCGGCGCGTGGGCGACGAAGCCGATCAGCGCCCGCAGCCGCCGGCGTTCCCGCATCGCATTGAGCCCGAACAGCTCGAGTTGGCCCGACGAGGGACGCGCGGCAGTGGCGAGAATGCGAAGCAGCGTCGTCTTGCCGGCGCCATTTTCGCCAAGCACAGCGAGATGCTCGCCCTTGTCAAGGACGAGGTCGACGGCGTCGAGCGCAAGGTCAGGACCGAAGCGCTGCGTGAGCTGGTGGGCGAGGATCGTGCTCAATTTCGTCAGCCGCCGCCGGACGCCGGCGGTGGCTCCTGCGTTTCGTCAGGGGTCCTGATCAACGGCCACAGGACGAAGGGTCCCGCGGCGAAGAGCAGCAGCGTCGCGACGATGATCGCCATCTACGCTGGCACCGCAGCCGGCGCCCGCGCGGGCGCGAGGTCGAAGGCGCGACGCTTCTCCCCCACGTTCCCAAGCATGACGCCGACGATGATGATCGCCCCGCCGGCCCAGATCCAGCTCACCAACGGGTTGACAAAGATCCGAAACGAGGCGGAGCCGTCTTCATTCATGCCGGCGAGGACGACGTACACATCGGCGAGCGGCGAGCTGCTGATCGCGACGTGCGTGAGCGACTGTCCCCCAAGGCCCGCATAAGAGGCGCGCGCAGGCTCCAGCGTCTGATTGCCGAGGCGGATCGAGCCCACGAGCTCGCTGTGGTCGGCGAGCTGTCGCTGCCGGGCTCCGGCATACGTCAAGGTGTAGCCACCGATCGTGACGGCTTGACCTGGCGACAGCGAAACATCTTTCTCCTGCTGCCAGAAATGCGACCCCGCGATGCCGACCACGAGCACCACCATGCCGAGATGCGCCAGGTATGCCCCATAGCGCCGCCTCTTGCGCAAGACGACTGCGATCGCCTGCGACCATCCATGCCACGATCCGCGGAGCTTCGCGGCGAAGCGCCAGTACTCGACGAGGCACGTCGTCGCGGCCGCCGCGGCCAGCGGGATGGCCAGCAGCGCGGGCAGCGAGCGCACCCCGGCAACCAGGAGGGCGGCGAGCACGACGACCGCCCCACCGGTGGGCCAGCGCAGCGCCCGCAGCAAGGGATTGCCGGCGTGCCGCCACGGAATAAGCGGCCCGGCCGCCATGAGGGCGAGGATTCCTATGAACAGCGGGCCGGCGGCGCGCTCATAGAACGACGCGCCGACGACCCGCTCCTGACCGAGCATGCCGGTCGCCAAAGGCAGGATGGTGCCCCAGAACACAACGGCGACCACACCCACGAGCAGCAGGTTCTGGAGGACGAACGCGCCTTCTCGCGACACCGTTGGCGCGGGTTGACCCTGACTGGCGAGCGAGGCGCCGCGCAGCGCCAAGAGAGCGATGGAGAAGACCAGGCAGACGAAAAGGAAGCCGAAGAACCAGGGGCCGATGGCGCTGATCGCGAACGTGTGCACGGAAGGCACGACGCCGCTCCGGACTATGAACGTGCCGAACACGACCAGTAGAAAGGCCAGTATCACGAGGCCGAAGTTCCACGCCCGCAGTCGCCCGCGGCGCTCCTGGACCTGCGACGAGTGCAGGTAGGCGGTGGTGGCCAGCCACGGCATGAGGGCGACGTTCTCGACCGGATCCCAGCCCCAGTAGCCGCCCCAACCCAGGACGTGGTACGCCCACCACATACCCAGGACCAGGCCGGTGCTCTGGAGCGCCCACGCCATGAGAGCGAACCGCCTCGTGTGAGCGATCCAGGCGGCGTCAGACCTCCCGGCGAGGAGCGCCGCCGCCGCGAAGCTGAACGGGATGGCGAATGAAGCGAAGCCCGCAAGCACGACCGGCGGATGGATGAGCATCCCGCCGTCGCGCAGCACCGGGTTGAGACCAAGCCCATCTGGCGGCGTGATCGACAGGAGGTCGAACGGGCTGGCGACGAGCACGAGCACGTAGAGCAGGAAGCTGAGGATCGCGCCCAGGATCCCCGCGGCGTAGGCGGCGAGGCGCAGCCCCAGCCGCGAGCTTGCCACCAAAGAGGCGCTGCCGAGCAAACCCAGCACCAGTGCCCAGTAGAGGAGCGAGCCCTCCTGCCCGCCGTAGAACGCCGCGGCGACGAGCGCGGTCGGCGTCGACAGGTCGCTGTGCTCGGTGACGTAGGCGAGCGAGAAGTCGTGGGTGAGCAGCGCAACTTCCAGGAGGGCGGCGGCGAAGAGGATCATCGCCGCGCTGGCGTAGAAAGCCCTGCGTCCAACCTGCACCATCAGCGTGTTCTCCCGCCAGCCGGCCCAGAACGAAAGCAGGGCTGAGAACCCTCCCATCACCAGGCCGGCCAGCAGCGCACCGGATCCGAGGTAGGCGATCACTGGGTGTATGCGGTGGTTGAGAATCGCGATGGGCACTTCGCGAGGACGTTGCGGGCGTGGAAGATCCCGTCGGCGCCGAGCCGCCCCTCGGCGACCACAGTGATCCCTGGCTGGAAGATGTCCGGCAATGTGCCGCGGTACTCGACCGGCACCGAGGCAGTCCCGTCCTTTTCCGTGAAGCGGACGTGCAGGCCACCGTCGCTCCGCTGCACGTCGTTCTGCACCACGCCCGCCACTCGCACGTCGCCGGTGGTCGGTTGCGAACGGAGCTCCGAAACCGTGAGGTAGTACTCGGACGACCCACCCGAAGCCGAGTAGACGAGGTAGCCGACGCAAGCGGCGACCACGGCGAACAGAAGTCCCCATTTCAGGCTTGGAATCAAGCTATGAGCCCCAAGTAGTGGTCGATGGTCTGCGGGTCGAGCGGACCGGAGAAGGACGCAACGACCATCCCCGCTGAATTGATGAAGAAGGTGACGGGCGGCGCAAAGACACCGTAGTCCTTGTAGTCACCCGCGACGATCTGGCCGACCGGATAAGGGTGTGGGTGTCGCTGCTCAAAGGTCTGGACGGCGCCCGTCGTGTCCTGCATCGCCGCCCCGACGAACGCGACTCCAGGGTGAGCCGCCGAGGCGCTCGACAAGGTGGGCAGATCCTCCGCGCACGCGACGCACCATGATGCCCAGAAGTCGAGGACCACCGGCCTGCCGCGAAGATCGGACACGTTGACCCGGCCACCGTTGAGTGTTTCGATCGCCAGCCGTGGCGCAGCGTTGCCGACGACAGTGGGCCGGGTCATCGCGGCGTGCTGGAGGCCCCAGGCAAGGGACAGCATGAGCACGGAACCGAGGATGATCGCGCCGGCCGCGAGGGCAGCGCGGCGGGAGCCGGACCTCCCATTCACGGCGCTGAGTCTATCCTCCCCACTTTTGTGGGGAGGTCCTGGCACGCTCCTATTGCGGGCCCCCGCGTCGTGGTCGCGGCGCTCTCAGTGGAGGGGGTTGAGGCCGTTGGCCTGCGCGATGCGTGCGTACAGGCGCCCGCTCGGCTTGATCCGCCGCTCGAGGGTCTTGCGATCGACCTCAATGAGCCCGAACCGCATCGCGTAGCCGCGCGCCCATTCGAAATTGTCCAAGCTCGTCCAATGAAAATAGCCGCGGACGTCCACCCCATCGTCGATCGCAAGCCGGACGTTTGAGAGCACGTCGGTCAGATAGCGTTGGCGCCATTCGTCGTCGTTGCTCGCCAGCCCGTTCTCGGTTATGTAGACCGGCTTTTTCAGCGGCAGCAGCTCGTCGAGCACAGCTCGCATCCAGGACGGGTCGGCGCTCCAGCCCATGTCGGTCACCGGGACGCCGGGGACGTTGAAGCGCCTGATGAACTGCCCACCGGGTCGGCGCGGGTCGAACGCGCACATCACCCCCCAGTAATGGGCGATCCCGATGTAGTCGCCGGGCGCCTCGACGACCTTGCGAAGCCGCCCAGGGGCGACCGGCCATTGGTCGAGAACGAGCTGGGCGGCGCGAGCTGCCAGGCGGTCGCGTCGCTTCTGCGATGCCGGCAGCATCAAGAATCTGTGGTGGGACAGCCCGACCGAGGCGTCAGGCCAGCGTCGTTTGATTGCGTCGTACGCCAGCTCGTGCGCACGACGCATGTTGCTGGTGACCCGGTAGGCCGAAGCAACGTCTCCCTGGCGCCCAGGCGGAAACTCGCCGACCATCCAACCGTTCGCCGCGTAGATGTTCGGCTCGTTGATGGTGCACCAGAGCCCCACCAGGTCGCCGAGCTCATCGATGACGCGGTGGACGAAAGGCATGAAGGCGTGCGCCGAGCCGGTAGCGTCCCAGCCTCCCTGGCGCGTGAACCACAGCGGGCTCGTGAAGTGATGAAGGGTGACCATCGGCTGGATGCCCTGCTCACGAAGCTCGCCCAGCACGTCGCGGTAGTGACGGATCTGGCGCGCGTCGAACTCGCCCCGCGACGGTTCGATTCGCGACCACTCGATCGACAACCGGTGGGCGTTCTGGTTCATCTGTCGGAGCAGCGCGAAGTCCTCGCGATAGCGGTGGTAGTGATCGCAGGCGACGGCGGCCGAATCGCCGTTGGCGATCCTTCCCGGCTGCCGCTCGAATTCCCACCAGTCGCAGTTCTGGTTGCCGCCCTCAACCTGGTAGGCGGCGCTGGCGGTGCCCCAGAGAAATCCGTCTGGGAAGCGCGCCGGCGTGCCCGTCACGCGGCGGCGCTCGCCGGGTTTGGGCCCTTCGGCGGCGGTATGTACTCCCACGCCACCGGTTTGCCCTCCTCCATGTCGACCTGCAGCGCGCCAGCACGGTCGATCGCCTTGCGATAGAGCTCGCGCTCGTTGTGGGCGCGGCCGTCTAATAGGATCCATGCCGCCTGCAGCGGATCGGCATGGCTGACGATGGCCATCGTCTCGCCGGGGTGCTCGACCGCCATTCGCTTCATCACCGACAGGATTCGACCCCCGAGCTGGTCGATCGCCTCGTCGCCGGGCAGCAAGCCGCGCTTCGCCTTGTGCACGAACCATAGTGGGCGCCGGACCGGTATCTGCCAGTACGGCAAGCCCTGCAGATAGCGGCTGAACTCCGCCTCACGCAGCTCGGGATCCGCCTCGAGGACCGCCGGCGTCGCCAGCCGGCTGTTGATCACCTCGGCGGTCTCGAGCGCGCGCGCGAGCGGGCTGTGGACGATGCGCTTGAGGTCCGCCGCGCGGAGCCGGTCGCCGACGGCCGCGGCCTGGGCGCGGCCGAGCTCGCTCAGCTGGAATCCGTCGAGGTGGCCGTACAGGAGCCGGCGCGGATTCTCGACATCGGCATGCCGGATCAGGTAGATGCGCGTGCTCACGTCGACTCCGATGCTACGGGGGCTCTAGGTTCGGCTTTAGTTGCGGAACGCGCCAACCGACGTCCGGTTGGTGCCCGCCGAGCGTCCCGCTTCAAGGGCGTGATACGCCTCCCGCAGCAGGTTGCCCGTGTACTCACGGCGGCTCATCAATCCCGCCTCTTCGTCGGGAGCCGGCACCACGCCGATGGTTGCGGCTCCGCAGCTGACCGTTATTCGCTGCCAGTTGCCGCCGGTTGAGAAGTCGTGCGATGCGATCCCGCGCCGGATCTTGTCGGCCGCCAGGGTCGCACCCTGCTCGTTGGTCTCGGGCAGCACTATCGCGAAATGCGGCGGACCATCGGCGTCGAGGAAGGCGACGGTGTCGGTGTCGCGCACCGCGAGGCCGAGACGCTCCGATATTTCGCGCAGCAGCCCCTCCAGCTGGATGTGACCCAGCTCCTTGTGGACGTGCTCCGCGTGGTCGAGCTCAACCACCAGCACCGATAGGGGCCGGTGATAGCGAACGGCGCGGTTGGCCTCCTGCCCGACCAGGGCGTTGATGAACTTCGAGTTCCAGATCCCGGTCACCGGGTCGACGACGCCGAACAGCGGGCTGGACGACCGGTCGGTCTGGCTGTGGCCGCAGCTGTGGCAGTACTGAGACCCGTCCGGAAGCTCCGAGTTGCAGTACCAGCAGGTGGACATTGGCGCATTCTAGTCGGCGGGATGGGGGGTCAGGGTGAGCTTTTCCAAGCCCCGGCCGGCGCCGAGCCGAGCGCTCCACTGGCCACTCGGATGCGCCCGCGCAGCTTCGATCAGCTCGTCGGGCAGCGCCGAGTCGTCGACGTGCTTCGGGAGCTGACGCGTTCCGGGCACCTGCCGAGCATCGTCCTGTGGGGTCCGCCTGGAAGCGGGAAGACCACCCTGGCCGGCCTTTTGGCGAGCGAGACAAAAGCGCGATTGGTCGGCATCTCAGCGGTCACGGCCGGCGTGGCTGACCTCCGCAAGCTCGTGGCGGAGGCGAAGGTACACCGCCGTGCGGGCCTGCGAACGATCCTGTTCATCGACGAGATCCACCGCTTCAACAAGGCGCAGCAGGACGCCATCCTGCCTCACGTCGAGGACGGGACCGTGACGCTGATCGGTGCGACCACCGAAAACCCGTCGTTCGAGGTCATTGCCCCCCTGCTCTCGCGGAGTCGCGTCTTCCGGCTCGAGGCGCTCGAGCGTTCCGACCTGCAGAAGGTGGTCGAGCGCGGCATGGCAGAGATCGGCGCCCGGATCGGTACCGACGCGCTCGACGCCCTGCTCGAAGACGCCCGAGGGGATGCGCGTGTGGCGCTCAACGGCCTGGAGGCGGCGGCCGCTCTCGCTGGCGCCGGGCGCGCGCAGGGCGCAGATGGTGATGTAGAGATCGAGCTCGGGCACATCGAACGGGCGCTGCAGGAGCGCCACCTCCTGTACGACCGCGCAGGAGACCAGCACTACGACATCGTGTCGGCGCTCATCAAGAGCGTTCGCGGCAGCGACCCGGACGCGGCGGTGTACTGGATGGCGCGCATGCTCGAGGCGGGCGAGGACCCGCTCTTCGTGGCACGGAGGCTTGTCATCTCGGCTGCCGAGGACATCGGGCTTGCCGACCCGCAGGCGCTGCAGGTCGCCATCGCGGCGCAGCAAGCCGCGCATTTCGTGGGCATGCCGGAGGCCGTCCTTCCACTGACCGAAGCGGCGCTATACCTCGCGCTCGCCCCCAAGTCGAACTCGGCGCTCACGACGTACGGCGCGGCCCGCGAGCTGATCGAGCAGACCGGCAACGAGTCGGTCCCGCTGCACCTGCGGAATGCACCCACGGGACTGATGAAGTCGATGGGGTACGGCAAGGGCTACAAGTACGCGCACGACTTCGAGGGAGGCGTCGCCGATCAGGCGCACATGCCCGAGAAGCTGGTGGGTCGAAAGGTCTACAAGCCCGGACCGAGAGATAGGAAACCTGGGTAGCGGCCGTCCGGGCTAACGCCCCTGCGCGCAAAGCGGCGTTAAGGAGGGGCCTTACTGATCGCGCCCCGACCCCTCCCCCCTTGCGGTGGGAGGGACCCATCTAGAATCAGCGGCCCGTGGCCGACGCTCTGTTGATCTTCAAGCCCGACGCTTCGTACCGTTTGGCTGCGCGCGCCGGCATCTGGGGCTGGCTGTCGTCCGAGCGGGGGTGGAAGGTCGAATCGCTTGCCTGGTTTCAACCGCCCGCGACTCTGATCGAGAACCATTACGACTTCTTGAAGGGCAGGCCCTTCTTCCCCTGGTTGGTGGATTTCATGACCGCTCTGCCGCTCGCCGTGGGGCGCGTCAGCGCCTCTGGAGAGACGCTGGAGAAGATGCGCCACGACCTCGGAGAGACCCGCATCGCCCAATCGCGACCCGGTTCGCTGCGGGAGCGCTACGGCATCTATGGCGGCATCAACTGCCTCCACCTTTCGGATTCGGTCGAGAGCGGGAAAGCCGAGGTCGAGCGATGGGCCAAGTTCGTCCAGCTCGATGAGGTCGGCGTGAACCTGGCCATCGATAGCGACAAACCCGACCACACGTACAGGCTGCGTTCGCTGGCCACCCAGGTGGCGGGCGGAATCCACGTGGAGCTCGCGTCACAGGTGATTAGGGAGCTGGTCGCCGAGGAGTCGGAGATCGATGGCGAGCAGCTTCAGGCGCTCTGGCGGATCACGCTGGGGGCGCTGGCTTAGCCTCCTCCGGCTTCCTGTTGCGGACCGTCACCGAATGGTTGAAGAGCTCTGAGTTCGGGACCACGACCAGGTCTCCGTCGTCGCTCTTCATCAG
Source organism: Chloroflexota bacterium (assembly GCA_005880945.1). Classification (GTDB taxonomy): domain Bacteria; phylum Chloroflexota; class Dormibacteria; order Dormibacterales; family Dormibacteraceae; genus Palsa-872. The sequence goes on along the minus strand of VBIU01000019.1, from coordinate 42,234 downwards.
CGTCACACGAAGCCTCACGTCGGTCACGGTGCCTGACGAATCCTCCAGGCTGATGTGGTCGCCGACGCGAATGTGGCGCTCCAACAAGACGTAGTACCCCGAGACATAGTCCTTGAGCAGGTCTTGCACGCCCAGCGCCGCCACGAGCGTTGCCAGCAGGATGCCGAGCAGCGTGACGTTCGCGCTTTGCAGGGCGAAACCGAAGGCGGCGAAGATGCCGACGACGATGACCAGGACGTACACCACGCGCCGCCCGACCACGATCATGTCGGCGCGGACGTTGTGCGCCTTCAGCTGGTCCGCCGCGAACCGGGCGATCAGCCGTGAGGCGACGAAGAAGGCGACGAAGACGACGATGCCGACGATGACCCACAGAAGATTGCTGCCGCCAATGGCGGCCGGGATCATTCCTTGGTCTCGGCTTCTTCCTGCTCGGCCGGAGCCCCTTCCTCGGTCGGTTCCTCACCCTCGCCCACCACTGCCGCTTCGGCAGCTGGAACTTCCTCTTCCACCTTGAGCTCGCGGCGGTGAACGATCTTGATGACGAGCTCGTCGGGCTCGTCGAGGACCGTGACGCCCTTCGGCACCGAGAGGTCGGAGATTCGCAGCTCGGACTCGATTTCCTCGAGCGGCGTGAGGTCGACCTCGAAAGCCTCGGGGATGTCGGTCGGCAGGCACTCCACCCTCACGCGGTGGATCGGTTGGAGGATGTCGGCGTCGCCGCGCTTGACGGCTGCCGACTCGCCGGTCAGGTGGACAGGCACCTCGACGGTGATCTTCTCCTCGAGGCTGACCTGGTAGAAGTCGACATGGATCGGACCGAGGCGCCGCGGGTGCGTCTGGATCTCACGGACCAGCACCTTCTCGGTGCGGCCGCCGTCCACCACCAGGTCCACCAGGTGAGTGCGCCCCGATTTGACATACACCTTCTGGAACTCGAGGCGGTCGAGAACGAGAGGCGTCGCGGCGGTGTTGTGCCCGTACACGACAGCGGCGAGCTTGCCCTCGCCGTGAAGGCGGCGCGAGCGCTTGCCGAGTAGCGTGCGGGTCGAGGCTTTCAGCTGCATGGTTGAGCCTCGGGGTGGAGAGGCCCACTTATGATAAGCGAACAGGCGCGGCCGGCCGCGCCGCGGTCCGGCAAGATCCTGTTTGGCAAGATCTTATTGGAGGACAAGGCATGCAGAATCCACCGCCGCCGGGCTACCCGGCCCAGGCCGCATCCGGGTTCCAGGGGTCTTACGGGGGTTTCTGGATCCGGGTCGTCGCCTACATCATCGATTTCATCATCCTGGCCGTCATCGAAGGGATCATCGCCGTGGTGCTCGGTGTGAACTTCCAGGATCCGAACAGCGCGTCGTACCGGACGTCAAACGGGTTGGGCCTCTTGGTCAGCCTCATTTACTTTGCGGGCCTGTGGGCCTACATGGGAGGCTCGCTGGGACAGCGCGTCCTCGGCCTGCGCGTCGTCGACGCGAACACTGGCCAGCCGATCGGGCTTGGCAAAGCCGCGCTGCGATGGCTCGGCCTGCTGGTCTCATTCTTCGTGTGCTTGATCGGGGTCATCTGGGTCGCGTTCGATTCGCGAAAGCAGGGATGGATGGACAAGATCGCAGGCACCGTCGTGGTGCGCGCCTAGCGGCCTGAGCGGCTAGCTTCCTCCTCTGGGGAAGCGCTTGCGAAGCCAGTCGACGATGTCCTGAAGCGGGGTGCCCGGCGTGAAGAGCTCCGCCACGCCCCGCTTCTTCAAGGCCGCGATGTCGTCCTCGGGAATGATGCCGCCTCCGAAGACGATGATGTCCGTCGCTTTGCGCCGCTTCAGCTCTTGGACGACCGCGGGAAAGAGAGTCATGTGCGCGCCGGAGTGGATCGACAGGCCGATCACCTGGGCGTCCTCCTGCAGCGCGGCGTCGACGACCATCTCCGGCGTCTGGCGCAGGCCGGTGTAGATGACCTCGTAGCCCGCGTCACGCAGCGCCCGGGCGACGACCTTGACGCCACGGTCGTGGCCGTCAAGCCCGACTTTGGCGACCAGGATGCGAACCGGCCTCACCGCGGTATCGACAGGCACCGTTAGATAACCGCCTTCTCGGTGTAGACGCCGAAAACCTCGATCAGGGTGTTCATGATCTCGCCCTCGGTCGCATAGGCGCGGACCGCCTCGAGGATGTACGGCATCAGGTTGTCTGACCCGGCCGCGGCCTTGCCCAGGGCGGCCAGGGCTTTCGAGCACCTCGCCTGGTCGCGCTTGCGCCGCACCGCTTGCACTCGTGCCACCTGCTCACCTTCGAGCTTCGGGTCGATGCGGAGGATGTCCATCGGTTCCTCGTCGTCGACTGTGAACTCGTTCACACCGACCACCAACCGGCGCTTCTGCTCCAGCTCCTGCTGATAGCGGAACGCGGCGTCGGCGATCTCCTTCTGGAAGAAGCTAGCCTCGATCGCAGGAATCACTCCGCCGAGCTCCTCGATGCGCTTGAAGTAAACCTCAGCCTGCCGCTCCATCTCGTCGGTCAACGCCTCGACGAAGTAGCTGCCGCCGAGCGGGTCGATGGTGTTCGCGACGCCGGTCTCGTACGCGAGCAGCTGCTGCGTCCGAAGCGCGATCCGTGCCGCCTTGTCAGTCGGCAGTGCGAGCACCTCGTCCATCGCGTTCGTATGCAGAGACTGCGTGCCGCCGAGGACCGCCGCCAGCGCTTCGATTGCGGTGCGGGCGACGTTCAGCTCGGGTTGCTGCGCGGTGAGCGACACTCCCGCCGTCTGCGTGTGGAAGCGCAGCTTGATAGACCTCTCGTCCTGCGCGCCGTAGCGCTCGCGCATCCATCGCGCCCAGATCCGGCGTGCCGCGCGGAACTTGGCCACCTCTTCGAAGAAATCGATGTGTGCGTCGAAGAAGAACGAGAGGCGCGAGGCGAAGTCATCGATGCGCATCCCACGCTCGAGGCATGCATCGACGTACGCCATCCCGTCGGCGAGGGTGAAGGCCAGCTCCTGCGCGGCGGTCGAACCGGCTTCGCGGATGTGGTAGCCGGAGATGGAGATCGTGTTCCACTTCGGCACTTCCTTGGCGCAGTACTCGATCGAGTCCACGACGAGGCGCATCGACGGTTCGGGCGGAAAGATGAACTCCTTCTGCGCGATGAACTCCTTGAGGATGTCGTTCTGAAGGGTGCCTCCAAGCGCCGAGGCGGGAACGCCCTGTTTCTCTGCGACCGCGATGTACATGCAGAGCAGGATCGCGGCGGGCGAGTTGATGGTCATGGAGGTCGTTATCTCGCCAAGGGGGATGCCGTCGAACAGCGTCTCCATGTCCGCCAGCGAGTCGATCGCCACACCGCAGTGGCCGATCTCGCCTCGGCTGGTTGGAGCGTCGGAGTCCTGGCCCATCAACGTCGGCATGTCGAAGGCGACTGAGAGGCCTGTCTGCCCGTTTGCCAGCAAGTACTTATACCGCCGGTTCGTCTCCTCAGCGGTCGCGAAGCCGGAGAACTGCCGCATCGTCCAGAGCCGTCCACGGTAGCCGCTCGTATGGATGCCGCGCGTGTACGGATACACGCCTGGCATCTCCTCCTCTCGCTTTGGGAGGTCGGCAGAGGTGTAGAGCGGTTTCAGGGGAATCCCCGAGATCGTGGAGGTCTCAATTCCATCGTCGCGCGACGGTTTGGAGTCGAACTCCTCCTGCCAGACCTCTTTCGGATCGCGGGCTCTGATCTTCACCAGGACGTGCGGCCGGAGTGCCGGCCGAGATATTCGGAGATCCAGGGGTCCCTCCCGTGGCTTCGCCACGGGGGCCCCAGCGGAAGGGGTGGACCGGCTAGGAGCCCACTGCAAGTGGGTGACGACGACGGGACGGGCCCCCTAACGCACGGATCGGGCCGCATGGGCTTCGAAGATCCGGCTGGCATCTCTGGCTGCATGTCCCCTCCCATTATCCGGGTATGCGGCTAATGCTCCCGAGCGGGCGGCTTGAGGCCTCTTCCGAGCCGGGTGACGATCTCCTCGGCGGCGCGATATGGAGTTCCGTCCTCCATCAGGCGAGCCGTTAGGCCGGCGTCCTCTCCCAGGGCCTGGCGGGCCTGCTCTCGGGCGAGCTCGGCCACCACCTCCGCCGTCTCGTCCTTGAGCCTCTTTTCGGCAAGCTCACGCGCCTGTCCGCTCGCTTCGAGGTAACGGCGGTGCGCCTCGACCGCCGCCCACAGCTCCTCGATCCCCTCCTGGCGGGCGGCCACCGTCGGGATGATCGGCGGCTTCCATGCCTTGGGGCTTCCCGCGGCGTGGGCGCGGGGCGCGCTCAGGCTGAGCATCCCGCGCAGCTCCATCACCACTCGCTGGTGTCCCTCCAGGTCCGCCTTGTTGACGACGAAGATGTCCGCGATTTCCAGGATTCCGGCCTTGATCATCTGCACGCCATCGCCGAGGTTCGGCGTGAGGACGACGACCGTGGTGCCCGCCACCGCCGCCACCTCCAGCTCCGACTGGCCGACGCCAACCGTCTCGAGGATCACCTGGTCGAACCCGAATGCCCCGAGGAGCCGGATCGCCTCGCGGGTGGCCAGCGACAGGCCGCCGAGATGGCCTCGAGCGCCCATGCTGCGGATGAACACCTTGGGGTCGAGAGCGTGACGCTGCATCCGGATCCGATCGCCGAGGATGGCGCCTCCGGTGAAGGGCGAGTTGGGGTCTGTGGCGATGACCGCCACTGATTTCTTCTGCTTCCGAAGCAGAGAGACGAGCGCGTCCACCAGGGTCGACTTGCCGGTGCCCGGGGCGCCGGTGAAGCCGACGACCTCGGCCGTACTGCCCTTGGGAGCCTCCTCCAGCTCCCGGACGGAGGGATCGCGACGTTCGACGAGGCTGATCGCCCGGGCCAAAGCCCGGATGTCGCCGGCGCGGAACCGCCTCGCCAGCTCGATGTCGCTCAACCCGGCTTAACGTACCAGCGCAGCAAACAACGGCGGGCCATCAGCCCGTCGCTACAGGCCCAGGAAGCGCAGGGCGTAGTCGTGACCGATCACGACCACAAGCCCATATGTCTGCTGGCCCCGGGCCGGCGCGGGGTTGGTCGGCGTCGCGCTCACGATTTTCGCGCCGAAGTAGCCGGCCAGCCATTTTGCGGTCAGCGGAAACTGGCCGCCCGAGTAGTCGAGCACCAACGTCTTCGACGAGGGCTTGTGCCCCACCGGGTCCGCGAGCTGCAGCCCGGTCGGGTCGAACATCCCCGTGATGCGCTGATCGAGCCCGGTAAAGCTGGTCGATCCGTTCGTGAACTGGATCGGAGCCTTCTCCGCAAGCATCTTCGTGTCGAGCAGCACCGACTTGAGATACCGGTGGATCATCGTGTAGCTCTGGTCCACAGGGCAGAGCTGCGACACGTAAGAGCCCATGCCGCAGTCGCTGAAGTCGAGGAGGTTTCCCTCAGTACCGGGCTGCGGCGCGGTCAGTGCCACTCTGACGATCGAGGTGTTCGGTAGGTTCTTTCCCCAGTCGTAGATGGCTTTCATGTCGGAGAGCGACATGTCGGTGGTGATGTTCTTCTGGAGCGCGCTCAGAAGTCCCGGCGCCTTCGAGAAGCCGTTGACCGAAGTCGTCTTCTTCTTGATCGCCTCCATGATGTCCTGCTGGCGCCGAGCGCGCCCGAAGTCCGATTGCTGGGCGGCCTGGATGGCGTGCCTGGATCGAGCGATCTCGAGCGCCTGCTCGCCGTTGAGGTGCTGGCAGCCGGCCTTGAAATGGATCGGGTGGTAGCCGCCGACATAGTTCGGATACGTGTAGTCGTCGAGGGCTGTGGTGAGACAGATGTCCACTCCACCGAGCGTGTTCACCATGTCGCGGAATGCAACGAAATCGACGGCGATGTACTTGTCGAACGTGAGGCCGGTTATCTTCCCGACCTCATGCTCGGCCGCTCGTCCGCCCCCGTCGCGCCCTGTGTACTGCTTGGCGACGCAGCAGATGATGTTCGTGTACGGCACCTCGTAGGCGGCGTTGATCTTGTTCGCCCACGTCCTGGTGGCCGGGTCCTGGAGGTTCATCTTGACCACCAGGTCTCGGGGTATCGAGACCATCATCACCCGGTTGCTTACCGGGTCGATCGAGACCGCCATTATCGAGTCGGTCAGGTAGGGCGCGTCGTTCTCGTAGCCGCCCCTGCCCAGCAGAAGGATGTTGACCCGCTGGCCGTGCTTGAGCTTGTATCCGATGGTGCCCTGGGCCGGCTCGATGGCTTGCACGACTTCACCGATGGGATTCAGGTGATGACCCGTGGTCGCGGTAATGAAGTCGTCCAGCCGTTGGTAAGTGAGGGTCGCGCCGACGAGCACCACGAGCAGCAGGCCGGCAAGGATCATCGCCGGGACCGACCGAGTCAGGCGGTAGGTGACGTGATAGCGGGATCGCCTGGCCCTTGGCCTGGCCCTAAGCATGCGCACGGGGATTTTAGCGTCCAGGCCCTTAGGAACGGAGATCCGGCCCGGAGGGTTACGCCGCTCCGGATCGAATCGCCGTTCCGAACCGAGGTCTACGACTCGCCGGCTCTAAGGCGTCTGCGAGCTCCCCGCGTGCGAGACGATGAATATGTAAGCGATGGCCCAGCCCGCGCTGAGCAGGAAGCCCACGACCCCCAGGATCAGGCCCGCGAGCGCAAGGCCGCCTCCGGCTACCGTCCCGCCGCTTGCCGCCACACGCTGGCGGGAGATGAATCCCATGATCGCGGCGGCCGGGCCCAGGAGAATCCCGAGGCAGAAGGGCCAGAAGCAGACGAGTGAAAGGATTCCGCAGATCAGAGAGCCGATCGCGAGACCGTCCGTTCGCGGGGCCGCATAACCGGCGCCCGCCGCTGCATACCCGACCGGCGGCGGCGGGACGTACCCGCCCCCCGGTGGAGGCGATGGCGTGAAACCTCCGCCTGGAGGCGGCGGCGGCGGCGGTGGTGGCGGCGGCGGCGGCGTGAACCCTCCGCCCGGAGGCGGCGGCGGCGGCAAGTCCGACATCTAATTTCTCCTTACGCCGCTGGAGCGGCGCACTACCCCTTCTCGAAACTGCGAATGATCCAGGCTTGCATCGCAAGCGCGTAGGCCGAGGTCACCACGATGCCGATGCCGCATAAAGCGGCTCCCAACGAGCCGACGAAGCTGGCGGCGATCAGCATAAGGCCGGCGATCAGGGTGTGGCTCAGGTTCATTCGCGACCTGCGGAGCACAGCGCCAACCCTGATGCCGCCACCGATCCCTGCACTGTCGGTGGCCAGCACGATGGCGGGCGTTGCGAAGGTCAGGGCAAGGCTCAAGACCGTGATGGCGCTGAAGCCGAGGAGGTTGAGAAAGATCGCACCCGCGATGAGCGCGGAGTTGGCCGAGCCCTGACCTTGCTGCACGGCGAGGGCGACGGCCGGAAGAAAGATCACCAGGGCCACGAGCCCGATGCAGATCGCGTAGATGACCTCCACTGCAAACAGCCGGATCCCACGGCCGAGATGGCTGAAGTTCGCTGGGGCGAGCCTAGCCTCGCCCGCGCGCAGCCGGTCGAGCGACGCGAGCATCCATCCGATGCCATTGATCGCGCCGACGATCGGGACCAGGAGGATCAAGGCGATGATGAGGAGCTTCGGCAGCCAATCCGGGTCGCGAAACGGCCACGTGAACGCCTCGGCGATGCGGTCCACCGATCGCTATTCGAAGGTGGTCGGGGCCGAAAGCGCGACGAGAAGCAGGACCAGCCAGACCAGGCTCACCACCGCACCGACGGCGGTGGCGACCACGCCGAGCACCCACCCGGTGACGGCGAGGCTCCGGCCGCCGACCGTACCCGGTGCACTGTCGATGCGAGCGATCGCTGCCCTGCCCATGAAATAGGCAAGTGGTCCCAGCGCCAGACCTGGCAGGCCGAACGGCAGAGCAAGAACGATGCCCAGGATCGATGCCGCGAGCGAGGTGATGGCCCGGCCATCAGTGGGTGCCGACCGGCCGAGGCTCGGCGGCGGAAACGGCGGCGGCGGGTGGTACGGCGCGACGGCCGGCGCGTCGCTCCCCTGAGGAGGACGCGGCAGGTCTGGAGGCTTTTGCTCGACAACGCCTTCAGGTCCAGCCGCCTCAGGGCCATGAAGGCTCACCTCAGCAGGGATCTCGCTATGACCACCCTCTGGATTTGGTTCGTCCCTTCGTAGATCTGAGTGATCTTCGCGTCGCGCATCATCCGCTCGACGGGATAGTCGCTGATGTAGCCGTAACCGCCCAGAAGCTGAACGCAGTCCGTGGTCACTTTCATCGCCATGTCCGATGCAAAAAGCTTGGCCATCGCTGCGATCTTGGTCAGGTCGTGGGCTTTTTCATCGACCTTTGTGGCGGCACGGTATACGAGATGCCGCGCCGCTTCGATCTGGGTGGCGATGTCGGCCAGCATGAACTGGATCCCTTGGAAGCTGGCGATGGGCTGGCCGAACTGGTGCCGCTCTTTGACGTAGTTGAGCGCGTAGTCGAAGGCGCCCTCGGCGATACCGAGCGCTTGCGCACCGATGCCTGGCCGCGAGCGGTCGAGGACGGCCAGGGCGATCTTGAAGCCGGCGCCCTCCTCGCCAAGCCGGTTTTCGACTGGAACCTTCACGTCTTCGAAAACCAGCTGCGCCGTCGGCGATCCTCGAATGCCGAGCTTGTGCTCCAGCTTGTCGGCCTTCCATGGGCTGGTCTCGCGCTCGAGCACGAAAGCGGAGATGCCGCGTTGCTTGGCTTCCGGGTCGGTCTGCGCGAATACGACGAGAGTTCCGGCGACGCTGCCTCCGGTGATGAACTGCTTGGTCCCGTTGAGCACGTACTCGTTGCCGTGGCGGACGGCGCGTGTCTTCATCGCTGCAGCGTCAGATCCGCTGCCGGTCTCAGAAAGTGCATATGCAGCGACCTTCTCTCCCGACGCGAGCGGCGGGCAGAGCCGCTTCTTCTGCTCCTCGGAGCCCGCGACAAGGATTGGATATGAGCCGAGCGCCTGCACGGCGAGGATTAGCGATGAGGTCGCGCACGCCTTGGCGATCTCCTCGATGCCCATGCAGATCGTCACGCTGGAGCCGGAGATCCCTCCGTACTGCTCAGGAAACGGGATCCCGAGGATGCCGTTGGCGGCGAAGAGCCTCTCGATGTCTTTTGGGTACTCGGCTTTTTGGTCGATCTCCGCCGCGCGAGGAGCCACCCTGTCCTGGACCAGCTCTCTGATCGTGTCGCGAATCGCGACCTGTTCCTCGGAGAACTCGAAATCCACGAGGCGAGATTACCCGGTCGGTCGTGCTAGCGCGGCAGGGTTGGCCGGGGTTCCCCCGGCCAAGACTTTGTCTTCGGAACCACCCAGCGCCGCGAGGAGAAACAAATCCGTAATGAAGTCCCATCCGCATACCGGAAAGAGAGCAGGCGCGCGCGAAGCGCCCGCCGATGAGAGGGAACCATCCGGGTTCCCTCTCATAAGGGGATCGAAGATCCCCGCAATAGTTCGCGGGCGATGACTATTCGCTGAACCTGGTTCGAACCCTCGTAGATCTGCAGCGCCTTGGCGTCTCTGACGTGGCGCTCGAACGGGCTCCCGGCCACCACCCCTTCCTCACCCGCCAGCTGGACGGCGTCCAGCGCGAGATCCATGGCCGTGTCGGTGCAGTGGAGCTTGGCCATCGACGCTTGCCTCGTGAACGGGCGCCCCTGCGTGCACAGCCACGCAGCGTGGTAGGCGAGGAGGCGCGCCGATTCCAGCCTGGTCGCCATGTCCGCCAGCATGAATTCGTCGCCCTGGGCGCTCTCCCGCTCTGCGAGGACCGAACGGGACTCGTCCACAGCGGCCTGAGCGATGCCAAGCGCTTGGCCGGAGATTCCGATGCGGCCGGAGTCGAGCGCTCGCATCGCGACCGTGAAGCCCTGGCCCTCGAGCCCGAGGCGGTTGGCCGCGGGAACGACCACGTCCTCGAGCACGAGCTCGCCCGTGGGCGAACCGTTGAGCCCCATCTTCTTGAAGACCTGGCCGACGCGCACGCCGGGCGCGTCCCCGGGCACCAGGAACGCGCTGACGCCTGCCGCTTTCTCATCAGGTCCGGTCCGCGCAAACACCACGTACAGCCCAGCCCGCCCGATGTTGGTGATGAAGACTTTCGTGCCGTTGAGGACGTAGCCCTCACCATTGCGGCGCGCTGTGGTCTTCAACGACGCCGCATCCGAACCGGACGCGGGCTCGGTCAACGCAAAGGCGCCCAACAGCTCTCCCGACGCCAGCTCGGGCAGCCACCGCCGCTTCTGTTCTTCGTTGCCGAACAGGAGAATCGGTTCGCTGCCGACGCTCGTGTGCACGTCCACGATGACCGACGTCGACGCGCATGCCTGCGCCAGCTCCTCGATGCAGACCGCGAATGCGATGGCGTCCAGTCCTGCGCCGCCGTACTCGCGAGGGATCAGGACCCCGAGCAGCCCCGCTGCACGAGCCGCGTCGATCGCTTCCTCAGGAAATCGATGCTCGCGGTCGACGTCGGCCGCATGCGGCCGAGCCACGCCCTGCGCCAGCTCGCGCACCGCGGTCCGGAATGTCGCGTGCTGGGGCGCCAGATCCAGGTCCATCGGAGGCCCGACCTACAATAGAGGGTCGGCATGGAAGCAGGACCTAGATACCTCGAAGGGACAACTGTTGGCAGCGGGCGCGACATCATCGGAGTGCGCAGGGACCGGATCGCCGACATCATCGGCACCGGTCGCGAGATCATCTCGCGTGCCAAGTCGGAGAAGCTCCTGCCGGACACGATTACTGGCGCAACAGCAGCTCTGCTGGTGACCATCGCCGGCTATGGCGAGCCTCTATCCGAGGGCCAGTGGCGCGAACTCGCCGGAGTCGTGGGCGGGATCATGCGCGACAACACATATGCGGACCTTGCCCGCCTTCGGACGTTGATCACTCAGGAGCAGTTTCTGAACGTGGCGCGAAACCAGGGCTACGGTCGCTTCATCCGGCGCCTGGACGACGGTCGCTGGGTGTGCGAGCTCGCCCCAAAGCTGGAAGATCTCCCTGACGAGTAATCGTTTCGTTGCCTTCCTCCGGTCGCGGCCGGTCCGGATATTCGCCGCGGCCATCTTCTCCCTGGTCATCGTCAGTCCCGCAGGCGTCGTCTTCGCGGTGGTATGGACGACGCCATACCTGGCTCAACCGGCCCCGGCCGACCTCGGCCCTGCCGGACCGGTGCATTTGCTGCCGGCGCCCGACGTACAAACAGGCAGCCTGCCCGCGCCGGCGGTCAACGTGTATGCCAACACGATGTCGGGCGTGGTGCCATGCCCACTGTGCAACCTCCCGCCACGCGTGTACGTTCCGAACAGCGGTGCCGGCACGGTTGACGTGATCAACCCGTTGACGTTCAAGGTGATCGATCACTTTGCGGTCGGGTCCATCCCGCACCACATCGCGCCCGCATGGGACATGAGCGCCCTCTACGTCGACAACGAAGGCTCGAGCAGCTTGACAGTGATCAACCCGAAGACTGGCAAGCCGACCGGCACCATCAACATCCCCTTTCCATACAACCTGTACTTCACGCCTGACGGGACCAAGGCGATCGACGTCGTCGAGCGACTGCAGCGGATCGAGTTCCGCGACCCTCACCATGGTTGGAGGCTGCTCGGCTCGGTGGGCATCCCGTGGGCCGGCGCGGATCACCTCGACTTCAGCGCCGACGGCAGCTATCTGATGATCTCGACCGAGTACACGGGCATGCTCGTCAAGGTCGACGTCATCCACATGAAGCTGGTGGGCGCCGTGCACGTCGGCGGTTTGCCCATCGACGTCAAGCTGTCCCCCGACGGGACGGTTTTCTACGTGTCCAACCAGGGCCGGCAGGGAGTCTCGGTCGTCGACCCGGTGGCCATGAAGGAGATCCGGTTCATCCCGACGGGCCGGGGCGCTCATGGCCTCCAGGTCTCCAGGGACACCAGGTTCCTGTACGTGTCCAACCGATTGGAGGGCACGTTCTCGGTGATCAGCTTCTCCACGAGGAAGGTGGTCGCCAAGTGGGTGATCCCCGGCGGCGGGAGCCCTGACATGCTGCAGCTCAACCCGGCCGGTACCCAGCTGTGGGCGTCTGGTCGCTACAACGCGACCGTGTACGTGATGAGCACTGTCACCGGGAAGCTCATCGCCAAGATTCCCGTCGGCGCCGAGGATCACGGCCTGACCTACTTCCCGAACGTCGGCCTGCACAGCCTGGGCCACAACGGTGTCTATAGATAGAAGGCGCCGCCGGGCGATTGGCTAAAGATTTAGAGACCGAGGTCCGGGTCTGGGAGGAGCCGGTCCGAGGCACCTTCGGAGATCCATCCGGACTACGTCTGGCGGGAGCCGAGCGCATGCGGATGACGGCACGAGGGCAGAGCGCACCCCCGCCAATTCATCACCTCACCGGCCTGACGCCTGTCGAGTCGGGCTTCGGCTTCTCCACTTTCAGCATGCCGGTCTCGCCTTGGCTCCAAACCACTGTGCCCGGCCTGATGGTCGGCGGCATCATCGCGTTTCTCGCCGACGGCCCCCTGGGCACCGCGATCATGACGGTCCTGCCCCCGCTGTCGTACATGACCACGTCGGATCTTTCCATGAGCTTTCTTCAGCCCGGCAATCTCGAAAGCGGAACGCTGATAGGCAGGGCGCGGTTGATTCACGGCGGCCGGTCCGTCGCGCTGTCAGAGGTGACGATCGAGGATGGTCAGGGCCGGCACCTAGCGCACGGCACGTCCCGTGGCTTCATCCTCAGCGTGCCCGAGGCGCCCGATGCTTTGCCGGCACCTGGCATCGGGCCCTCCTACTCGACGCCGGATCCATATCTGCGACGGCCGGTTGCCGGCGCACCGTTCTCGCATGAGGAATGGAGTCGGATGAGCGGGCTCGAAGCTCTGCGCCTCTGCATCGCCGGGCGTCAACCACCACCCATCTACCACCTGACCGGTCTCCGCCCGACTGAAGCTGACGATGGCGGCTGCACGTTCGTCCTACCCGCCAGCCCTTGGCTGGCGTCCCCTTCGCCCGTGCTCTACGGAGGCGCTATCGCTCTCCTGGCCGATGCCGCGCTGTCAGGCGCTGTGATGACAATCAGTCCCGCGGGCGGCTCGTTCGCGCCGCTCGACCTGAAGGTCAACTACCTCCGTCCAGTTCTGCCGGACGGAAGCCTGATGGCTGCACGAGCAACCCTTGTCCACCGCGGGCGCTCGATGGCAGTGGCTACCGCAGAGCTGACCAACGAGGAAGGCAAGCGGATCGCCCTGGCGAGCATGAGCGCGATGCTGCTTCCAAGCCGACCCTGGAGCGACATCACACGGGTATCTGATCGGGACATCCCGATGCCCGACGACCGATCCTGAAGTAGCTCTCGCCGACCCTCAGAGGCGTGCGCTCAGAGCCCGCCGGGGAAACGCCCGACGCACACGCCGCTGGGGATCGTTGGCTCGCCGGCCAGCTCGGCCTGTTGCCCGGACGGGAACCCGAATATCTGTTGCGTCCCGAGGATATGGTCCTCATCGATCCACAGGCAGGCTATGTTCCCCGGGATCGGCAGCTCAGTGTTTCCGACCCCCACGGCTCGACTCGCCTCGTGACCTTCGTGACGAAGCAAGTCCGACGGCAAAGCACCGACGCCTGCCCTGGTCGAGAAGAAGATGCTTCGACCGGATGGGGAGCGGCCGGAATGCAAGTCTTCGCTGCCGGCAGGGAACGTACCAGTAACTTTCCCGGTCCAGTCGTACAGGTAGGCCGTTGTGCCGTTGACGCAGGCAACTCCCGCCGGCGACGGCCACAGACTGAGGATGCATGCGTTACGGGAGTTGATCGCCGCCAGCCGCACGCCCGTGGTGGCACTGGAAACGTGCCACTCCCTCGGCGCTATGAATACCGCTCCGCTCGGGTGGGTGCATGCGGGCATCACCGCCAGTACCAGTTGTCCCCGATGCCACCCCATCGGCCATAGCGTGGTCCCACTGTTCTTTGGCGTGCTCGTCGTGTAGATGTCAACGTGGTGTCCTCGACCGCGCAGGTCTTCGACATAGAGCCGGATGTTGATCCTGGTGGCCGGCGACATATCCTCGACAAGGACGGCGATGCGCTTGTCGTCAGGGCTGACTGAGAAAAAGCTCACCTTCCAAGTTCCGCCCGGTACTGTCGTCACATCCTCGGATCGACCGAGGCGCGGCGCCCCGGCTGTTGGGAGCGCGAGAGACCGGATCTTGGTGTCGCCGTCGCGGAAATACACCTTGTTTGCGCTCGCGCTTACAGGAGGTTGGAGCACAGCGCCCAAAGCTTCTGAGCACCTTCGGACCGAGGGCGCAGCCACGGAAGCGCTGGCATCGACCTGGCCGTTCGTAGCAATCATGTCCAGTCGCGTGCCGACTAGGTAAAGCCCGTAACTCGAACCTGGAGTGACAGCCATCGGAGAGACCGCGGGAGTCCCGGATGCCATGGCTGTCGGGCTCGGACTTGTGCCGGCCGTCGGCCCGGAGCTTCCACTGCACGAGATTGCGATCAGTGTGGCCGTGGCCAGCAATAGAGCACCGACTCGCATGTCGTGTGGAACGCGCCCCGTTGCGAACCGTTACGGCGGCCGAGCCCCTAGCAGCCGAGGAGGCGCGCGATCAGCATCCGCTGCACCTCGGACGTACCCTCTCCGATCTCGTTGACCTTCACGTCCCGCCAGTAACGTGCGACGGGATAGTCCTCCATGAAGCCGTAGCCGCCATGGATCTGCACCGCCTGGTCCGCGGCGCGCTTGGAGGTCTCGGACGCGAACAGCTTGCACATCGCGGCGAGCATCCTGACCTCATCGGTCGTCTCGGCGCCGGAGTGCTCGTACTCGGAAGCCGCGCGATAGACCATCGTCCTCGCAAGCTCGGTCTCCATCGCCATGTCGGCGAGCTTGAACTGCACAGCCTGATGCTTGGATATGGGAACGCCAAACGTCCTGCGCTCCTTGGCGTAAGACAGCGAGGCGTCCAGACATGCTTGCGCCAGGCCGACCGACAGCGCCGCTATCGCGATGCGGCCTCCCATGAGCGTGTGCAGGAACTGGCGGTAGCCACCTCCACGCTCACCGAGCAGGTTCTCGGCCGGCACCGCGCAGTCCTCGAAGCTCAGCGGATGCGTGTCCGACGAATGCCAGCCCAGCTTTCGATATGACTCGAGCACGTGGTAGCCGGGCGTGCCGGTCGGGATCATGATCGCGCTGATCTCAGACTCGCCTTTGTTGCCGTTGCCGGAAACCGCGGTCACTGTCACGCCGGCCGAGATGTCGGTGCCGCAGTTGGTTATGAACTGCTTGGCGCCGTTGACGACCCACTGCCCGTCGCGCTGCTCGGCGCGGGTCTTGGTCGCGCCCGCATCGGAGCCCGCCTCCGGTTCGGTCAGGCCGAAAGCCCAAAGCTTGCGTCCCGCCAGCAAGTCGGGCAGCCAGCGCTCCTTCTGCTCCTTTGTGCCGAAATCGTGGATGGGCGCCGCGCCCAGGCAAACCGCCGCTTCCAGGGTGATGCCGACCCCGGTGTCGGCGCGCGAGATCTCCTCGATGGCCAGGCACAACGAGAGGAAGTCGGCGCCGGCCCCGCCGTACTCCTCCGAGAAAGGAAGGCCGAAGAGGCCGAGCTCGCCCATTCGGCGGACGATGTCGTAGCCGAACCTGTGCTCGCGGTCCAGCTCCTCGGCTGCAGGCGCGACGACCTCGCGCGCGAAGTCGCGGCACAGCTCTCGAACCGCCTGCTGCTCAGGCGTCAGTTGGAAATCCACACCGGAATTTAGTATCTCGTACCGGGATGGGCGGCGATACGTACGAAGGCGGACCGAGGACGGCGAACGAGCTCAAAGCGCTCGATGGACCCGGTGTCAGCGCCTGCCTCACGACCTGATCGACGCGGCCAACCCGGCTCAGGACACAGTGCTCGCGTATCCCGTGATCGCGCGCGATCACCGGCGAAAGCCTGACGGGCTAATTACCGAGCACGAAGACCTTCAAGGCCCAGCTCAGGCCCACCGTCGCCACGACGCCGACGATGAGCAGGCGCCACTGCATCGAGGTGAGGGTCGGCGTCCAGGTGCGCCCGGTCACGATCCCCACAGCAAGCCCCACCACCCCGACCATGCTGCCGGCAAAAAGGGCGGGACCAAGGGGAAACAGCCGCACTGCGTCCGCCATATCGCCCTGCCACATGTAGGCGAAGGAGCGAGTGCCGCCGCAGAACGGGCACGGATGGCCGGTCAGGTAGAAGAAGGGGCACGGCGGCAATGTCAGATGCCCGGCCTGGAGCGTCCAGTACATCCGGGTGTAGACGAGCCAAAGGAGCACGCCGCCAAGCATCGAAAAGTCACGGAGCCGATCCCCTGCCGCCGGCCTGGTGATGGAGATGGGCAGAGACATCGCCAGCCGAGTGTAGGCGCGCGCCACCCCGATGCCTATCTCAGAAGGCCGACGATCTGGTCGGTCGTCTCGGCTACCGCAACGCCGGCCTTCTGAAACGCCTCTTCCTTGCTCTTCGCAGTGCCTCGGTTGCCCGAGATGATCGCGCCGGCGTGACCCATGCGTTTGCCCTCCGGCGCCGTCCGTCCTGAGATGAAGGCCACCGTCTTGAGCCGGCTGCCGCGCGCCAGCAGCTCCGCGGCCCGCTCCTCGTCGCTGCCACCGATCTCGCCGATCACCACCAGGTGGGTGGTCGCCATGTCCTTCTCGAAAAGCTCGACGACGTCCTTGAACGTCAGGCCCAGGACTGGATCGCCGCCGATGCCCACGATCGTGGACTGCCCCATGCCAGAGGCGGTCAGGGCCGACGCCACCTCGTACGTGAGCGTGCCGCTTCGCGAAACAAGCCCGACCGGGCCGGGACTTGTGATGCGCTGAGGGATGATCCCGATCTTCGCCACTCCGGGGGTGATCAGCCCAGGGCAGTTGGCGCCAATCAACCGCACCGCTGGAAAGCCGCGCAGGTAATCCTTGACCCTGATCATCTCCTGGATCGGGATCCCCTCTGTGATGCAGACGATCAAAGAGATGCCGCCCGCTGCCGCTTCCATGATCGCGTCTGCGGCGAAAGGAGGCGGTACGAAGATGCCCGAGGCGGTGGCGCCCGTCGCCCTGACGGCTTCCGCCACGGTGTTGAATACCGGCACCCCCATGTGCGTGGTCCCGCCCTTGCCCGGGCTGGTCCCACCGACCACCTGGGTGCCCATCTCGATCATCTGCCCGGCATGGAAGGTGCCCTCCCTTCCGGTGATGCCCTGCACGATGACCCGGGTCGAGGAATCAAGAAGGATGCTCACCGCGGCGCCGGCACCTTCGTCAGCTCGACGATTTTTTGCGCCGCCTCCCAGGCGCTCGCGCCGGGTTCGATCCCGTTCTGCTTGAGGATCTGCCGACCCTCTTCCTCGTTCGTCCCGCTCATGCGCACGACAAGGGGCAGCTTCATCTTCAAGTTGTCGCGCGCGCTGACCAGGCCCCTGGCGACCTCGTCGCCGCGCGTGATCCCGCCGAACACGTTCATCAGGACGCCCTTGACGCGTGGGTTCATCAAAATCACGGCGAGGGCGTTCTCCACCACCTCGGCTTTGGCGCCACCCCCGATGTCACAGAAGTTGGCCGCCATTCCTCCAGCCCGCTGGACGAGGTCCAGAGTGCTCATGCACAGCCCGGCGCCGTTTCCGATGATCCCGATGTCGCCGTCCAGCGACACATAGGTCAGGCCGCGCTTCTTGGCCTCGACCTCGTAGGGGTCGCCCTCCAGCACCGAGCCAAAGCGGACCTCGAGATCCTTGTGACGCCATGCCGCGTTCTCATCCGTCTCGAGCTTGGCGTCGCCGGCGATGACCTCTCCGTTTTTCGTGACCACGAGCGGATTGATCTCCGCCGTCACTGCGTCCAGCTCGGGGATCGCCCGGTACAGCTTCTTGATGAGGCTGGTCAGCGGTCGGGCCAGGTCGCCAAGACCGGCCTCGAACGCCAGCTGATTCAGCTCAAAGTCGAGTGGTCCTCGCCAAGGATTCGGGTGCAAGCGGGCGATCGTTTCCGGCGACTCCTCAGCCACCTGCTCGATGTCCATGCCACCCTTGGCTGAGAGCATCAGGATGTTATTGCGGGCGTCGCGGTCGACTGTGAAACCGAGATAGACCTCTCGCTCGATCTGCAAGGCGGCCTCGCAGTAAACGAGCGGCACCTTGAAGCCCTTGATGTCCATGCCGATGATCTGGGCAGCGGCCTGACGCGCCTCCTCAGGCGAATTCACCAGCTTGATGCCGCCGGCCTTGCCTCGGCCGCCGACCGGGACCTGCGCTTTCACCGCGACAGGGCCCAGCTCGGCGCAGGCATTCGCGGCCTCGTCTGGAGTGCGCGCGACCCTGCCCGCAGGGATCGGGATGCCCAGCGACGATAGGACCTCCTTGGCCTGGTACTCGAGGAGCTTCACGACCTGCCCGCGATGCTTGTGCGATCAGCTCCGGTCAAGGGGAGGATGGTGAGAAGGGGCAGGTCAGGTTGGGGTCGCTGCTCGTGTAGCCGTTGCAGAAGCTGCGCTGGAAGTCGGGGTTGCCGATCACGGCAAACACTCCCACGATGCCCAGGACGATGACGACCACGATGGCGATGCCGCAGCCGATCAGGATCGCGGGCCAGGGTGACTTGCCGGTGGTCGGCGGGGCACCCGGCGCCGGCCCCTGCCACGCCGGCGGCTGGCCTGCCAGTGGTCGCCAGGCGGCGCCGTCCCAATAGCTCAGCCCGTCATCGGAGATCCAGCGTCCCTGCGCGTCCTGGGTGGGCACTCCGAAAGTCTATAACGGGATGTTGCCGTGCCAGCGCGGGTTGCGGCGGCGCTCTTTTCGGAGGCCGATCCTCAGGGCGCGGATGAGCTCGCTCCGCGTTCGACCGGGCTCGATGACGTCGTCGATGTAGCCACGCTCGGCGGCGATGTAAGGGTTGGCGAACCGCTCGGTGTAATCGGTCACCAGCTCGCGCCGTCGGGCCACAGGGTCGGCCGCCGCCGCAAGCTCACGGTGGAACACGATATTGACGGCGCCCTCCGGCCCCATCACGGCGATCTCGGCCGTCGGCCATGCCACGTTGAAGTCCGCCCGGATGTGCTTGGAGCACATCACGCAGTAGGCACCCCCGTAGGCCTTGCGCGTGATCACGGTGAGCTTGGGCACCGTCGCCTCGCTGAACGCGTACAGGAGCTTGGCGCCATGACGGATGATGCCCCCGTACTCCTGCGCGGTCCCTGGGAGGAAGCCCGGGACGTCGACGAAAGTGACCAGCGGGATGTTGAACGCGTCGCAGAAGCGAACGAACCGCGCCGCCTTCACCGATGCGTTGATGTCGAGCGCTCCCGCCATGACCTTGGGTTGGTTGGCGACGATGCCGATAGGATGACCGTCGAGGTGGGCGAGGCCAACCACCATGTTCATCGCGAAGTACTGCTGCACCTCGAAGAAATCCCCGTTGTCGACGACCATCCCGATGACGTCTTTGATGTCGTAGGGCTCCTTCGGGCTGTCGGGGATCACGGTGGCGAGGCCAGGCGCCGCCCGCTCCGGGTCGTCGGTCGCGGTCTTGATTGGAGGCTGCTGTTCGAAGCTCTGCGGGATGAACTTGAACATTCGCCGGACCTGCGCGAAGCATTCGTCCTCGGTCTCGGCCAGGAAGTGGGCGACTCCGGATTTGACGTTGTGCACCTCGGCGCCGCCGAGAGAGTCGAAGGTCACGTCCTCGCCGGTCGTGACGCGAATCACCTCCGGTCCGGTGATGAACATGTAGCCCACCCCATGCACCATGAAGGTGAAGTCGGTCATCGCGGGGGAGTAGACAGCGCCTCCGGTACAGGGGCCGAGGATCAGGCTCAGCTGCGGGATCACTCCGCTGGCCTCGACGTTGCGCCAGAAGATCTCCGCATAACCTGCCAGCGAAACAACGCCTTCCTGGATGCGTGCGCCACCCGAATCGTTGATGCCGATGATCGGGAGCCGGTTCCGGATCGCCAGGTCCATGACCTTGATGACCTTCTCGGCGAAGACCTCGCCCAGTGAGCCGCCGAACACCGAAGCGTCATGGCTGAACAGCATCACGTCACGACCGTCGATCTTTCCCATTCCGGTCACGACGCCGTCGCCGGGCACGCGCTTCGACTCGAGACCGAAACCCTGCGCCCGGTGGGTTGCGAAGATGTCGATCTCCTCGAAGGAGTTGCGGTCAACCAGGCGCGCGATCCTCTCACGCGCAGTGAGCTTGCCCTTCGCGTGTTGCCGGTTGAAAGCCTCGGCATCGCCATGTCCGGCCTCGTACTTTCGCTGCCTCAGCTGGTTGAGCGGATCGACCTTGCGGCTGCGCGGAGCGTTCATCCGCGCTGAATGAACATCCAGCGATGTCCTTCGAGGTCCTCGGCGCGATACCGCGTCCCGTCGGAGCCTTGCTCGAGCTCGGAAAGGATCGTCGCGCCTGCCTTGCGCGCGCGATCGTAATGCTCGCGGGCATCCTTCACATAGACCAGGACGCCGTCGATGATGTATGGCACCGAGGACCACGTGCGGGCTTGATCGCAGGACTCGCGGTGGGTTTTCGGTCCGCGATAGTCGGGCGTCGGTGTCGCGAGCATGATCAGACCCTCCCCGGCCTCCATCTCGCCGTGGCCAAGCCGGCCGTCGGCGCCGACCATCCGGGCTCGCTCCCTGAAGCCGAAAGCCTCGGCAAGCCAATCCATCGCTTTCGGGCCGTCTTCGTAGGCGATCATCGGGATGACGTCGGGATAGGTCGGCTCCATCACATCCTCCAGCTCTGGCCGATCACGCGGCCTCCGTCGGCCTGTACTCTCCGAAGACTCCTCTCAGGACTGCGCAGCATTCGCCGATCGTGACGTAGTCCGCCAGCGCCGCCTTCAGCGGCGGGAGCAGATTTTCGGTCCCGCGGGCAGCCCGCTCGATCGCTGCGCTGTGGCGTTTCAGAACACCCTTCGGCCGTCGTGCCCGCAGTCGCTCGAGGGCACGCGCCTGGGCCGCCTGGTGTCGCGGGCCGATCTTCATGATTTCCACCGCTTCAGCGTCCGAGCTGTCGAAACGGTTGACGCCGACCACGATCCGCTCGCCGGATTCGATCCTCTTCTGCAGTCGGTAAGCGCTCTCGGCGATCCGCCGCTGCGTCCAGCCCGACTCGATGCACGCAACAGCGCCGCCGCCCTCGTCCATCTCGGCCATGATCGCGAGCGCCTCCTCCTCCACCTTGTCGGTGAGGCTCTCGACGTAGTAGGAGCCGCCGAGCGGGTCGGCCACGAGCGGAACCCCGGTCTCATAGCCGATCACCTGTTGAGTTCTCAACGCGACCTCGGCCGCACTTTCCGAAGGTAGGCCGAGGGCCTCGTCGTAAGCGTTTGTGTGCAGCGACTGCGTACCGCCCAGCACAGCGCTCATCGCCTCGAGCGCCGTCCTCACCACGTTGTTGAGCGGCTGCTGGGCCGTGAGGGTGACGCCCCCCGTCTGGGTGTGAAAGCGCAACGCCTGCGAGCGATCGTCCCTGGCTTTGAACCTGTCGCGCATGATTCGTGCCCAGATGCGTCGCGCCGCGCGGAATTTTGCCACCTCCTCGAAGAAGTCCATGTGGGACGCGAAGAAGAAGGAGAGCCGTGGTGCGAAATCGTCAACGGCAAGGCCTGCCGCCTGCGCAGCCTCAACGTAGGCGATCGCATGGCCGAGGGTCAGCGCAATCTCCTCCGCCGCCGTCGAGCCCGCCTCGCGGATGTGATAGCCGGAGATCGAGATCGTGTTCCAGTTGGGGAGGTTGGCCCGGCAGTAGGAGAACAGGTCGGTCACGAGCCTCATCGAGGGCTTGGGCGGAAAGATGTACGTTCCCCGAGCCGCGTACTCCTTGAGGATGTCGTTCTGCACTGTGCCGGTGATCTTCGCGGGGGGGCAGCCCTGCTTCTCCGCCACCAGCTGATACAGGAGCAGCAGCATCGAAGCGGTGGCGTTGATGGTCATCGAGGTCGAGACTTTCTCTAACGGGATCCCGTCGAGCAACATCTCCATGTCCTCGAGCGAGTCGATGGCCACCCCGACCTTGCCGACCTCGCCGTTCGCCATCGGGTGATCCGAGTCGTAGCCAATCTGGGTGGGCAGATCGAAAGCGACTGAAAGTCCCGTCTGACCCTGCTTCAAGAGGAACTTGTAGCGCTTGTTCGACTCGGCGGCCGTGCCAAAGCCCGCGTACTGCCGCATCGTCCAGAGCCGGCCCCGGTACATGTCCTTGTGAATGCCGCGGGTGTATGGGAAGGTGCCGGGTGGCGGCTCCTCGACCGGCCGGTCCTCGCCGCGATAGACGGGCTTCAGAGGCAGTCCGCCGTCGTTAGGCACATCGGTCATTCTTCGACGTACTCCGTCAGCACCCCGCCCAGGCTCTTTGGGTGCACGAACGCGATGAGCGACCCGTGCATCCCCATCCGCGGCTCGGCGTCGATGAGCTCGAGGCCGGCAGCGCGTGCTTCGGCGAGTGCTTTCGTGATGTCGGTCACTGCGTACGCGACGTGGTGGAGGCCAGGCCCACGCTTGACCATGAACTTTCCCACTGGCGAGTCCTCACGCAGGGCCGCCAGCAGCTCGAGCTCGCCGTCTCCGGCCCGCAGGAACGCCGCCTCGAGACCCTCCTTCTCGCTGCTCGCCCGGTGGATGAGCTCGGCACCCAGCGCCGCGCGATACAGCCGGATCGATTCCTCGAGGTCGGCCACCGCAATGCCGACGTGGTGAATGCGAGTCAGCATTCCATCACTGCACTGAGAAGATTCGCGTCACCGCGTTCAGCGTCAGTATGTTGGGCAGCAAGCCCTCGATCTTCAGCCGGCCGCGCAGCAGCTTCGCCGCCACGCCTCTCCCGATGGCGTCGTAATAGACGGGTAGGCCCAGCGGCCCGATCTTCAGGTTGCTCAGGCTCATGACGGTGTCGGCGTCGGTGCGGATCGTGATTGTGCGTCCGGCCATCAACCCGTTGTGAACGACGAGCCGGCCGCCCATGAAGTCGAGGGTCACTCCCTCGTCGATGTCGGTGACCCACATTCCGACGCTCGCTACCAGTGAGTCGAAGTCGTGCTCCTTCTCAGGACGACTGCTGACATTGGCCTCGATGAGACCTCCGAGCATCGACGCGAACGCGCTCGGCTCGGAGTCCGCATATTCGACCAGCCGGTGTTGGTCGCTCGTTACTTTTCGTCGGGCCATTCGACAGGGACCCGCGTCGTGCACTCGGTCATCTCCTGCGACGCCTTGGTGTAGCGCACGATAGTCGGCAGGTCCCCCTTGAGCTTCAGCTTGCCCTGCAGCATCCCTTTCGTCGCGTCGAGCTGCTTGGTCGCGACCTCTTTCCAGCGCGAGTAGGGCGCCGTGATCACGAAGTCGCATTTCTGCGCATCCCCCGCCGGGCCGACCGTCACGTCGCGCGCCTCACCGTCGAAGAGGTCCATGACGATCCCCTTCGACTCCGGGAAATGCTTGTCCGGTTCAGCCTCGACGACGAGTCCCACCGTCCACTTCCAACCCTTGGCTGCGGATTTGTAATTGCTCGACTTGTTCACCTCGTCCTTGAAGGCCGAAGCCCATTCGCTCGAGAAAGCCTTGACCGCCATCTGCTCCTCCTGATCCCAACCGAAGGCGTCGCCGAGAAGGTTACTCCGGGCCGATGAGCTCGCCGATGGCGACGTCGCCAGGTGTCACGACCTGGCAGTAGACGCCCATGCAAGTCTCGCTTGTCTGGGTGAGGACGCGCAGCAGCTCCGGTGTGGAAATTGTCGTTTCGGGGTCGCGCGTGATCACCACGCACCGCTCACATCGCTTGACCACGTCGAGCACAGCCGAGCCCGCGCGGATCCGCCTGTCGAGCCAGCCGGCCTCTTCCTCCGACTCCAGGCCGTCCACGTAAAGGTTGGCGCGGAAGCGCCTGCGGTCGATGGGAATCCCCGCCTCGAGGGCAAACGCGGCGACGGTGGCCAGGTTGACCACCAGAAGGTGGGAGTCGTCGAAATTGATCCCCGCCTGGTCTCGAAGGGTGAGCGGTCGCGACACTTCCTCGGCCAGCTCGGCGACGAACCGGTCGTCGAGACTGCGGGTCTCGCCGGCCCGGGTAACGACCTCCACACGGTCGCCCGTGAGCCGTGCTCCGTACCTCATCAGGCGGGGGTCCTGGGTATTGGTGAACAGCTTGCCCGCCCGGTTTGGGGTGCCGTCGACGAACGCCCAGCGGCGGTCGCCCTCGAGCCCCGTCTCCGTCAGCCTGGCAGACTCGAGCCTCTCGCCCGCCATCGATTTGACGGGGTATCGCCAGATCTCCGCAATGCTGCCGGCCACAGCTGAAAGAGTACCGACCCTTCCCACCTTGGCGGCTTTAGGATCACCGCGTGGGCGGTAACGGCCATCCCTTTTACGAGCCGCTCTCCGCTCGAGACGCGTGGTTTCTTTACGCAGAGCGGCCTTCGACCCCGCTTGACCTGGGCACTGTCTACGTGTTCGAAGGCGGCTCTCGCATTCCCGGAGGGCGCGGAGCGCTGGGAATCGAGGAGACGATCAAGGAACGTATCCACCTGGTGCCGCGCTACCGGCAGCGCATCCGTAGGGTGCCGGTGAATTTCGCCCACCCGGTCTGGGTGGACGACCCTCACTTCGATCTCGGCGCGCACGTGCGCCGCGAGGTGCTGCCGCCTCCCGGTGATGGGGCCGCGCTGCGCCGGCTCGTGATGCGAATACTGTCGCGGCCGCTCGACATGCGGAGGCCTCTGTGGGAGATGACCGTCGTCACCGGCCTGAGCCACGACCGAGTCGTGATCGTGAACCGCGCCCACCACGCGATGGTCGACGGAGTCTCGACGGTGGACATCCTCACGCTTCTGCTCGACACCACGCCCGAGACCTACACGCCGGATCCGCCGGACCAGGAATGGGAGCCCCGCCCGGCGCCGACCGACTGGCAGCTGATCAGACCGATGCTCTGGAACGTCGGCGCGCACAGCAAGGACGAAAGGACCGTTCTCCCCGCGGTCTGGAACACGACCCGCGTGCCCTGGAGGAGCCTCTTCAAGCTGAGCGGCAAGATGGTGAGCCCGCGACCCGACCTCTTCTTCAACCGCAAAATCGGAACCCAGCGGACGGGCCGGGGGCTGAAGGTGCCGCTGTCCGCTTTCAAGGCCTTGAAGGATCGTTTCGGCTGCACAGTCAATGACGCGGTCCTCGCAGTCGTCTCGGAAGGTCTGCACCGATGGTTCAAGGCCCGCGGCGAAAGCGTGCCCGAACGGGTGCGCGTCTTCTGCCCAGTGAGTGTTCGCAGCGATGCCAGCCGCGGACGGATCGGCAACCAGATCAGCGGCATGGTGCTCGAGCTTCCCACCGGCGATCTCACGATGGAGGAGCGCTTGCGGAGCATCAAGGTCACGACCGGCGACCTCAAGCGAACGCGGCAGGCGGTCGCGGCGGACAAGCTGGTCGGACTCGCCGACTGGGCGCCCCCGACCCTTCTCGTGCTGGCGGGGCGCCTGATGTCCAACCCGCAGGGCGGCGCCAATATCAACGTCACCAACGTTCCCGGACCGCAGTTCCCGCTGTACTCAGGAGGCGCTCAGCTGCTCGAGGTGTGGCCCTTCGCCCCGCTGTACCCCTCGATGGGACTCGGCATTGCGATCGTCTCGTACAACGGCGACGCCTATTTCGGCTTGACGGCGGACCCGGGACTCGTCTCGGACGTGGAAGAGTTCACGGCGAAGCTCCGAGAAGCGGCCGCCGAATGCGCCGCACTGGCAGCCGGTCCGGCCTAGGGCTCAGCTTTCCAGTGTGAAGCGGATCGTGTTCTGGCCTATGGCGATGAGGTCGCCGTGGTTCAGCTGTTTCTCGATGACCGGCTCGCCGTTGACCAGGGTTCCGTTGGTGCTCCCGAGGTCGCTGATCCAGAAGGCGCCGCCGCGAACCTCGATTCGGCCGTGGCGCCCGGAGGTGGCGGCGTCCCCGACCACGACGTCGTTGTCAGGAGCGCGGCCGACCGTGACCATCTGGTTGGGAAGCGCGACCATTCGCCCGGCGAACGGGCCCGACTCAAACGTGAGCTTCGCCGGGTAGCCCCCACCGGCATCGATGACCTCGGGCGGCACCGCCCGCAAAGAGACCGTCTGCTTCGACTCGGGCACGTCCGACGGCTGCCATGCCGGAATGATCGAGGTGGCCTCCTCCGAACCTCCGGGTCCGGACGGCGCGCCGTTGCTGGCGGAATCGGCGGTGCCGTGTGGCCAGGCGATGATGGTCTGGGCCACAGGGTCCGGAGCTGGAGCCGTTGCGGCGACTTCCACGGGTTCGGGAAAGAGCGGCTCAGGCTCCGGCGCAGCCGGCGGCGGCTCGGGGGCCGGCTCCGCGGCGGGCAATACGGGCTCGGTCGCGGTCGCGACCGGCTGCGGTTCCGCCTCCGCCGGTTCGGGCGCAACCGGCTCCTGCCATAGCCGTTCCGGCTCATGTGCCGCTGGCTGTTCTTCCGGCGCCACAGACTCCGGCTCTGGGAACAGCGGTTCCGGCTCTGGAAAGACCGGAGGCGCTTCCTCGACCGCGGCCGGCTCGGCGACAGGCGGCGCGGTGGCCTGCCAGTCGGAAGCCGGGGTCGCCTCGGCGCGGGCGGTCGCCTGCGCTTTGCCGGCGGGCTCGGGTTCCGCCCCGAACGCCTGCGCTTCGGGTGCCGCTTTAGGGACGGCGTCGAACGGCTCCACCTCGGGGACCAGCACAACGGCCTCGGAGTCGGAGTCGAACTCGGACTCGACGGCGCGCGGCTCGGCGACCGCCATGTCGGCGACCGCCCAGGCCTGGACGGTTTCCTCCAGGTTGTGGCCCGCAGCCAGGTCTCGCGTGACCAGCGTCTGGGTGTCGGTGTTGGCCTCGGTCACGGCGGCTCTGGCCGCGACGGCAGGAGCCTCGGCGGCGGCCGGGCGGTCAGATGCTGACGTGCCCAGGAATCGCTCGAACCATCCGGCTATCCGCCGCAGCCGCTCGACCCTGCGATCCGGCCGGCCGCCACGCGAGATGTCGTGCGACTCCTCTGGGAAGCGCACCAGCTCAACCGTTTTGCCCAGCAGGCGCATCGCGCCGAACATCTCCTCGGACTGGGAGATGGCGCAGCGAAGGTCCATCTCGCCGCACGTAAGAAGGAGCGGCGTCGTGATGTTCTGGACGTTGCGGATGGGAGACCTCCGCCACAGCTCGTCGAGATCGGGGTAGGGCGGCGGGCCGAGCTCGAGAGAACCCCAGATCACGATGTCGTGCTGCGCGTACTCGCTGACCAGGTTGGATATGGAGCGCATGGCGACGGCCGCGGCGAAGCGGTCCGTCTGGCCGATGATCCAGTTGGTCATATAGCCGCCATACGAGCCGCCGCCGACGCCCAAGCGGGTGGTGTCGACCGCCCCTGTCCTCTCGACTATTTGATCGAGAGAGGTCATGAGATCGACGAAATCCTTGCCGCCCCAGTCGCGGACGACCTCCCTCCGGAACCGCTCGCCATATCCGTCTGAGCCGCGCGGGTTGGTATACAGGACGAGATAGCCCATCCCGGCCAGCATCTGGAGCTCGTGGAAGAATGTCCAGCCGTACTGGCCGTGCGGTCCGCCGTGTATCTCCAGGACCAGCGGGTGCACCCGGCCGGGATCGAAGCTCTCGGGCTTCAGCAACCACCCCTCGATCACCCATCCATCAGGCGCGGTGAACTGGTGGCGCTCGGGCTGGGCGATGTAGCGATCGCGCAGCCATGGGTTCAGGTCGGTGATCCGAGCCTCGGCGCCCTGCATCACGATGTGCAGCTCGCCCGGGTTGCTCGCGTCCGACGCGCAAAGGGCAAAGACGCCCGAGGCGCCGTCGAAGTCAAAGATTCGCCGCGCCCCGCCCGCTTCGGGCCACACGTTGCCCTCGAGGTCGCACGAGTAAAGCGCAGAAACGCCGGGGCCGCTGGCAAGGAAGTACAGGCGACCTCCATCCTTCGACCAGCACAGGCGCACGCCGCCGTGGCCGCTGCGCATGTCGGAGATCAGGCTGTCGCCGACCGCCTGGTCGAGCGAGAGTGTCAGGCAGTGCGGAACGCCGCCGGAGGATGGCACGATCCACAGGCGCTCGATCAGGCCGGCATCGAGGCCGTTGGGGGCCACGAAGGCGATGACATCGCCTCGGGGGGACCACGAGGGGGAGCTCAGGTAAAAACCGCCAGTCAGCTTGTGACGGCCGCCCTGTAGGTCGACCAGGTAGAGATTGAGCTCGCGCTGCAGGTCTGAGTTCGGCTCCGCATTGCCGGAGACGACAAGAGTCGAGCTGTCAGGTGACCAGTCGAAGCCCGTGACGTCCCACGCGCCGCTCGTCAGCTGCTTCGCCTCGCCTCCGCCCGCCGGCACGACGAACAGGTGGTGATATCGGCCGTCCACGAAACCCTGGCCGTCGTGCTTGTAATCGAGCCGGCGAGCCACCCTGACAACCGGCGACCTGCGCAGCTGATCTTTGCTGTCGGGCGGCCGCGGATCGTCCACGACGGCTTCCGGGTCACCGACCACCACGCCGATGAAGGCGATGAGCCGGCCGTCGGGCGACCATGTCGGGCTGGCGGCGCCTTCGGTCAACGAGCTGACCTGAAGCGCATCGCCCCCTCTCAAAACGTCCAGGACGAAGACCTGGTCGACGGCGCCGCGGCGGCTCGCATACGCGATGCTTCGACCGTCGGGCGACCACTCAGGGGAGTGATCGCGGCGCGGCACGGTGGTCGTGTCGATCGGTTCCTGGTCGAGGAGGCGCCTGACGACGATGCGGCTTCTGTTCTGGCGTGACTCGGCGTCAGCCCACGTCAGCTGATAGGCAACCCGCTCGCCGTCCGGGCTGAGGCGTGCGTGGTCTATCCAGCGGAAACGGTAGAGATCGTCAGCGCCAATCGGTGGGTGCATGGCGTCCCCCGATTTAACCAGTAAACGGTGCCCGGGTGCGGGATCGTTTTCCGCGGCTGCGTACCCAGAGGTGGTAAACCAGTCCGGATGCGATCAGAAAGCGACGTGCGGACCGCCGCGCCGGCGCATCAGAGACCCGCCGGCCGGCAGGCCGCGGTCCGAGGGTTCGGATGGGGGGCGCTTGCGGGCCTGGTGCTGGTCACCCTGATGTACCTGGCAAGCCTGGTCCTCGGGCTTCGGCCCCTGCCGCAGCTGCTCAACCAGCCCCTTCTTTCGCTCATGCCCGGCTTCGTGTTCGGTTTCCTGATCGACACGCTTCAGCACGCCGGCAAGGTGGTCGAGGAGCTGGGCCTGATCATCGCGATGGTGGTGGGTCTCGGCGTGCTCGGCGCGGCTTGGGGCTGGACGCGCCTTCGGTGGCGCTCCCAGTACTCGGCGCTGGCCTTCGCCGCCGCCGGCTGGATCGTTGTGTCAGCAGTGCTGCTGCCGGTCTCCGGCCTGGGCTTCCTTGGTCTCGTCGACGGTCCGGTCACCCCCCTGGTCTGGGCCGTGTTATTCGCTGTATACGGCGTCGTGCTTCAGCTCGGCGCTGATACTGCCCGCGCTGCCGCATCGCCCGACCTCGGGCGGCGACGCATGTTCAGCATCCTGCCGGTCACTATCGGAATGGTCAGCCTGGGTGTGCTTGCCCTCCGCCTCGTGCCCGACTGGTACAGGGCGATCTTCAACCCGGCGGAAGCGGGCCTGCGCGGCATCTCGCCCGACATCACGCCAGTTCAGAACTTTTACGTAGTGTCGAAGAACTTGAACTTCAGCGACCCGACAGTGGACGGCCAGAGTTGGACCCTGGGCGTCGGAGGCATGGTCGACAGGCCTCTCCAGCTGCGCCTATCCGAGTTGCGCGCGCTGCCAAGCGTCATCGAGTACGTGACCCTCGAGTGCATCAGCAACAACGTCGGCGGCGAGCTCATGAGCACCGGCAGCTTCAAGGGCGTGAGTCTCCGCGAGCTGCTGGCGACGGCGGCTCTCCAGCCGGCCGGGACATGGGCAGCTTTCAAAGCGCGCGATGGCTATGCGGAGAGCCTGCCGATCAGCCTGATCCAGGGCGCCCCGGAGATACTCGTCGCCTACGAGCTCGACGGGGCGCCGCTTCCTATGGCACACGGCTATCCGGCACGCATCCTCATCCCCGGGCATTACGGCATGAAGGGGCCCAAATGGCTCGAGTCGATCGCCATCGTCGACCACGAGAGCGGGGGCTTTTGGGAACAGCAGGGTTGGGATCACAACGCGGTCGTGAAGACCACCGCGCGCTTCGACGTACCAGGCGATGGCGACATCGTCAAGATCGGACCGGTGACGCTGGCCGGTGTAGCGTTCGCCGGCACGCGCGGCATCTCCGGTGTGGAGTACAGCACCGACGGCGGCCGCAGCTGGAGCCCGGCCGCTTTCAAACCGCCGCTGTCGCCGCTGACCTGGGTGATCTGGCAGGCAGACTGGACACCTGGCGCGGAAGGGGCGTATGACCTGCGCGTCAGGGCCACCGACAGCGCAGGCAAGCTGCAAACGTCACAAACAGCCGCGAGCTATCCGAGCGGCGCGAGCGGGTATCACACGATCCGGATCGCCGTCGCCAAGAGCTAGGTGGCCAGGACGCCGATCGCGAACATGTAACCGTTGGCGTCCTCGAGGCGGCACTCCCTCCAGCCGTGGGGATAGGTCTTCACCGGCACGTTCACCGTGAAGCCGCGCTCGCGAGCCCTGGACTCGACATGGTCAGGGTCCAGGCCGAGGATTCGGATCTCCGCGCCAGCGCCTCGCTTGCCTGCAGCCGAGAGCCGCGCGGTCTCTTCGGGACTGTGGTCGAGCGTGTGGTCCGCGTGGAGCATGATCCGGACGCCCGGCCCGCCCTCGAGGGCGGCGAAGTCGGGATCTGAGTACAGGGCGCCGAGGCCGAGCACATACGTGAAGAATGGGAGGCTGGCTTCGATGTGCTGAACCATGAGGTTCACGGTGAGTCCGGTGAGCTGAGCGGCATACTGCGAGGCCGGCATCCAGGGTTGGCCAGTCCGCTTGCGCGTCATCTAACCCCTACTTCATCGTCCACAGGGCTTTCATCGTGTCCCAGCCCATCCTGAACATCCCCTGCTTGCGAACCATCTTCAGGATGTTGGACTGCTTCTGCCACTTCGAGACCCCGTCCACCCTGAAGAACTCGTCGAGCGCCTGGTCGGCGACTTGCGGGTACTTGGTCAGCATCTGAGGATTGTGCTCGAGCAGCGGAACGGCGCCGTCGTACTTGCGCATGTCGGCCATGATCCATGAGTGGTCGAGCTTGCCTTTGTACTCGGACAAGCGGCGCTCGGAGAAGTCCCCCGACTCCTTCGCGTGGATCACCGTTTCACCCGCCAGTCGCCCGGACACCATAGCCAGGTTGGATCCCTCGCGGTGGACCGGGTTGGACAGCATCGCTGCATCGCCGCAGATGAGGTAGCCGGGGCCATAGACCTTGGGGATTCCGCGATGCCCGCCCTCCGGAATGAGGTGGGCAAGGTACTCGACAGTCTCCGCGCCACGGAGCAACGGCTTGACGGCTGCGTGATTCTTGAAATGCTCCATCAGCTCGTTGGGGCTTCTCAGCGTCGCGTTGAACTCGCTCAGCAACGCTCCGCCTCCCACCGAAAGCGTGTCCTTGTTCGTATAGATGAACATGAACCCGGACATACCCATCGTCGAATCGCCGAAGCACTCGATGGTGCAGCCCTCACCGGCCTCGCAGTTGAAGCGCTCCTCGATCAAGCCCGGGTCGAGCTGCATGATCTCCTTGACCGCCATGGCGACCTCGTTGGCTCGCAGCTTGCGGCGCAAAGGCCTGCCGCCGATAACGGTCTTTTCCAGCAACCCCGTGCCGAGGCCGATGCCCTCGCAGACGATCACGACGTCCGCGTAGACGTCATCGCCGCGCCCGGTCCCGACACCGACGACGCGCCCGTCCTTGACGATGAGACGCTCGACCACGGTCTCGGGGAGGAGCATCGCCCCGGCTTTCTCAGCCTGCTCGGCGAACCACGCGTCGAATTTCACGCGCAGCACCGAGTAGGAGTGTGGATGCTCGCGGTTTCGGAGGTTCTTGTAATCGATGCCGATGGTCGCCTGCGGCGTCATGATCCAGCGCCGTTCCTCGATGATCGGGCGTTCGAGCGGCGCCTCCTTCCAGGCCTCACCTACGATCTCCTCGAGGTAGTGGCTGTAGAGGATTCCACCCATGACGTTCTTGGAACCTGGCTTGACACCGCGCTCGAGGAGCGCCACCTGCAGCCCGGCCTTGGCCATAGTCAGGGCCGCCGCGGTGCCGGCGGGGCCGGCGCCGACCACAACCGCGTCAAATTTTTCGTCGTCAGCCATTGATGCAACATCGTAAGTCGTGAAGCTCGTCGGACTCACCGGGGGCGTCGGTTCGGGGAAATCGACGGTGGCCGAGATGATGCGCGAGCTCGGCGCCGAGATCCTGGACGCGGACGAAGCCGCACATGCCGCCTACGAGCCCGGTACGCCAGGCTTCGCAGCCGTCGTCCGGGAGTTCGGCACCGATTACGTGCGCGAAGGGCGCATCGATCGGAAGCATCTGGGCGAGCTCGTCTTCCGGGACCCGGATGCGAGGCGCCGACTCAACGCGATCGTCCACCCCCTCGTGCGCGAATGGATGGCGGCGCGAACGGCCGAAGCCGCCGCTCGCGAAGCGGCGCTCGTCATCCAGGTCGTGCCGCTCCTGTTCGAGAACGGTCTCGAGCGTCTGTACTCCTCGATAGTCCTCGTCTACGTGCCTGAGGTGCTGCAGGTCGGGCGCCTCGTCCGCGGCCGCGGCGTCACCCCCGAGCGGGCACGGGAGATGATCGCCGCCCAGATGCCGATCGAGGAAAAGAGGCGACTCGCGCACCACGTCATCGATAACAGCGGCACAGTCGAACAGACGCGGGTTCAGGTCGAGAAGCTGTGGTCGGTCCTGATAAAGGGCCTGAGCTAGACGACTCCCGCTTTTCTCAGTGCCGCCAGACGCTCGTCGCCAACCCCGATCTCCGAGAGGATCTCCGCGGAGTGCTCACCCAGCCCCGGAGGATCCAGACGCCGCCAGTCGGGACGGAGGGGAACGGCCGGCCGCACCTCGACGCCGGTATGCGCGCGCGAGATGAGCCCTCGTGCGGCGACCTGCGGATGCGAGGCGACCTCGTCGAGCTCGAGCACCGGCTCGCAGCAGACGTCGAGACCGGCAAGCTTCGCCTCCCACTCTGAGCGCGTTTTCGAAGCAAAGACCGACTCCATCGCCGCATGCGCGCGGACGCCCTCCGGACCTTCCGCGAACTGAAGCTCGACGAGGTCCGGCCGATCGATCGCTTCACACAAGGCGGCCCAGAACTTCGGCTCAAGGGCGCCGACGCTGTAGTAGCCCCCACCCTTGCACGCGTATATGCGATAGCAGGCATGGCGGCCGGCGAGCCGCTGGTCGCCCCGGCTCACGTGCTCTCCGCCGCCGCGTGCTGCCAGCGCGAGGGCGAGCCAGCTGACCGCGCCGTCCATCATCGACGCGTCGATCCTGCGACCCGGGCCGCCGCGCTCCACTCCGACAAGCGCCCCGAGGATCGCCACCGCGGGTTGAAGGCCGCCGCCGCCGACATCCGCCAGCTGCACCGACAAAGGCACCGGTGGGCCGTCGCGATCGCCGTTCAGGCCAAGGGCGCCGGACGTGGCGACGTAGTTGATGTCGTGGCCCGCTCGCGATGCGAAGGGACCGTCTTGTCCGTAGCCGGTGATCGAGCACATGACGAGCTTGGGATTGCGCGCGTGGAGCACGTCCCATCCGAGGCCCAGGCGTTCCATGACGCCTGGCCGGTTGCCCTCGACGAGCACTGCGGAGCGCTCTGCCAGGCGAAGGAGCAGCTCGAGGCCCGCCTCTGACTTGAGGTTCAGGGTGAGGCTGCGTTTGTTGCGGTTGAGTGCATTGAAGAGGGCGCTCTGGCCGTCGACCAGCGGGGGCGCCCAGCGCATGTAGTCGCCGATCGGCTCCTCGACCTTGACCACGTCTGCTCCCAGGTCAGCCAGGAGCATCGTGCAGAAGGCGCCGGGCAGCAGGCGGGTGAGATCGAGAACGCGAATTCCGGTCAGAGGCACAGGAAATCAAACAGTAAAGGTGGAGACACTTAGGTGGCGCTCGTGCGTTAATACGGCATGAAGGGTTCCCGTTCCAGAATGCGATCCAGCAACCCCCATCTCAGCGAGATGACGATCAAGGTTCCGGCGCCGTTTGCCGGGATCTCCGATCTCGGTTTCACTGCCCAGTACCGGGCGCAGGACCTTCACGAGCCGTTGCGGGACGTGCCTCTTCTCATCGAAGGACCGCGACCGCCGATCAAGCGGCTGGCCGAGCTCCTGCAGCTGCTGCGTCATGCCGACGCATCCGGTTATGCGTGGAGCGACCCGATCATGCTGAGTGATGAGGTCGTCGTGATGGCGTTTCGGGACCGCAGCCTCACCGGCCACACGCTATCGGACGGAGCACAGGTATCCGCAAGCTACGTGCTGAACCTCGTGCGTCCGGTGGTCTTCGCGTTTCTGAAGGATTGCGCGGGCATCGCACACCTGCGGCTTTCCGACGTCATCGAGATGCGAGTCACCGCCGGCGGCGCGCCCGACTGGGAGGTCGCGATGCCTCTCGCAGACATCGTCGAGCCGAACGGCGACCGGCTGCTCTGGCAGCTGGCGGGCTAAGGGCTCTTAGAAGGACTCGGCGAAGGACTCTTCGTCGGCTTTGGCGAGGGGGTCTTCGATGGACTCGTCGAAGGCGATGGGGACGGCGTTGGGCTGGTGTGCACGCCGCTTGCCTGCGGGCTGCTCGTGACCGGCACGGTTGGAACCGCGACCGCGCCCGGGCCCTGGTTGGCGAAGTAAAGAGCCAGCGGCACCACGATCATGCCGACGATGACCGTTAGCACGAACGTCACCGCACCCCACTCACGCCTGACAAAATCCCAGCTCACGAGCCGTGAATTCTAACGAGACCGGAGAACCGTCATCGGGCGGCGCATCAAAGGCCATTGGCGGGTGGCACTCAGGCCGGGTTCATCCCGGCCGTCACCCAAGCGCGCCACAGCCAAGCACCTCCGGGCGTCGCCATAAACAGGAGGGGGTTCCGTGGGGGAGGACCTGCGTCCTCACCCGCGCTTTTCAGTAGTCGTCGTCGTTCGCGCCCGCGTTCCCTTCCTCTTCTTTCTTCTTTCGCTGGTTCAGGAGGCGAATGAAGTCCTGCGCCCGTGCGAGCGCCTTCCAGCGCTCCGGGAAGAAGTCCTGGACCAGGATCTGCTTGTCGGGCATCTGGTAGACCGTGACGCACCACTTGTTGAGGGTGCGCGAAACCTCGACCTCGAAGTCCTTCTCCGGGGTTTCATACTTGACAACTTTGTCGTCGTCGAATCTTCTTCGTCCTGAAACAGCCATAGGTAAATCACTCGGGCGGGGGTTCGGCTCATTGAGCGGTATTCCGATTATAGCCCCGTATGCGGCGATTCCCCGACCGCCTCGACCGACAGCCACTCGTCCAGCAGCTCCTTGAGCAGGGGGCCGAGCTCCTCCCGAAGGTCCTCTCTCTTCATCGCCATCGTCAGGTTCGCCCGGAGGTAGCCCGGAACCGTCCCGGTGTCGTAGTAGTCCCCCTCGAACTCCAGCGCGACGACGGCGTGTGCGCCGATCGAGCGTTTGATCGCATCGGTGAGCTGGATCTCCGTGCCGGCGCCGGGCTCGACGCGCTCGAGCTCGGCCATCACCGCAGGGGTCAGGACGTACCGGCCGATGATCGCCAGGTCCGACGGCTCGGTTCCCGGCTTCGGCTTCTCGACCATGTCGGTGACCTTGTGCAGCCGCCCGCTGCCACTGTCGGCCACCACGACGCCGTAGCGGCCGACCTGGCTACGAGGAAAGCGGCGAACCGCAAGCACGGTTGCCCCGGTGTTGCGATGCGCCTCGATGAGCTGCTTGAGGCAAGGATCGCCCCCCAGAATCACGTCGTCGGCAAGAAGGACAGCGCAGGCCTCGCCTTCCACCAGCCTTCGAGCAGTCCACACCGCATGGCCGAGGCCGAGCGGCTCCTTCTGCTGGATGTAGGTGATGTCGACGAGGTCGCTGAGGCGGTCGACCCTCGCGAGGATGGCCAGAAGGTCTTCCCTGCCACGCTTTCGGAGGTAATGCTCGAGCTCCAGAGATCGATCGAAATGGTCGACGATCGCCCGCTTGCCGCCGCCGGTGACCATGATCACCTGCTCGATTCCGCTGGCGATCGCCTCCTCTACGCCGTACTGGATCGTCGGCTTGTCGACCAGGGGCAGCATCTCCTTCGGCTGCGCCTTGGTGACGGGCAGGAACCTGGTCCCCAGACCGGCAGCGGGAAAGATCGCCTTGCGCACGATCGGCATGGTCACGGGTGGAGGCCCCGGCGAGAGATTCGGTGTTCAGGTGCTCCAGCTGCTAGGCGCGACCGAGCACCGGAGCGCGCGCATCCGTTGATGCGTAAGTGAGGAGCGGAGGCCGCAACAACGCAGATGGGGCGCCTGGGCGCCGAAGATCCGGTGGGGAGCTCCGCCCGCGACCATCTGGTCATCACCGACAATCTAAGTGTTGGCGACGTCGGATGGCATCCACCCTGGCCTCGAAGCGCGGTTGGAGCGGGTTGTCGAGGGCGAACTGATCACCCGCCACGTGGGCGGCCAGGGCACCTTTTCGACCCCCGCGATGATCGGCCTGATGGAGGCGGCGAGCCACAAGGCTCTTCACGGACTGCTACCCGAAGGGCAGACCACCGTCGGCTACGAGGTGCACGTCCGGCACCTGGCGCCCGCGGCGCCGGGCAGCACGGTGGTCGTCAGCAGCACGCTGACCGAGGTCAAGGGCAACAAGCTCTACTTCGACGTCGAGTGCCACCAGGGCGACAAGCTCCTCGGCTCAGGGACACACAAGCGAGCGATAGTTCCCGCAGACTTTTAGCCCCATGGGCGATGACCTCGAGCGGATATCTCCACGAGAAAGCGCGCGCAATCGGGCGCGGGACAGAAAAATCCGGCCGCCGAAGGTCGTGGCTGTCAATCCGGGCTTGAAGAAGCTGGCCCTGCACATCGCAAGCAAGCGGCGCAGGCCGAAGCCGAGCTAGCCGTTGCGCGAAGTCGGTTCCGAGATCGCCAGCATCACACCAAGCTCGATTGAAAGGGCGGCGCGCGACCTTGCCGGTTATCTATCACCGACCCCTCTTCAATACTCGCGAGCGTTCACGCACAAGGCGGGCTGCCACGTCCACGTCAAGGTGGAATCGATCCAGCCGATCCGCGCGTTCAAGGTGCGGGGGGCGCTCACAAAAGTCATGCGGCTCCATCCCGAGAAGGGCAGTGAGGGTGTGGTCACGGCCTCCGCCGGCAACCACGGCCAGGGCGTCGCTTACGCGGCCGCGGCCTTCAAGATCCCGGCGACGGTCTTCGTGCCGGAGACGGCCAACCAGCTGAAGGTCGAGGCCATCAAGAGGCTCGGAGCCACCGTCGTTCAAGCCGGACGTAACTACAACGACGCGTATCTCGAGGCCATGCGCCACCAGGAGGAAGGAGGCGCGACCTTCGTGCACGCGTTCAACGACCCGGACGTCATCGCGGGACAGGGCACCATCGGCGTCGAGCTGCTGCGCGATCTCGATGACTTCGACACGGTGTTGGTGCCGATAGGTGGTGGTGGATTGATCGGCGGCATCGCCCTTTACATCAAGGAGCGGAGGCCCAAGGTTCGGATCATCGGAGTGGAGCCGACTGGCGCCGACGGAATGCACCGGTCGCTGAAGGCGGGTCGGGTGGTGACTCTCGAACGCGTCAACACGATCGCAGACGGGCTGGCCGCCTCAGCCCCCGGCAAGCTGACCCTGGAGCTCGCGCAGCGCTACGTCGACGATGTCGTGCTCGTGGAGGACGCTGAGATGCTGCGTGCGATCCGGCTGCTTTTCGAATGGGAGCACCTGCTGGCCGAGCCGGCCGGGGCCGCCGCAATGGCCGCTCTCCTGTACCACTACAGCCCTGCACCAAACGAGAGGGTGGTCGTGATCCTGTCCGGCGCCAACGTCACCGATGAGGTGATGATTCGCGCCCTCAAATCGCGCTGACGGCCGCCAGGTCTACGTGTACTCTGGGGGCACGATCGAACCAACCGTAATCAGGTGGGGGGTAGACGAATGAAGGCCTATGTCCTGATCAACGCATCGCCCGGACGCGCGCTCGAGGTGGCCAAGAAGATGGAAGGTGTCGGCGGCATCACAGCGGCGGACGCGATCACCGGCGAGTACGACGTCATAGCGGTGTGCGAGGCGCCGGACGTCAACTCGATCGGTTCGCTGATCGTAGACAAGATCCAGAAGATCGATGGCGTCTTCAAAACGGTCACCTGCCTCGCCGTGAAATAGCCGCCGGCGCGCCGGCCGTCAGCTCCGTAAGCCAGTGGGCCATCTGAGGCATATCCTGCTCGAAGCTCCCAACTGACGGCGACCAGGTCAGCTCTCGCCGCGAGTGCGAATCGTCGTAGTAGTGAGGCTTTCCGATCACGTCCACCGCGTAGATGCCTGGCCAAACAACTGCGCCCGGAGGCGTCACGGTCTCGGTGGCCAGAGCCTTCAGGTACGCGAGGTCGTATGGCATGGAAACGATGTCGGCTTCGATGCCGGCCGACCTTGCCGCCGACTCGATGAGGTCGCGCCACGACGCGTCGAATCCGGCGACGAGGTAGCTGTGTCCAGGGCGGCCGCGGTCGGCCGCGGCAAGGCAGGCGCGACCGACGTCGCCCGCTGACACAAACGTTTGCAGGCCCCGGCCCCCGCCGGGCAGCCACAAGCGGCCTCGCGCGAGGGTGCGCATGAGCCGTGGGAGAATCCAGTCCTCTCCAGAGCCGAACACGCGCGCCGGCCGAAGGATCACGACCTCGAGGCCTTTGGGTGCGTCGACCATCCAGCGCTCTTCGAACAGCTTCAGCCGCTCGTAGGCGTGTACGGGTCGAAGTTTCGATCTCTCGGTGATGCGCGCGAAGTGATCGGGGCCGTACACGTCCGCTGTCGAGAGATGGACGATTCGCCGCACGCCTGCGTGATGGGCGGCCTCCATGACCCGCTTGAGCAGCGATGGGATCGCCCTGC
This sequence comes from Chloroflexota bacterium, assembly GCA_005880945.1. GTDB lineage: Bacteria > Chloroflexota > Dormibacteria > Dormibacterales > Dormibacteraceae > Palsa-872. Next base: position 3,120 of record VBIU01000019.1, on the reverse strand, counting down.
GGTAACGCAGCCTGTGCGCCGGCGACCACGTCTGGGCGCAGACGTGCACGACCTCGACGGCGCTGATCGCATCACTCAACGACTCGTCATCGGCGTCCGCATTCAGCGCGATTACCGGCACCTCGCCGGCCAGCGCCCGCGCGACGGAGTCGCCGAGGAACTCTCCCGCGCCGATGACCAGGTGCAAGGCCACCGGATACTAACCTTTGGGTCCCGAACCTTCCCGACGTCGCTGCAGGCCGGACGTGATGGCGCGCTGAACGGTTTCCACCACCTGCCCGACCTTCTGGCTCAGCGACCACCACGCCGGTGGATCGGGATAGATCGGCGGGCCGATGGAAACGTCAACCCGGCTGAACGGTCGAAGGACGTCGGTACCTCTGACCGCGACGGGGACAATCGGTACCCCTGCCTGGAGCGCGAAGTGGCCGATGCCGACCTTGAGCGGGCGGAGCGCGCGGCCGCGCGAGTAGCGCCCTTCCGGGAACATCAGGACGGCGCCGCCTCTAGCGAGAACCTGGTAGACGGTTCTCAGGCCGGCCTCGTCGAGCTGTCCCTGGTGCGGCGAAATCGGGAATACGCCGATGAGTGGCAGGAGTCGCCGCTTCCAGGCGCGGTTGAAAACCGTTTCCCGTTTGGCCATCGTGTAGATCAACGGAGCTTCCGGAAAAAAAGGAACGATGAACGCCGAGTCGAACCAGGCCTGGTGGTTCGCGGCGATGATGAACGGAGGCGTTGGGATGTTCTCGAGACCGCTGACCCTGACGCGGAACATCTTCGGCACGAGCCATCTCACGAACCCGCGGATGATGCGATAGAGGCGCGCCGGATGCGTGGGATCCGGGTGGACCAGCGGGTCGATCGGGGCATCGACCAGCGCCCGGTACTCAGGACCGGTGTACTGTCGCGGCGGTTCTCCCCTAGGAGGAGAGGAAATTGTCGAGGACGCGGTTGAACTCCTCGGGACGCTCCGCCTGAGGAGTGTGGCCGGCGCCCTCCAGCACTGCCAGCCGCGACCGCGCGATCAACGCGTGGGCCCGGGCCGCATGTGCGACTGGGAACAGCGGATCGTCGGCGCCCCAGATGATCTGCACCGGCGCCTTCAGCTCGCTCAGGCGCCTCGACATGTCGTAATCGGCAGCCAGGAGCGCCTTGGGGGTAACCAAAGAGCGGACCGTGGCAAGGTACGCGTCCGGATAGCCGTCGGCTGCGTAGAGCTCGCGCAGATTCGTGAAGTAGTCGTCGTCCATCGTTCTCGACAGGTTCCCGCCCGATCCCGCGTAACGAGCTGCGACCCGCCGGATCACCCTCTGCGGCGCCAGGCGGACGGCGTCGCCGGCAAATTTCATGAACGCCTCGCCGACACGGGGCAGCGTCATCAACCCGTATGAGAGCTGAAGGTTCGGGCGGCCGAGACCCAGCGCGTTGACCAACACCAGCTTGCGTACGAGCTTGGGGTGCCTGAGGGCCAGCTCAAGTGCGACGCGCCCGCCAAGCGACGCGCCGACGACCGCTGCCGAGCGCAGCCCACGATCTTCCATGTATCGCTCGATGAAGCGCGTGAAGTACGGCACGCCGTAGCGAGCACGTGGCTTCTCGGTTCTTCCGAAGCCCGGCAGGTCGGGGGCGTAGACGCGGTGGCGGGCGGCGGCGAACTCGAGGTTGAAACGCCATTCCATGTAGCCGGATGAGCCAAGTCCATGGATGAAGAGGACCGGCGTCCCGCGCCCCCCGTGCATGTGGTGCACTCGGAGCGAACCCATCTGCAGCATCCCCGCGTGCAGCGTCTTCGGAGGGCGGTTCATGACTGATGCGATCACTGCTTCGGAAGCATACTGGCGGGCCGCCGCAAACCCGATATCTCCTGGCCGGAGGTGAAGCGCGCGACTTTCGAGCGGTTGACCACAGTCACCGCTCCAGGGCCTGCGGCGAGCCACCTCGCGCCATCCCACAGTGCCGCGCTGCGCTCATCGATGCCCAGCAGGATCAGTCCCGGTGCCGCCGCCTGCGCCGATTCGACCCACCGGTGGCCGAAGCTGTCGAAGTGCGGCAAGACCGCCGTTTTCGGCAGAAGCCCGAGCGCATCGGCGGACCGGCGGTTGAAGCGATTGGGCCAGGTCGCGCGCACGAGCGTGTGGCTGCAGAGGGCCATCGCGCCCGCGGACGAGCCGGCCAGCGCCGCGCCGTCACGCCACGCCTGGAACATTGCCGACCACACAGCCGACCCGCGCAGCACCTGAGCGACCAAACCTGGGTCGCCGCCGACCAGGTAGAAGAAACCTCCGGCTCGAGCACGTTCGGCGATGGCCGCGGAATTCGCGTCGGTGCGCTTGAGCACAGGCAGCTCCTGCAGGTCGATGCCGAACTGTTGGAACCATCTCGTGGCATGGGCAACCGACACGTCCGGCTTCTGACGGGCGGCGGCGGTGGGGACGACGAAAGCCGGCCCTCGCCCGGCGGCGGCGGCGAGCATGCGGTCCTGCTCCTCGTTGCCCGCATTGAACTCGTCGCCTCCGACAAGGGCGAGCAATCCAGGCACGCCCGTAGCATATGGCGGTGTCTGACGAGTCCTCAGTCCGGGTGCGGATCGCGCCCAGCCCTACTGGCTTCGCCCATCTTGGAACCGCCAGCACTGCCCTCTACAACCTCGTCTTCGCGCGCCAGGAGGGCGGCACTTTCGTGCTGCGGGTCGACGACACGGACGTGGAGCGCAACCGCCCCGAGTACGAGCAGCTCATCTACGAAGGCCTGCACTGGCTCGGGTTGGACTGGGACGAAGGCCCCGACAAGGGCGGACCGCACGCGCCCTACCGCCAGTCAGAGCGCCTTGACGTCTACAAGCAGCACGCCGCCAGGCTGCTCGCCGATGGCACGGCGTACCGCTGCTACTGCACCCCGGAAGAGCTCGACTCGGAGCGCAAGCAGGCACAGGCGGAGAAGCGTCCATACAGATACTCGCGCCGTTGCTTGAACAATCCACCCGCGGGCCGAACCGAGTTCGCCGTGCGGTTCAAGGTCCCGGGCGGCGAGGTCAAGTTCACCGACATGATCCGGGGCGAGATGAGCTTTGACTCTGGGCTGATCGGCGATTTCATCGTCGTCAAGTCCAACGGCTATCCC
>VBIU01000237.1 GCA_005880945.1 Chloroflexota bacterium | reverse complement strand
GACGCGACGTGAATGAGCGCTTCAATCCGGAGAAGCTCTTGACTCGCCTCAGCGACCTGGTCGAGGTATACCTGCCCGTCACTGGCCGTGCGGCAGAGAAGCCAGTCCCCAGCAATCTGACGGTGGGCGTGCGTTGAGATTAGCGTCGATGTGCTACCGGGCGCTGCAGTTGTCGGGAGTGACTGCCCTCGCGCGACGACTGTCGACCGGGGGCGTCGTCTTGTGCTACCACAACATCGTCGCAGACACCGACGCTGGTTGGCGTGACAATCTCGGCCTCCATATGCCGCTGCGCACCTTCGAACGACAAGTGCGATGGCTCGCGGGCAACCACGAGGTCGTCTCGCTCCACGAGTTCGTGGAACGCTGGTCGCATCGGGAATCGCTCCGTGGCGTAGCGGCGGTGACGTTCGACGACGGCTACGCCGGCGTCTTCGATCACGCGTGGCCACTGCTGCGAGACTTGAGTATTCCGGCGACGGTCTTCATCGTCGCCGAGGCGCCTGGGAGCGACGCCCGTTTCTGGTGGGACGATCCCGAGGTGGTGCGTACCTACTCGGAAACTCGCCGCCGGCACTGGCTCACTGCGTTTCGCGGTGACGGCGCCACTATTGTGGCATCGCTCGCGCCCGCACATTGCCTCTCTCTCTCGCACCCTCCACGCTGGTGCCAGCCCGCTCGATGGGACACGATCGCAGCTGCTGCCAGGTCAGGCTTGGGGCTCGGAGTGCACTCGGCGACGCATCGTTCGCTCCCGGCGCTGGACGAGCGCGACCTGCGCGGTGAGGTCGTGGGCAGCCGCGCAGTCATCAAGGATCGCACCGGCGTGACCGCGGAGTTCTTCGCCTACCCCTACGGCCTGTGGAATGACCGGGTGCGCCGCGCGGTCTACTCAGCGGGCTATCGCGCCGCATTCACCCTCGCCGCGGATCGCCGAATCGCGACGCCTGATGCCTGGACGCTTCCTCGAGTCAACGTGCCTTCGGGCATCGGAGACGCTGCCTTTCATGCATGGACCGCCGGGCTGAGTTTCCGGCGCTACAGATGACGCCGGTCCAAACTGCGCGTTGGCGCGGCGTGCGCTTCGCGCACCTGATCGAGTCGGACGGCCCGGGTGGCGCCGAGCGCATGGTGGCCAGCGTCGCCGCCGGATTGCAAGCTGCCGGCAGCGAGAACATCATCGTCGTCCCAGCCGCAGGCGAGGGTTGGCTCGCGCGCGAGCTGAGCGGGACCGGCGTCCTGGTTGAGCCGTTTCGTCTCGAGCGCCCGTTTTCGCCGACGTTCGCACGTTGGCTCACCGATACGCTGCGGCGGCACCGCGTCGCATTGGCTCACAGTCACGAATTCACTATGGCGGTGTACGGCGCCTGGGCGGCCCGGCGGGCCGGGGTCCCACACCTGTTCACAATGCATGGCGGCCGCTACTACGCCGGTCGGCTGCAGCGGCGCATCGCGCTGCGCCTCGCGGCCCTCGCCAGCGATTCAGTCGTTACCGTGTCCAAGAGCCTCGCTCACCATCTGGCCCAGGACCTGTGGATCCGCCCATCGCGAATCGTGACCATCCCGAACGGCGTGCGCGCGCCGCAGCCCGTCGTCCATTCCTCGCTGCGAGACGAACTCCGGTTGGGAAGCACCGATCAACTCGTCGTGGCAGTCGGCAACCTGTATCCGGTCAAAGGGCACGGGTACTTACTCGAGGCGTTGGCCCTGCTCGCCCCGCGTTATCCGAGTCTGCACGTCGCCATCGCGGGTCGGGGGGACCTGGAGGAAAGGCTACGCGACCGCGCCTGCGCCCTTCAGGTGAGCGACCGCTTCCACTTACTGGGTCTACGGTCGGACATCGGGAATGTGCTGGCCGGCGCGAACGTGTTCGTGCTGCCCTCGCTCTCCGAGGGAGTCCCGCTGGCACTTCTCGAGGCGATGCTGGCTGGGCGGCCCGTCGTCGCCAGCGCGGTGGGTGAAGTGCCGACCGTTCTCGACGGCGGGCGCGCCGGCGTGATGGTCCCGGCCCGCGACCCAGCAGCACTCGCCAAGGCGTTGGATACGCTACTCGCAGATCCCGCAGAGGCGCGCCGGCTGGGTGCCGCGGCGCAGGCGCGAGCAACGGAATCGTATACGTTCGACGTGATGATGGACCGCTATCTGCAGCTTTACACGAAGATGCTACGGAATCATCCGGACGATCGCCGGTCCCAGGGCGTTCGCGACGGCGAGCGGCAGCCGCTTCCAGACGACCGGGCCCCAGGCAAAGGTGCGCTCGTGGGGTGAGGGCGTAGCGGCTCGGCGGCCCGCGACGGGTTGATACCACAGCAGAGGCACATCGCGCGAGCCCCACTGTTGCTTGAACCGATGTGTACCGCCACCGGGCGTACAGCGGCCAAAATTGAAGACGCGGAGACCCTGATTCGCCGCCCGCTCGATGAATGCCCAATACAACAGCATGTTGGCGTAGCCGCGGTGATATTCCTGGAGGGCCGATACCCAGGTCAGCTCGAGCTCGCCAGCCCACTGAAATCCGCAGCCGGCGGCTACTGGTATCCCCTCATGGTACGCACAACCGACCCACATGTCCTGCGGAAACTGCTCGGCGAGAGCCTCGAAGAACCGTCGTGGCAGCGTGGGTGTGCCGAGGTCGCGCATGTGCCGAGAGAACACCGCGTAGAATCCGTCCAGTTGTTCGAGCCCGAACCTGACGTTGACGCCATCCTTCTGCGCGTGGCGCACCTTCCGGCGCACGTTTGAACTCAGCCGCTCCCATACTGCTTCCCCGTTGCCGGGCCCGGCCGTCATATCGAGGACGCAAGTGATCTTGCGACGGGAAACGGG
>VBIU01000236.1 GCA_005880945.1 Chloroflexota bacterium | reverse complement strand
CCCCGTCCCCGCACTATTTCGACGAGCGGCATCAGAGGCACCGGGTTCATGAAATGCATCCCGATGACGCGTTCGGGGCGCCTGGTCTGCTTGGCGATTTCCGTGATCGATATCGACGAGGTGTTGGACGCGAGGATCGCGCCGTTGGGGGCCAAACGGTCCAGGTCCTCGAAGATGTCGAACTTGATGTCTGAGTTCTCGGTGGCTGCTTCCACAACGAGCTCGGCGTTCTTCGCCGCATCGAGCGACGTGCTGGTTTCGATTCGCGCGAGCGTTTCTGCTCCCTGCTCCGTGCTCCGCGCTCCCTTTTTCACCAGCCGCTCGATGTTCGCCGATATCGTCTTGAGCGCGCGATCCAACGCGTCCTGTGCAACGTCCACCAGCGTGACGTTCCATCCCTGCTGCGCAAACACGTGGGCGATCCCGTTGCCCATCGTTCCGGCGCCCACGACCGCAACTTTGCTCACGCGGCGACCTGTACGGGCGCCGGCGCCGCTGCTGGCGTGAACGCGCCCTTCCGGGTCAGCAGAAAAAGCGTGCCGGCACTGAGCGCGATCGTCGCGACAATCCCGCCTTCCGGTCCGAACGCGCCGCCGTCGAGCCAGCGATGCAGTCCCGGTGTGTATTCCACCAGGGGGAGGTGAAACATGTAGCCCGAAACAGGTGCATCGAACAGCAGCGCGAGCCCGGCATTCCAGCCGAAATGCGCGCCCCAGGCGAGCGGCATGCCGCCCGCGAAGAACGCGATGGACAGCCACAGCGCGGCGAGGAAAATGTTCGCGAGGCTGAAGACGCTGACGCTGGGATTTCCGAGATGTAACAACGCGAACGGAACGCCAACCACGATCATCGCGGAGAAAACGCCAAGCCCGTCGGTTAGGCGTCGCAGCGGATAACCGCGAAATCCCAGCTCTTCAGCCAGCGCCGAGAGCACGAGCCCGAGCATGAGCGGCAGTGCCACACCCGCCCAAACATTCCAGTCACCTGTGAAGGCGAGCCGCGCACCGAACACGAGCGCAAGTCCAATGGCGAAGGCAGCCATGAAGGCACCGAGCGCGACGCCTCGCAGCCCGGGGACGAGGACCGGCCGACGCCATCCCATGTCGGACCAGGAGCGCTTATTGAGTAGGCGGCCGATGAGGAGCGTGGCCGCGCCGAACGCGATGACCTCGTAGACGCCATTGCGAGCCACCTCCCACTCGCGGCCTCCCCACCCCGGCACGAACTCGGCGATGCCAATCGTCACCCCGAACCCGATCACCCAGAACAGAATGACCCAGCCCAGCGCAATCGCGACGCGCTTCACATCCGCAAACGAAACGCGCGCCATCAGAGGCGCGCGCGAATCGTTGGGGTGAGTCTCGTCAGGACGGGGACGAGGATCACCAGCTTGAGCAGGTCTCCCAACAGAAACGGCCAGGTCCCCAGCTGCGCGGCGGCCGACACGTTGCCCGTCAAAATGGCGAGCTGCGCGAGTCCTCCAAGGTGAATGAGCACGAGGCCCACGAAGACGCCCAAAGCAACGCGCGTCCACCGCCGCCCCGTGTCCTCACCCCCTGACTCCCTCTCCACACTGCGGAGAGGGGGAACGATCGCCGCTGCGTATGCCGCGATCGGATACGCCAGCAGATAGCCACCGGTCTGACCAAAGAGACGAGCGATCCCCGGCAACAGGAGCGGACTCGGTGTGAACACCGGGAGGCCCGCCGCGCCCATCGCGAGATATAGAATCATGCTGAGCGCGCCGAGGCGGGCACCGAGCAGACCGCCGACGAGCAGCACCGCCATCGGTTGCAGGGTCATGGGCACCGGTGTACCCGGAAGCGGGACTGCGACTTGCGCTGCGAGCGCGACAAGGACCGCGCCGATGACAACCGCGCCAAGTCGAATGCCCAATGTAGAACGTCCAATGACCAGTGTGCTTTCCATTTAGATCATCTCCACCGACAGGGCGACTGCATTACCGCCACCCAAACAGAGGGTAGCGAGACCGGTTCGTTTTCCGTACTGCTTCAGCGCATACAAGAGTGTGGTGAGCACGCGCGCGCCGGACGCGCCGATGGGATGGCCCAGTGCGATGGCGCCGCCGTGCACGTTTACGCGCGACCAGTCCCAACCGAGCGCCTTGCCGTCGGCGAGCGCCTGCACGGCGAACGCTTCGTTCGCTTCGATCAGATCGTAATCGGAAATCTTGGCGCCATTTTTCTTCATCAGGTTCTGCACGGCCACGATCGGCGCGAAGAACAAGTCTTTGGGCTCGCCGCCACCCGTCGCGTAGCCGG
>VBIU01000234.1 GCA_005880945.1 Chloroflexota bacterium | reverse complement strand
GTGTATACCGGCGTCTGCCTGACGGAGGGCGGCGCCGATGTGGATGCCTCCATCACGCTGGCCGAGCTGGAGGGGATCTTCACGAAGCGGGGCATCCGGGTCAAGGACCAGCCGCTGTATTACAGCCGCATCCCCGAGGAGCGGCGCCGCTATTGGAGCACCGCCGGCGGCATGCCGCTCGAGTTGTTAACGGAAGAGCGCCAATCGAGCCGCCGCTTCCGCAAGGTGCGGGGGCTGGGCGCCTTGGAGGGGATCGCCCGTGCCGTCGCCGTCGATCGCATCGCGCTCGGCTTCGTGGATATCCTGCCCTGCGAGGGCTGCCTCGATCATCCGCTGCTCGGCCCCAAGGAGGAGCTGTTCCGCCGGCGCGCCATCGTGGGGGCGACGGAGCCACCGCGCGCGCCGACGTCGGTGCTGGCCGATGGGATCAAAATCAAAGTGGGTTCGGCATTCCAGGTCGCCGTGAACGGCACCGGGTCCTCGGTCGAGGCGGTGGAGGAGGTCCTGGATCAGATTGGCCTCGCGCCCAACGGCCGCCCGTGGGATTCGGGCGCCTGCGGCTACAAGACCTGCCGCGAGTTCGCGGTGGCGGCGGCGCAAGGGCGGGCGAGCCTCAAGTCGTGTCCCCGCTATCTCGAGCGCCAGGCGGCGCTGGCGCAGCAGCTAGCCGCGGTGGATGCACTGACGGGGCTTGCGTCGTTCCGGGTGTTGCGCGACCGGTTGGCTACCGAGGTGGCGCGCTGCCACCGTACCGGTGAACATTTTGCCGTGCTGTTCCTCGACCTCGACAACTTCAAGCGCGTAAACGACGAGTTCGGGCACGAGGCGGGGAACGCGGTGCTCAAGGAGACGGCGCGGCGCTGCAGCGCGCATATCCGGTTGACAGACTTGGCGGGCCGCTATGGCGGCGACGAGTTCGTTGTGGTATTGGTAGGGACAGGTGAGGAAGGGGCGCGGGGTGTGGCGGAGAAAATCCGCGCCGCGGTGGAGGAAGTGGGCGTCGGGATGGGTTATCCGAAGGGGCTCGTGGCGGCGAGCATCGGCATCGCCGAGTACCGGTCGGAGAAGAAGGAAGAAGACGTGCTGGTCGCGGCGGACCGGGCGCTGTACCGCGCCAAGGGCGCGGGCCGCAATCAGGTTGCCACGAGCGGAGAGGAGAAGTCCACGTGACGTCGAATGCTTCCCCAACACCACCGGATCAGCCGGCCGTGCCGCTCGGCGGTAGCACGCCCGATCCCTGGGGCATGAAGCGGGTGGAGAACCTGATCACCGGGTTGACTGGTGTGTTGTCGGCGCGCGTGGTCGTGACGCCGCTCGGGGAAGTCAGCGAGGTGCACGTCCTCACCACGAGCAGCATCGCGCCGAAGCAGGTGGTGCGCAACATCGAATCGGCGTTGATGGCGCAGCTCGGTTTCAAGATCGACCATCGCAAGATCAGCGTGGCACAGACGGCGGACGTGCGGCCGATCGAGGCGCTGCAGGAAGAAGCGATCAGCGAGCGCTCGAAGCGCCGCGTCGTCGTGTTCAAGAGCCTCGAGGTGCGGCCGTCGGAGCGCCCGCAGCGCGTGCAGGTGCGCGTGAAGCTCGCGTTCGGCGAGAAGGAGGCGCAGGCCGACGAGCTCGGGACCGACACGACGCGCAACCGCGTGGAGGCGGCGGCGCGTGCGGCGGCGGCGTGCCTCGATACCCTGCTTCCGGACAACTCGATTGCGCTCGAGGGGGCGCAAATCATCGAGGCCTTCGATCGCAAGTTCGTGCTGGTCGCCGTCCACGGCCTCGGCGGTCGCGAAGCCCAATTACTCACCGGAACGTGTGAGATTCGAGAGTCCCCCGAGCGCAGCGCCGTGCTCGCTGTGCTCGATGCGACCAATCGCTGGGTCGACGCCAGGCGCTAAGTGGCTTTCTGTTCACCACTTAGCGTCTTGGCGCCTCAGTGTCTGCTGCGTTCGCCGTGGTGCCTTCCAGTCACGACGCATACGGGTTAGTCCCTACTAGCGAACTTTCGATTTTAGCGGTATTTCGTGTTTCGTGAATTCGCTTAGAACCAAGCG
>VBIU01000231.1 GCA_005880945.1 Chloroflexota bacterium | reverse complement strand
CGCAGATTGGCGTACAGAAACGCAAACGCCACGCCCCCGGCCAACACACCCAGCGTGAACGATGCCACCAGCCGGGTCGCGAACACCCGCTCGTACCCGAGCGCGCTGAACCACGGCCACTCGGCGAGAAGCCCGATGACGGGCGAGATGAAGAAGAAGACCAGAATGGTGACGCCGAGGAGCCAGAGAGCAAGAGTACGCCGGCGGCGCCGGAGGGGGAGACGGAGCTCAGCCATGGGGCGGAAGCTACTCGCCCTGCGCCCGAATTGCTGCCATCACGCGGTCAATCAACGCCTGCGCCGTCTCCCGTGTGCGCGGCTGCGCGAGATAGTCCGCATAGTCCACCGGCGGCCCATACGTCACGGTTACAGGACCGGTGTATACTCGCGCATGCCGCAGCCCCGTTCCAAAATCCACATCGCGTTCGAGATTGGCGTCGTCCTCAAGGGGATCAACGGCCTCCTCGAGCTGATCGGCGGTTTCGTCCTGCTCTGGATAGGGCCGGGCACGCTGCAGAATCTCGTGGCGCGACTGACCCAGAACGAGCTCAGTGAGGACCCGCGCGACTTCATCGCTACCCATCTGCGCGAGGCCGCGGGCCACCTGAGTGACAGCGCCCAGCTCTTCGCGGCGATCTACCTGCTGGCGCATGGCGTCATCAAGGCGCTGCTGGTGTACGGGCTGCTGCGCGATGAGCTGTGGGCGTTCCCGACGGCAATTGGCATCTTCGGGGCGTTCGTGATGTATCAGATCTATCGCTACGCGATCACTCCGTCGGGATGGCTGCTCGCGTTGACCGTGCTGGACGTCGCCGTGATCCTGTTGACCTGGGCCGAGTGGCGCCGCGTCACCAAGGCTCGAGCCGCTCGGTCAGAAGGTCGTTAGACCCACCGCGCCTCGCCGCCTAGGGCCTAGGCTCCGGCGCGTTCTTGGGCTTGAACGGCCGACGGTCGTTAATGCCACGCGTACAGATCGGACGACGCGAGCACAGTCGTTGGCTGGTAACCAATGGTGCCGTCGCCTCCCCCGGTGATCAGCAGAAAACCATTCGCGAGCAGCGTCGCCGTGTGCGATTCGCGCGGCACGTCCATGCCCGACGCCGCGGAAAACACTCCCGTCACGGGATCGTACACTTCGGCCGTGGCGAGACTCTGCGGTGAAGGACTTGCATTGTAGAAGAAAGCGTCTCCCCCGACGACGAGAACCTTCCCGTTCGGAAATAGCGTGGCCGTGTGCAGCGTTCGTGCGCTGACCATCGAGCCCGTCACAGCGAAGGTCCCGCTGGCGACGTCGTACACCTCCGCCGTCGCCGTGGCGGCGCCGCCGGTAACTGCAGCACCCCCCGTGATGAGCACATTGCCATTCGGCAGGAGCGTTGCAACGTGTCCAGCACGCGGCATCACCATGCTTCCAGTCGCAGCGAACCTTCCCGTGGCTGGGTCGTACAGATCTGCGTCCGCGATCCCCCGGTAGTCCCCGTCTCGTCGTCCTCCCGTGACCAGCACTTTTCCGTTCTGTAGCAATGTCGCGGTTTTGAAATCGGCCGGTGTCCGCACGCTTCCCGTCGCGGCGAACGTCCCGCTACTGGGATCGTAGAGCTCCGCCGTCGCCGTCGGGCCGGTAGGGAGTCCGCCCACAAACAGCACTCGTCCGTCAGCGAGCAGCGTCGCGGGGCAGAAGACGCGCGGCGTTGTCATGTTTCCGGTCGGCATGAACGTCCCGGAGCCTGGATCGAACAACTGGGCGCTCGCTGTCGGAGTGCCCGGCGCACCCTTGCCACCCGCCACCAGCACCTTCCCATTCTTGAGCAGGGTCGCCGTGGCCGAATGGCGAACCGCCCCCAGACTTCCCGTGGCAGTGAATGTCCCGCTCGCTGGATCGAATAACTCCGCCACCAGCGGGGGCGTCGTCGGACCAACTCCCCCAGCGACGAGCACCTTTCCGTTGTTGAGCAACGTCGCCGTGTGCAAGTCACGTGGCGTGGTCAGGCTCCCCGTCTGCGACATCGATAAGCTGGGGGTTCCAGGCGCGGTCGTGTCCTTTCCGCAACCGATGACGCTGCAGAGTGCCGCGGCGATGAGCGAGAAGGTCAAAGCTGAGTGTCTGTGCATACGCTTGCTCCTGAGAGAGACCCTGACGCATCCGTCGTCTCATGCAACGTTCCAAGCCAAGCGTCAAGCCACCGACAAGGGCGTCCGCGGATGCCAGCGCTCGCGATCCGATGGGAGAGCTGTGTTGATGTGCGGCGCAACTGTTTTGATGAAAACAACGTCGCTACTGTTTCGCAGCAGCGTGCTTCTCTAGTGCAATTCCGAGTTTCTGATCTCGGGACTCCCCTGGTGGACTACACGACGATCCGAACGGCCGGAGGACGACGCGAAAAAGCCTGCTACTTCTTCGCGGGCGCCGTTGCGGGCGGCTGAACCAGCTTGAGATCGAACTTTCCTTTGCCTTCGACAAAGAACAAACAGTCCGCAGCCGGATCGCAGCTCGTCGTGTGCCGGTAGTTGCCGCCCGGTTGCAGGAAATACGATCCGGGGCCGAGCCGGAATTCCGGCTTGCCCTCCGGAGCCTGGATGTACGTCCCGGACACGATCACGACCTTCATGTCGTTC